>NZ_MUMI01000830.1 GCF_002155975.1 Amycolatopsis kentuckyensis
CCCGAACCCGAGCCGCCGCAACCGGCTCAGCCGCCGCAACCGGCGCAACCGGCTCAGGCGCCGCTGCCCTCTCCGCAGCCCTTTCCCCGTCCGCGGCCGGCGCCCGCGCCCGTCGGGGCCGCTCCGCGGACGGGGAAAGGGCTGCGGAGAGGGCAGCGGCGCCTGAGCCGGTTGCGCCGGTTGCGGCGGCTGAGCCGGTTGCGGCGGCTCGGGTTCGGGGTGACCGGCCGTGGTGGGTGGCGTGGGTTCGGCCGGTTGTGGGGGAGTGCTCGCTTCGGCTGGGGTGGGCTGCTTGGCTTCGGCTGGTGAGGGAGCGCTCGGTTCGGACTGAGCGGGCCGCGGGAGGAGCAGCTCGGGTCCGCGGCCTTCGGCGGCGGTGGGGTGCGTGGCTTCAGCTGGTTGTGGGGGAGTGGTCGCTTCGGCTGGGGTGAGCCGCTCGGGCGCGGTGGGCTGGGAGCCGGCTTCCGCGGGCTCGGCGGGCCGCGGTGCGGCTGGCCCGGTTTGGGTGGCATGCGCGGGTTGAGAGTTGGCCGCCTCGGCTTCGGCGGGCCACGGTGTGGTTGCTTGCCCCGCTTCGGCGGGCTGTGGTGCGGAGGTTTCGAGTGCTTGCCCCGCTTCGGCGGGCTGCGGTGTGGAGGTTTCGAGTGCTTGCCCGGCTTTGGCGGAGACGCCACGGGCCTCGATCTGCTCGCTGCTCGCCGGGGGAATCCGGAGGTTTTCGGTCCCCTCAACCTCGTCGGCAGAGGATTCAGCCGACTCCGGACCACCCGACGGAGTGGCGCCGGGCAACCCCGGTGGTTCGGTGCCGGGGAAAACCGGGCGCGCCGCGGGATCGGCGGGGCGGGCTGGTTCCGCCTGGGCGGGCGGCACGAGTACCTCGGTGCGCTCGGCTTCGACAGAAGTCTCGGTCCCCGGGAACACCGGCCGCGCCGAAGAATCAGCCGGGTGCTCCGACTCCACCTGGGCGGTGGGCTCGGCTTCCGCAGAAGCCTCCACGGCCGCGGAGCCTGGCCGGGCCTCCGCCGGGGTCTCCGTCCGCCAATCGGTCGTACCCGCCGTAGCGGAAACCGCCGTGGCGGAAACCGCCGCAGCCGAAGCAGCCGTAGCCGAGACCGCCGCGGCCGAACCCCCCGCCGCCGCCGGGGCATCGTCCCAAAGGGACTCCGGTGGCGAGTCGTCCGTCAGCCGGCTGAAGCCCTCGCCCAGCAGCACTTCGTCCGAAAACTCCGGGGCCGATGGCGCCAGGCCCCGGATCAATGCCCGCACCTGGTCCACCGAGCGCGGCCGGTGTGCCGTGGCCAACGAGACCGTCGCCGCCAGCATCGTCGTCGGCGTGGGGTGTAGCACCCGGACCGGGCCTGCCAGGTCCGCCGCCGGCTGGTCGACCGTCTCCACGTACGGCCCCACCGCGATGATCGTTCCCACCGGGGCCGTTCCCGGGACCAATGCCGCAATTTGCCTTTCGCAAGCCTGCGAAACGTCCAGCGCTTCCGTTGCCGGGTTCACCGAATCGTCGTCCGCGACCAGGGGCCAGCCGTCCGCCTTCCACGGCCCTCCCAGCGGGGCCTCCAGGCGCAGGGCCGGGTCCGGGAGGTCCACGCCGATCACGATGATCACCCCTTGGGGGAGGATCACCACCGCCTCGATCGGGCGGCCGGCCTCCGAAGCCACGCCCACCAACGCGATGCCGCCGATCACGGTGCTGCCGCGGCCCAGGGATGCCAGCGCCGCCCGGATGTCGTCCGCCACCCGGGACTGCTGCCGCTCCAGGCGCACCAGTCGCACCGCTCGCCCCTCCCTGCTCGTCGTTCCGGGTCAACACGCTAGCGCGCCCAGCGCAATGATCCGTGCGACACGGGCGCGCCGCGGCCGCTTGCCCTCCGAAAGTGGGGCGGTGGGTGACTTGTGGTGTTCATGTGGCCAAACAGCACGGTTGGGGTGCAGAATGTGCTACAACGCATCGGAGGCGGCATTCGGGAGCCGCGCTGAGGCCCGCGCTGGAAGCTCGGAGTAGGGCGTAGGGGAAGACGTCCCTCGTCGAGCAACAAGCGGAGGTAGCAGTGAGCACCCGTGGCAGCACCCGAGGTGTGGTGTACGTCCACTCGTCGCCGTCTGCGGTGTGTCCGCACGTCGAGTGGGCCATTTCGGGCACCCTGGGTGCCCGCGTTGACCTGAAGTGGACGGCGCAGCCGGCCAGTCCGGGTCAGCTTCGCGCCGAATGCGGCTGGCGCGCGCCCGCGGGCACCGGCGCCAGATTGGCGTCCGCCCTCAAGGCGTGGCCGATGATTCGGTTCGAGGTGACCGAAGAGCCCAGTGCGGGCGTCGACGGCGAGCGGTTCTGCTTCGCGCCCGGCCTCGGCCTCTGGCACGGGCGGACCAGCGCCAACGGCGACATCGTGGTGGGCGAGGACCAGCTGCGCGCGCTCGTCAGCATGACCCGCGGCGGCGAATCCCTCGCGCACAAGCTGGACGAACTCCTGGCCGCGAGCTGGGACGAGGCGCTCGAGCCCTTCCGCCACGCCGGCGACGGCGCGCCGGTGACCTGGCTGCACCAGGTCGGCTGAGCCCCGGGACGGGGGCCGGTACGCTTTCCGCGTGACCACCCCCGCCCCCAGCTCTCGCCAGCGCTGGCTGGTGCCCGTCGTGGTCGTGGTGCTCTCCGTGACCGTCGGCGGTGGCCTGCTCGCGCGCGAGCTCTACCGCCAGCCCGACCGGCCGGCCGACGACACCTCCGTCGCGCTCTCGACGCCGTCGCCGTCCAGCAGCGGCGCGCCGGCCGCGGGGGGCGACGACGTCCGGATGACCGACGACGCCAAGCGGCACCCGCAAGGCGACGCCGTGCGCCGGGTGCTGCAGAAGTACTTCGCGGCCATCAACAGCAAGCAGTACCAGCAGTGGGTCGCCGTGGTCACCGACGAGCGGGCCGCCGGCCAGTCGCAGAGCGACTGGCGGAAGGGCGTCCGCACCACAAAGGACAGCGACGCCCTCGTCTACCGGATCGAGCGCTCGTCCGGGAATTCGCTGCGGGTCCTGGTCGGGTTCACCAGCAGGCAGAACGTCGAAGACGCCCCGCTGTTCTTCCGCGAGCCGTGCATCAAGTGGCGGCTCGTCATGCCCATGGTGCTCGACGGCACGACGCTGAAGGTCGACGCCGTCGACGGCGGGCCACCGCCCGAACACGAGAAGTGCTGAACGCGGAGAAGGGCCCGGCTCCAGCCGGGCCCTTCTCCGCGTTCTGTGGAGCTCAGACCGTGAACAGCAGCGCGGTGTTGTGGCCGCCGAACCCGAACGAGTTGCTGATCGCCGCCGTCAACTCGACCTTGCGCGGCTCGCCCGCGACGACGTCGAGCTGCACCCGCGGGTCCAGGTCGGTCAGGTTCCGGGTGGCCGGCACCAGGCCGTGGTAGAGCGCCAGGATCGTGATGATCCCCTCGACCGCGCCGGCGCCGCCGACGAGGTGGCCGAGCGAGCCCTTCGGCGCCGTCACGACCACGTGCTCCCCGATCGCGTTGCGGATCGCCGCCGCCTCGCCGATGTCACCGACCACAGTGGACGTCGCGTGCGCGTTCACGTGCCCGACGTCCGCCGGGGTGACCCCGGCCATCTTCATCGCCGCGCGCATCGCGGCGATCTGGCCGATGCCCTCGGGGTGGTTGCCCGTGATGTGGTAGGCGTCCGAGGTGATGCCGTGCCCGGCGATCGTCGCGTAGACGCGCGCCCCGCGGGCCTTCGCCAGGTCCGCGCGCTCCAGGATGACCACGCCGGCGCCCTCGCCGAGGACGAAGCCGTCGCGGTTGGCGTCGAACGGCCGCGACGCGCTCGCCGGGTCGTCGTTGCGCGTGGAGACCGTGCGGGCCTGGGCGAACCCGGCCAGCGTGATCGGGTGGATGCACGCTTCGGCGCCCCCCGCGATCACGACGTCGGCACGTCCGGAGCGGATCATCTCCACCCCGCTGGCGATGCCCTCGGCACCCGAGGCGCAGGCCGAGGCCGGGGAGTGCACCCCGGCCCGCGCCTTGAG
>NZ_MUMI01000831.1 GCF_002155975.1 Amycolatopsis kentuckyensis
CACCTGACGCCCGCCTGGAGCCGGCGGAGGACTCCAGGCGGGCGTCAGGTGGCTTCGGCTTCGAAGTCCGCGCCGAGTTCGGCGAACTGTTCCGCGGCGGCCGCCAGCAGGGCGGCGTCGCCTTGGCGGCGGGCTCAGGCGCGGGCCAGGGCCGTCGCCGTCCAGCGGTTGTGGGCCGCGTGGTGCTCGGCTCGGGCGAGGTGGTGGGACGCGTCCGGGGCGTCGAGGGCCACGGCCAGTTCCGCGGCCACGCCGGCCGCGTAGCCGTTGAAGCGGCCGGGAGCGAACGCGGCGCCTGCTTCGGCGAGTCGTCCGGCCAGGCCGGCACCGGTGTGGAGGGCCACCCTGGCCCGGACGAAGGCGTCCAGCGGGGCCAGGTTGGCCGACTCGGCCGGGGTGGCCACGCCCGCGACGTCGGCCGCGCGGGTGCGCCAGCGGGCCATCGACGGCTCGTCGCCGGACAGGCCGGCCGCCAGCGCCGCCGCGAGCAGCGGGACACCGAGAGTCGCGTTGCGCGGGAGCCCGGTTTCGGTGTGCCACAGCGCATCGGCGGC
>NZ_MUMI01000832.1 GCF_002155975.1 Amycolatopsis kentuckyensis
CGTCGAGCCGGGCGAGGAAGCGAAGAAGTTCTACGACCAGACCCACGTCGCCCGGTACGGCATCCCGCTCACCGCCGGCGCGGTCGTGCTGCTGGCCGGGGCCGGGCTGGCGTTCGCCGGCGTGCGCCGCTCGGCGGGACCCGGCGTGCGTTCGAGCGCCCGGACGGCCCTGGTGGCGGGGGCCGCCGGGGTGACCGCGGCGGTGTGGATGCTCGGCATGGACGTCTCGGCGACCATGAGCTACGAGTCGGACGAGGGCACGATCAAGTCGCACTACACGACCGGGCTCGGCTTCTGGCTGCTGCTCGGCGGCGGCCTGATCGCGCTGATGGCACTGGTCCTCGCGGCACTGCCCGGGCGGCGGGTGCCCGCGGCCGCCCCGGCCGGGCCGCCACCGGGGCCGTACCAGCAGCAGTCGAGGCCGTACCCGGTGCCGCCGCAGCAGTTCGCGCAGCCGTACCAGGGATATCCGCCGTCTCAGCCGTTCCCCGCGCAGGCCCCGCCGCCGCAGACCGGCCCGCAGCCGCCACCCGCCTACGGCGGCCCGGCATCGCAGCCGTTCCCGGCGCAGCAGCCCGACGATCCCTACGGCGGCGCGACGCAGGCCCAGCCGCACCCGGGGCAGCAGCAGGACCCGACCGAGCCGAACTACCAGCTGCCGCCGCTGCACCCACCCAATACGTGAATCTTATTCACATCACGCTGGACAGCTGACGTACCGACGGTATGGTGTACTCGTCGGTAACCTCCGCGCGGCGTCGCGCGGACTCCGCGGAACGGAGACGTCATGACCAGCACGACCCCCGCGAACGCGGTCGAAGACACCTCACTGCCGCCGACGGTCGGCGGTGTCGCCGGGGCGCCGGGTTCGGCACGGGCTGCCGAGCTCGTCGCCCGCGTCCAGGGCGGCGCGGACTCGGCGCCGATCCGGATGCGGGCGCCCTTCACCGGGCTGCCGATCGCGACCCTCCCGCAGGCCACCGACGCCGACGTCCGCAAGGTGTTCGCGGACGCGCGCACGACCCAGCGGGCGTGGGCGGACCGCTCCCCCGCCGAGCGCGCCCGCGTCCTCACCCGCCTGCACGACCTGGTGCTCGCGCGGCAGGACGAGGTGCTCGACCTGGTCCAGGTCGAAGCCGGCAAGGCGCGGCTCGACGCGTTCGACGAGGTCAGCGCGACCGCGCTGGTGGCGGCCTACTACGGCAGGCACGCGGCGAAGATCCTCGCGCCCCGGCGGATCGCCGGCGTCATCCCCGGCCTCACCCGCGCGGGCGAGATCCGGCACCCCAAGGGCGTCGTCGGGATCATCTCGCCGTGGAACTACCCGCTGGCCCTGACCGCGATGGACGTCCTGCCGGCGCTGGCCGCGGGCAACGCCGTCGTGCAGAAGCCGGACAACCAGACCGCGCTTTCGGCGCTGTGGCTGCACGAACTGGCCGAGGAAGCCGGGCTGCCGGCCGGGACCTGGCAGATCGTGCTCGGCCGGGGTTCGAAGATCGGCACCGCGCTGGTCGAGGAGTCGGACTACCTGTGCTTCACCGGGTCCACGCCGACCGGCAAGGAGCTGGCCGGCCAGGTGGCGAAGCGGCTGACGTCGTACTCGCTGGAGCTCGGCGGCAAGAACCCGATGGTCGTGCTGCCCGACGCCGACGTCGCGAAGGCCGCGACGGGCGCGGTGACGGCGTGCTTCTCCTCGGCGGGGCAGCTGTGCGTGTCGGTCGAGCGGATCTACGTCCACGAGGACATCCGCGACGAGTTCACCCGCGCGTTCGTCGCCCGGACCGCGGCGCTGCGGCTCGGCGGCGCGCTGGACTACCAGGCCCAGATGGGCTCGCTGACGTCGGAAGACCAGCTCGCGGCGGTGTCGGCGCACGTCGAGGACGCCCGCGCGAAGGGCGCGTCGGTGCTCACCGGCGGCCGGGCCCGGCCG
>NZ_MUMI01000833.1 GCF_002155975.1 Amycolatopsis kentuckyensis
CGCCGGTGCTGTCCGAAGGCGCGGCGAGCCTGCTGCCCGGCGAGGTCGGCGATGGCGTAGTGGACGCGGAAGCCGTGCGCGGTCTTCTCGACCACCATGGCCTGGTCCAGGTCCTTGGACCCGGGCGGGTCGATGGTGACGAACGGCAGGTCCGTCGCGTCCTCGCGGGGGCCGGCGCTGGCCAGCGGGTCGAGCACCGCCGCCTCCGCCTCGGCCAGCACCTCGGGCCCGAACGACTCCGGCAGCGAAAACTCGGCACGCAGGGGGCCGAAGTCCCCGCCCGCCGAGTGTGTCCTGATCACGAGGGGAGGCACCCCCCAACCCTAACCCGCTCCGGGCCCGGAGATCGCCCGATCGGGCGCGGGCCGGTCGGGTGTACGTTGCCCGGGCATAATGAAAACCGTCATCATTGCCAGGAGGGGATACCGTGAAGATCGCGTTCGTCGGCAAGGGCGGCAGCGGCAAGACCACGCTGTCGTCGCTGTTCGTGGCCTACCTCGCCGACGCCGGGCTGCCGGTGCTCGCCATCGACGCCGACATCAACCAGCACCTGGCGGTGGCGCTCGGCGCGACCGAGGAGGAAGCGCTCGCCTGGCCGACGCTGGGTGACAACATGGCGCTGATCAAGGACTACCTGCGCGGCGACAACCCGCGGATCCCGGACGCGGCGTCGATGATCAAGACCACCCCGCCGGGCCGCGGCTCACGGCTGGTCCGGCCGTTCGAGGACAACCCGGTCTTCGCGGCGTGCTTCCGGCAGCTGGGCGGCGTGCGGCTGGGCGTCACCGGCCAGTTCGACGAGGACGACCTCGGCGTCAAGTGCTACCACTCGAAGGTGGGAGCGGCGGAGCTGCTGCTCAACCACATGGTCGACGTCGACGGCGAGTACGTCGTGATGGACATGACGGCGGGGGCGGACGCGTTCGCGTCGGGGCTGTTCACCCGGTTCGACGTGACGTTCCTGGTGTGCGAGCCGACGGTCCGCAGTGTGGGCGTGTACCGCCAGTACGCGGACTACGCCCGCGACTTCGGCGTCCGGCTCGTGGTGGTGGGCAACAAGGTGACGGACGCGGAGGACGTCGAGTTCCTGCAGGACCAGGTCGGCTCGGCACTGCTGGGCTGGCTGTCGGCATCAGGGCACGTACGGGCGGCCGAGCGCGGAACGGCCCGCCCGATCGCCGAGCTCGAACCGGCCAACCTTTCGACGTTGCACGCGATGCGCGAGGCGGTCGACGCGGAGCAGCGCGACTGGGCCCGCTACCAGCGCCAGGCGGTCGAGTTCCACCTGCGCAACGCGGCGGCCTGGGCCGGCGCCGACCTCGCCGCGCAGGTGGACCCGGAGTTCGTGCTGAGCCCGCGGCTGACGGTCTAGTCTTCGTCCTCCGCATCGGCCCGCCGGGTGCGCTCCCGGGCAATCTCGAGGGCGCGCCGGGCGGTGGCCTCGTCGGGGTACGGGCCGAGCAGGTCGATCCCGCGGCTGCGTTCGAGGTGCTCGACCTGGTGGGTGCGGGTGTTGTAGTACCACCCCTGATCCGGGTTCGCGTCTTTGGCCATGGTCCTAGGTTCGCACCCACCAGGTCGAGCA
>NZ_MUMI01000834.1 GCF_002155975.1 Amycolatopsis kentuckyensis
CGGCGCGCAGCCACGCCGCCCGCGGGAACGCCGTCAGGTCCGGGACGCCGGGGGTGAGGTCGATCCGGGCCGGCGCCGCGCGGACCGCGTCGAACACGTCCACCCCGGGCCGGGGCGTGATCACCGCCGAGGCGGAGAGCCGGTCCGGCGAAGGGGACGGCGGCAGCACGGGCGCGGCGACGATGACCGTGCCCGCGCGGCCGCGGCCCGCCGCGTGGCCGTCGTCGATCAGCCGCTGGTAGGCCTCGGTGACCACGCCCCGCGACACGCGCAGCTCGGCGGCCAGCACCCGGGACGCGGGCAGCCGGCCGCCGACCGGGAGCCGGCCGTCGGCGACCGCGGCGCGCAGCTGCCCGGCGAGCCAGTCCGCGAGCCCGCCCGGCGGTGCCTCGCGGACGTCCAGCTGGAGGAAGTCCGAGCCTATGGACCACTCCGAGAACGCTGTTTTGGCTCTGTCCATCGGACCATTCTCGCAGCACGCTGGGGCTCATGGACACCGTTTACGTGCACGGATACACCGAACCCGAAACCCGCCGCCTCGGCGACCAGGCCGACACCCTCGCCGAGCTCCTGCACGCCGGGACGGCCTATCCGGCTGGAAGCCGCGTGCTGGAAGCCGGCTGCGGGGTCGGCGCCCAGACCGTTCACCTGGCGGCCCGCAGCCCGGGCGCGCACCTGACCGCGGTCGACGTCTCCGAAGCGTCACTGCACCAGGCGCGAACCCGGGTCAAAGGCGTCGACTTCCGGCAGGCCGACCTGTTCGACCTCGACGGCGAGTACGACCACGTCTTCGTCTGCTTCTTGCTCGAACACCTGCCGGAGCCGGAGAAGGCCCTCGCGCACCTGAAGACGCTGCTGCGGCCGGGCGGCACGATCAC
Organism: Amycolatopsis kentuckyensis; assembly: GCF_002155975.1. GTDB lineage: Bacteria > Actinomycetota > Actinomycetes > Mycobacteriales > Pseudonocardiaceae > Amycolatopsis > Amycolatopsis kentuckyensis. The sequence goes on from NZ_MUMI01000834.1 coordinate 879, forward strand.
GGTGATCGAGGGCGACCACGGCTCGGCGTTCTTCCACCCGCGCAGCGAGCACGCCCAGGCCGCGATCGACTGCCTCGTCCGGCTGCAGGCCGAGGCCGGCGGCGACGCGCTCATCGGCCGTCGCCTGTACCCGCTGCTGGCCGGCGCCGGATTCGGCGACGTCACCGTGGAACCGCGCACGGTCTACGCCGACGCGTCCCGGCCCGATCTGGTCACCGGGTTCACCCGCGACACCTTCACCGCGATGGTCGAAGGCGTCGGCGAAACCGCCGTCGCCCGCGGGCTGAGCACGCAGGAGCGCTGGGACCGCGGGGTCACGGACCTGCACCGGACCACCCGCGAAGACGGCACCTTCCACTACACGTTCTTCAAGGCCACCGGGAGCAGGCCGTGAAGCCCCGGCCCCGGCTCGCGGGCAGCACCGACGTCGTCGACCGGGACGTCCAGCGGCTCGAAGCGGATCTCGCGGCCCGCGAACCCGATCACCCCACGACGCGTTCCAGGGCCGTCAGGTGGTTCCGGACCCGGATCGCGCCGGGCACGCACTCCCCGGCGTAGCAGGCCAGCGCGCGTTCCCAGTGCGAACGCGCGGCCTCCGGGTCACCGAGTCCACAGTGGACTTCACCGAGCCCGCAGTGGGCCCGGCCCTGTTCGGGACGGCAGCCCGTTTCCTTCGCCACGGCCAGGGCTTCGCGGTGGTAGCGCAGTGCGTCCGAAGAGGCGCCGCGAGCGGCCGAAAGGCTGCCGAGGCTGTTGAGCACGCGGGATTCCACGCCGCGATCACCGCACTCGCGGGCCAGGCTCAGTGCCTCTTCCAGGTGCTGGGCCGCCTCCGCGTGCCGCCCCTGCGCCAGCCGCACGTCGCCCAGGTGCTTCAGCGCGATACCGCGGTTGGGCGGGCTTCCCGTCTCCTGCGCGATTTCCAGCGCCCGTTCCAGGTGCGCCGCGGCTTCGGCGTACCGGCCGCGCGCGTGCTCGACGTCGCCGAGGATGCCCAGGGCGTACCCCTCGCTCACCCGGACGCCCATCGCGCGCAGGTGTCCCAGCCCTTCCTCCAGGACCCGGACCGCTTCGTCGTGCCGGCCCAGCGCCGACAGCGAGTCGCCCAGGTTGACCAGCGCGTAGCCCTCGCTCGTGCGGTCGGCAGTGTCGCGGGCCAGGGCGAGGGCCTCTTCGAGGTGGCCGATCGCTTCGCCGTACCGGCCGATGCCGCGGCAGGAACAGCCGAGCACCACCAGGACCAGGCCTTCGCTGGTGCGGTCGCCCGTCTTCCTCGCCAGCGCAAGCGCCTCCGTCGAGTACCGGATCCCGTCGGCGAAGCGGCCCAGTGCGCGGCACACGAGCCCCAGGGTGTTGACCGAGTGGATTTCGGTGCGCCAGTCGCCGGTCTCGCGGGCCAGGACGAGCGCCTCCTCCAGGTACCGCAGCGCCTCCGGCGACCGGCCGACCCGCCAGTGGCCGAGCGCGATCAGGATGAGCGGCTCGGCCTCGGCCGCCCGGTCGCCGGTGTGGTGGGCCAGCGCGGACGCGTGCGTGTGCAGCACCAGCGCTTCCTCGTGGTAGCCGCCGACGTCGAGGTAGTGCCACAGGATCCCGGACAGCAGCCGCAGGTGGTCCGGCCAGCCGTGCCGGGTCGCGTGCGCGGCGACCGCCAGGAGGTTGCGCCGCTCGGCCTCCAGCCACGCCGGCGCGTCGAGCACCTTGACCTCGGGGTCCGGCACGCGCGGCCGCAGGTGCCGTTCCTGGGGCAGGACGACGTCCATCGCCTGCCCGGCCGAGGAGACGTAGAAGTCGAACAGCCGTTGCTGTGCCTCGTGGCTCTCGCTCGGGTCCTCGGCCGCGAGCTCGGCGGCGTAGACGCGCAGCAGGTCGTGCAGCTGGACGCGGTCGTCGCCGGTCTGCTGCGCGAGGTGGGCGCGGACCAGGGCCCCGGCCAGCCGTTCGGCCTCCGGCAGGGGGACGCCGGCGAGCGCGGCCAGCGCGGGCGGCGTCAGGTCGCGGCCCGGGTGCAGGCCGCAGAGCCGGAACACGCGCGCCGCGTCGGGCGCGAGGTTGCGGTAGGACCAGGAGAACACGGCGCGGACGGCGGTCAGCGGGTCACCGCCGCCGTCGAGCAGGTCGAGCCGCCGCCGTTCGTCGGCCAGCTCGGCCGCGAGTTCGGCGAGCCGCTCCCCCGGCCGGC
>NZ_MUMI01000835.1 GCF_002155975.1 Amycolatopsis kentuckyensis
ACACCGACGCGGCCGGCCCGCTGTTCGAGGCGCTGCCGGAGCTGCTGGGCCGGCCGCGTCGGTGTCCCGGTAGGTCGCGACCACCGCGAGCCGCGACCGGCGGATCTCCCCGGCCAGGTGGCGCAGCAGCCGCAGTGACGCCTCGTCGGCCCAGTGCACGTCTTCGAGGACGACGACGAGTCCGGCCGGCCCGGCCGCCGCCACCAGCGCGTCGGCGGCCAGCGCGACGAACCGGAACCGGGCCGCGACCAGGTCGGCGCCGTTGCGGTCGTCCAGGTCGGCGAGCGCGCGGTCGACCTCGGCGCCCGCCTCCGGCAGCGCGCGCAGCACCCGCCGCCACGGCCACAGCGGCGGGGCGCCCGGGTCGTCGACGCACCGGCCCCAGACCGCGGCCGGGCCGGTGACCGCCTCGGCCAGGCGGGTCTTGCCGATCCCGGCCGGGCCGCCGACGAGCACCAGCGCGCCGGTGCCGCCGTCCGCCGCCGCGAGCCACCCGCGCAGGTCGGCCACGGCACCGGCCCGCCCGACGAACGGTTCGCTGCGCGTCACCCGAGCAGTATCCCCTCCGTGCCCGGTTTGCGCGGTGGTCTCCGTACTGGCACTGATGTCCGGGCGGCGGTCCGGGCCGAGAGTGACTCCCAACGCCTTGACCAGCGAAAAGGAGCACCGAAATGCACGCCGTCATCCATCAGTACCGGAGTCCGCTGGGGCCGCACGACCTGGCCGAGGGCGCCCTCGGC
>NZ_MUMI01000836.1 GCF_002155975.1 Amycolatopsis kentuckyensis
CCCCGGACCCCGACCAGCCCGCCGACCCGCAGCCGGCCCCGCCCGCCGAGGATCGCCACAGCTCGGCGGGCGGCATGCCGATGATGCCGATGATGGGCTTCGGAGCCTTCGGCTCGGGCGGCCAGGCCCGCCGAGCTGTGGCGATCCTCGGCGGGCGGGGCCGGCTGCGGGTCGGCGGGCTGGTCGGGGTCCGGGGTTCCGGAGCCGGTGTGGCGGCCCTCGGCCGTGCCGTCGGCCGAAGCCGGGTTCATGACCTCGTCGGCCGAAGCCGAAGCCGGGGCCGGGGCCGTGACCGGCGACGAAGCCGGGGCCGAAGCCGTGGCCGCGGCCTGCTCGCCCGCCTCGTTCAGCGCGTCGTCGTGCAGCTTGAAGCGCTCCGGCGGGTACCGGTGCCGGATCTCGATGGTGCGGGACGCCGCATCCGGGTCGTCCACCCCCTGGCACAGCCGGTCGAACGCCTCCAGGACGTCGCGCGCGGTTTCGTGCAGGGCCTTCGCCGAGTCCTGCGTCTCCTGCAGCTGGGTCCGCGCCCGCTTCGCGCCGCCGCTCGGGAGCAGCATCGTCTCCGACGTCAGCTCCGCCGCGTCCACCAGCACCTCGACCAGATCGACGACGACGTGGCGCACGGTCGTCACCATCTCGTCCAGTGCCCCCGCCAGGGTCTCCAGCGCCTCGTGGAGGTCGCCGCCCGCCGCGCCGATCGTGCGGATGTACGCGACGAACGAGTCCGCGTCGCGGCCCTCCCAGCCCGCGTCGAGCCGGCCGAGCTGTTCGTCCAGGCGCGCCGACACCTCGGCCGCGACCGAGGCCGCCTGGCGCAGGCGGTCCGCTTCCGCGCCGAGGTCGGCCCAGCGGCCGAGCAGCGGGCGGAAGTACGTCTCGACGGGGTCGATCACGCCCAGCTGCTGCGAGAGCTCCGTGAGGTACGCCAGGTACGGCTCGGCCGCCGCCGTGATGTCTTCCCCCGCGGGCACCGCCAGGGGCGGGCTGCCGGCCGTCATCCGTCCAGCCTTCCGGCGCGCTTGATCAGCTCCGCGGCTTCGTCGTCCTGGCCGCCGTGGCGGATCGTCACCTGCCGCAGCGCCACCGCGGCCGAGCGCAGCGCCTCGGCGCCGTCGGCCAGCTGCCGCCGCAACGCCCCGGCCGCGCGGCCGTACGACTCGCCGAGGCCGATCCGCGCCCCCAGCGCCCCGTAGGACTCCGCGGTGACGTCGCCGCCGACCTCGGCCGCCGCCGCGTCCAGGTCGTCCGCGGCGGCCTCGGCCGTCT
>NZ_MUMI01000837.1 GCF_002155975.1 Amycolatopsis kentuckyensis
CACGTACTTGCCGAGCACCGAAAGGCCGAGGCCGGAACCGCCCGGGCCGCCGGGGTTCACCAGCATGATGCCCTGGGACTGCGCGGTCTTGTGCTTGATCCGCGAGACCGCGAGGGAGACCTTCGCCCCGCCCGGCTTCGCGTAGTCCATCGGCACTTCGAGGAAGCCGCACTCGGCGCCGTTCTGCTTGAGGCTCTCCGACGTGCAGGGGCCCCAGGCGATCGGCGCGGGGGTGAACTGCACCCCGGGTTCCGCCGAGGCGGCGGGCGCGGCGGCCATCAGCCCGGCCGCGAGCCCCGCGGCGGCGACGGCGGCAACGATTCTTTTCACACTCGTCCTTTTCATCCGCTTTCGACGGCGTTCGCCAGATTTCGACGAAACTACCGGCAACCTTGGACAATCTCGCCGACCGACGCGACTTCCGCCATCCGTCTTTCGTCGGGACCTGCGGTGTCCGCGCGACGCCGGAACTGTCGGTGGCCGGCAGTACGCTCCGGGGCGCCGGAGCCCGACAGGAGGACAGATGAGCGCGGACGAGAGGCTGGTCAAGGCGATCCGCGCCGGGCTGGCGGAGGTGGCCGACCCGGCGAAAGCGCCGGCGATGCAGGCGTACATGAAGTCGGCCATGCCGTTCCGCGGGGTGGCGAAACCCGAGCGCAGCGCGCTGCTCAAGCGGGTCCTGGCCGACCACATATTGACCGATCGGGTGACATTTTCGGCAACCGTCCTCGAGTTGTGGCGAACCGCGGAATTCCGCGAGGAGCGGTACGCGGCCATCGATCTTTCTGGGTACCGGGCTTACCGGCGGTGGCAGGATCCGGACCTGCTCCCGGTGTACGAGGAAATGATCGTCGACGGGGCGTGGTGGGACGTCGTGGACGAGGTCGCCATCCGGCGGATCGGCCCGATCCTCCGTGAGCACCGCGCCCGGATGACGCCGACGATGCTGGCGTGGGCCCACGACGCCGACCTCTGGCGCCGCCGGACGGCGATCATCTGCCAGGTGGGGGCCAAGGAGGACACCGACACGGACCTGCTCACCCGCGCCATCGAGCCGTCGATCGCCGAGCCGGAGTTCTTCCTGCGGAAGGGAATCGGGTGGGCGCTACGGGACTACGCGAGGACGGCGCCGGACTGGGTGCGGTGCTTTGTGGACGATCACCCGGGGTTGTCCGGGCTGTCGAGGAGGGAGGCGCTCAAGCACCTCGGCTGAGGAGCGGTTGCCGGTGGGGCGTGCCGGGAGGGTTGGTTCGCGTGACTGAACGGTCGACACGCGTGAT
>NZ_MUMI01000838.1:0-287 GCF_002155975.1 Amycolatopsis kentuckyensis
ACTGGGTGCTGCTGTTCGCCTCGTACGCGCTGTCGTCGATCTCGGTCAGCACGGTCGTCTACCACACCCAGCCGCTGATCCTGGTCGGCTTGGCGGCGGCGTTCCTCGGCGAGAAGGTGGCCAAGAGCCACCTGGCCCGCGCCGGCGTCGCGTTCGGCGGCGTGGCGTTGATCTCCCTGTCCGCCCACGGCGAGGACGGCAAGCCCGTCCAGCTGGCCGGCATCGGCCTCGCCCTCGGCGCGGCCGTGCTGTACGCGGGAGCGTCCTTCGTCGCGAAGCAGCTGAAG
>NZ_MUMI01000838.1:344-535 GCF_002155975.1 Amycolatopsis kentuckyensis
GGCTGGTCCTGCTCGGGACCGTCCACACGGCACTCATGTACGTGCTGATGTACGCGAGCATCGGCAAGCTGCCGACCACGACGGTGGCGCTGCTGTCCTACCTGTACCCGGTGGTGGCGGTGCTGGTGGACATCGCCTTCTACGGCCACCGCCCGAGCTGGCCGGAAGCGCTGGGCATGCTGGCGGTCCTG
>NZ_MUMI01000839.1 GCF_002155975.1 Amycolatopsis kentuckyensis
GCGCGGAGGGTCCCGACGACTACCACGGCGAACTGCGCATCCGCGACGACGCCGGGCCGTCGTCGCGGATGCGCAGTTCGCCGTGGTAGTCGTCGGGACCCTCCGCGCCCCACGTCAGCGACCGGGTCGCCGGGTCGGTGTGCAGCCACGCCTCCCCGGCCACGCGCTCGCCGTGCACCTCGGCCTCGACGTGGACGCTGTCGCCGCCCTTCGGCTCGGCGACCTTCATCTCCGGGAAGTAGCGGGGCAGGTTCTCCGGGTGGCTCAGGAACGCGAACAGCTCGTCCGCGGGGATGTCGGCGGTCACGCTGTGGCGGTACTCGGTCATCGGGTCACTCCTCGTCAGCGGTCGGGATCGTGGCCGGATACCCCTGATGCGGTGCATTAAAAGGGTTCGGGCGGGGAACCCCGAAGGCATGACGGCCACCGAACCCGAGACCCGGGCGCTGACGTGGGGCGCGGAGGGTCCCGACGACTACCACGGCGAACTGCGCATCCGCGACGACGGCCCGGCGTCGTCGGAGATCACCGTGACGTTGCACAGCGTCCGCGAGGCCGACGGGGACGAGGTCCAGCAGGGCTTGGAGCGCACGGTCGCGGCGATGACGCACGCGGTGTCCGCCGACGCCGACGTCGAAGCAGCCGAAGGCCAGGGCGGCTGGACCTCCTACGACGACAAGAGGGACTCGTCGAGCTG
>NZ_MUMI01000084.1 GCF_002155975.1 Amycolatopsis kentuckyensis
CGCTGGCCCCGCTCGTCGGCGCCATCACCCGGTTGACGGACGAGCGGGGCCAGCGCGGCCCGGACCTCGGCCCGCACCCGCGCGACGGGAGTGTCTTCCACCCGGTCATTCTAAGGTCGCTAGACAATCTAGCTAGTTTTGCTACCGTGGAGCGCGTGGACGTCCGAGCGATGAACGCCGAAATGACCGCGAAGCTGATCGACGCCCCCGCCGAGGCCCCACCGGAAGGCGGGTACACCCTGCGCGTCGTCGAGACGCGCGGCCGCCGCACCGGCGAACCGCGGCGCGTGCCCCTGGCCGTGGTCGCGCACGACGGTGGGCAGTACCTCGTCTCGCCGGTCCGCGACCGCGACTGGGTGGAGAACCTCCTGGCCGCACCGGAGTGCACGCTGCTTTCCGGCGGCCTCCGCGAAGACCGGCGGGCCGGCGAAGTCGGCGGCGAGGAAGCGGCCGCGGTCGTCGCCGGCTACCTGGCCGCGATGTCGGTGCCGTGGGCGGTCCGGGCGTTCCCGGTCCCCCAGGACGCGACGCCGGCGCAGATCCTGGCGCACCTGCCGGGCATGGCGGTGTTCCGCCTGTCCACAGTGGACACGGCATGAGCGTCGCGATCGCCGGTGGCGGTCCCGGCGGGCTGCTGCTCGGCTACCTCCTGGCCCGAGCCGGGATCGAGGTCACCGTGCTCGAAGCGCGAGCGGACTTCGACCGCGACTTCCGCGGCGACTCGCTGCACCCCTACACCCTCGAACTGCTCGACCGCCTGGGCCTGGCCGGCGACCTGCTGGAGCTCGACCACTTCAAGGCGCGCTCGTTCCGCTTCCACACCCCGGACGGCGTGTACCGCGCCGCCGACTACGACCGCCTCCGGACGCCGTTCGGCTACGTCGCCCTGATGCCCCAGGTGCGGTTCCTCGACTTCCTCGCCGAGCGGGCGACCGCCCTCCCGTCGTTCACGCTGCGGACCGGCGCCAAGGTCACCGGACTGCTCGAGGACGACGGTGTGGTGACCGGCGTCCGCCACCGCGGCGGCGAGCTCGCCGCGTCCGTCGTCGTCGGCGCCGACGGCCGGTTCTCCACCGTGCGGCGCCTGGCCGGGCTCGAGGCCCGGTCGCTCGGCGCGACCACCGACCTGCTCTGGTTCCGGCTGCCCCGCTCCCCCGGCGATCCGCCCGACGCGGACCTCGACCTCTACTTCGGGCGCGACGCCTACGTCGGCGTCCTCGGCGGCGTCCGCGACTGGCAGGTCGGCTACAGCCTCGAAAAGGGCGCGTACCCGGCGTTGCGCGAACGCGGCGTGGAGCCGATCCGGGCGTTCGTGCGCGAACGCGTGCCGTGGCTGGCCGACCGGGCCCACCTGCTCACCGACTTCTCGCAGACGACGCTGCTGTCGGTCGACATCTCCCGCGTGGACCGCTGGTACCGGCCGGGCCTGCTGCTGCTCGGCGACGCCGCGCACGTCATCTCGCCGGTCGGCGGCAACGGCATCCTGATGGCGGTCCAGGACGCCGTCGCCACGGCGAACCGGCTGGTCCCCGCCGTCCGCCGCGGCGGTGTCACGCTCGCCGACCTCGCCGGCGTCCAGGCCGACCGGATCCGCGTGATCGAGCGGGTGCAGGCCGACCAGGTGCGGGTCGAGCGGCGGGCGGCCGCCGCCCGGGCCCGCGGCCGCGGCACCGCACCGCCGAAACTGCTCAAGTACCTGTTCGCCGTACCGGCGGTGCGCACCCGTGGCGCCCGCGGCAACGCCTACGGGCCGTTCCCGCCTCAGCTCGACGAGTCCCTCTTGTCGTCGTAGGAGGTCCAGCCGCCCTGGCCTTCGGCTGCTTCGACGTCGGCGTCGGCGGACACCGCGTGCGTCATCGCCGCGACCGTGCGCTCCAAGCCCTGCTGGACCTCGTCCCCGTCGGCCTCGCGGACGCTGTGCAACGTCACGGTGATCTCCGACGACGCCGGGCCGTCGTCGCGGATGCGCAGTTCGCCGTGGTAGTCGTCGGGACCCTCCGCGCCCCACGTCAGCGACCGGGTCGCCGGGTCGGTGTGCAGCCACGCCTCCCCGGCCACGCGCTCGCCGTGCACCTCGGCCTCGACGTGGACGCTGTCGCCGCCCTTCGGCTCGGCGACCTTCATCTCCGGGAAGTAGCGGGGCAGGTTCTCCGGGTGGCTCAGGAACGCGAACAGCTCGTCCGCGGGGATGTCGGCGGTCACGCTGTGGCGGTACTCGGTCATCGGGTCACTCCTCGTCAGCGGTCGGGATCGTGGCCGGATACCCCTGATGCGGTGCATTAAAAGGGTTCGGGCGGGGAACCCCGAAGGCATGACGGCCACCGAACCCGAGACCCGGGCGCCCCGGCGGGGCCCCGCCCCCGTGCAGGGCCTGGGCATGCTGATCGGCCTGTTGTTCCTCGTCCTCGCCGCGCTGGAGCTGATGGCCGGGGTCCCGGCCGGGAGCGGGCCGCGCGTGCTGTTCGGGTTCCTCGCCGTGTCCGGGGTGTGGACGCTGGTGCACCTGCTGACCGGCGCCGCCGCGGTGTTCTGCACCCGCTCCTCGCGCTGGGCCGCCCGGTTCCTGGTCGTCGCCGGCGCCTGCTACGCCGTGGTCGGGCTCGCCGGGCTGCTCCCGCTGCCGCGGGCGATCACCGACACGCTGCCCTTCAACACCGCCGCGATCTGCCTCGACCTGGCGCTCGGCACGGCGATGCTCATCCTGGGAGCGGGCTGGCTCCGGCTCGGGCCGGCACGACGTCGCTGACGCGGTCGTCCCGTCGCGGGAACCGCACCAGCACCGCCGTGAGCAGCACCGCGAGTCCGAAAAGGACATAGCCGTTGCCGGTGAGCTGCTGGCCGAAGTTCCAGTGCCGTTCCACCTCCCCGCCGCGCGGCCACCACCATTGCGGCCCGGCGACGAAGAGCACCGCGCCCGTCCCGGCCAGGACCGCGAACCCGCGTCGCCGCGTGCGGCGCGCCAGCTCCGCCCAGCCGAGCAGGACGACCACGGCCCACACCCAGTGGTGGGTCCACGAGATCGGCGAGACCAGCAGCCCGCCGATCGCGTTCAGGCCGAGCGCGATCGTCGTCTCCCCCGCGGCGAGCGCGCGCCGCATCCCCCACACGGTCAGCACGAGCACCACCGCCACCAGCGGCAGCCACCACGCCGTCCGCGCCTCCGGCGGCACCCCGGCCCTGGCCAGCAGCCCGAGCAGCGACTGGTCGCCGGCGTAGGTCGGCTCGCCGACCCGGCCGGTGTCCCACAGCGCGCCCGTCCAGTACCGCACCGAGTCGGCGCCGGCGAGCAGGAAACCCAGTGCCGTCGCGGCCAGGAACGTCACGGCGGCGGTGACCGCGGCCCGGGTGTCGCGGCGGAGCAGGAAGTACAGCAGGAACACCGCGGGGGTCAGCTTGACCGCGGCGGCGAGGCCGATGAGCAGGCCGCGGGGCCACCGCGGGGTGTCCACCAGGACGTCGAGCACGACCAGCGCGAGCAGCAGCAGGTCGAGCTGACCGGCGTACAGCGTGCGCAGCACCGGCTCCAGCACCTCGGCGGCCAGCAGCAGCGTCGCCACCCGCCGCCAGTCGCACCGGGCGCCGAGGGCGCGCAGGACCGTCACCAGGACCGCGGCCAGCACCCCGAGCGTCAGCAGGGTGAGCGCGAGGCAGGCGGCCCAGTACGGCAGCACCGCCAGCGGGGCCAGCACGATCGCCGCGAACGGCGGGTAGGTGAAGAGCAGGTACTGGCCGTCGCCGGTGGGCGGCAGCGTGCCGTACAGCGCTTGGCCGTGCAGCAGCGCCGTCGAGCCGAGGCGGTAGACGTCGAGGTCCACGCGGTAGGCCGGGAACCGCCACCGGCCGCCGTTGTACGAGACGAGCACCGCCGCCAGCACGAGCAGCTGCGCGCCGAGCAGCACGTACTTGCTCGCCGGCCTGGCCGGCACCCCTGTTCCCCCTCTGGTCATCCTCCGCATTCTGTCGGGTCCCGGCCGGCGCACCATCCGGGAACCCCCCGAACCGACCCCGGGAAAACCGGTTGCCGCCCGTGCCACCCTGGGGCGCATGGGGACACCGGAGGGCTTCGCGTACCGCGACGAGCACGGCACCGTGACCATCACGCACCACGGCCGGCCCGCGGGAACGCTGCGCGGGACCGCGGCTGCCCGGTTCCTGGCCGCGGTGGCCCGGGGTGACGACCAGCAGCTGCTGATGGCCCGGGTCACGGGCAACTACAAGCACGGCAACGAACGCCGGGCGCGGGAGCACCCCCGCAACCGCGGGCGCTGACTTTCCGGCCCCGGGGATCTTGAGGCCGGTGGCCGCCGTTCGGCATGCTGGCGGCGTGACCTACGACGTTCAGGCGATCCGAGCGCACTTCCCCGCCCTCGACGGCGGCGCGGCCCACTTCGACGGACCGGGCGGCTCGCAGGTCCCCACCGTCGTCGGGGAGGCGGTGGCCGGCACGCTGTGCGCGGCGATCGCCAACCGCGGCGTCGTCACGGCGGCCGAGCGGCGGGCGAACGCGGTCGTCGCCGAAGTTCGCGACGCCGTCGCCGACTTGCTCGCCGCCGATCCGGCGGGCGTCGTCTTCGGCCGCAGCATGACCCAGCTGACGTACGACTTCTCCCGGACGCTGTCCCAGAAGTGGGGCCCCGGCGACGAGGTCGTGGTGACCCGCCTCGACCACGACGCGAACATCCGCCCGTGGGTCCAGGCCGCGGCGGCGGCCGGCGCCACCGTGCGCTGGGCCGATTTCGACCCGGGAACGGGCGAGCTCGCCCCGATCGGCGGACTGCTCTCGGAGCGGACGCGGCTGGTCGCGGTGACCGCGGCGTCGAACCTCCTGGGTACCCGCCCGGACATCCCGGCGATCGCGGCGGAGGTGCACGACGCGGGCGCAATGCTGTACGTCGACGGCGTCCACCTGACCCCGCACGCGGCGGTCGACATCACGGCGCTCGGAGCCGATTTCTACGCGTGCTCGCCGTACAAGTTCCTCGGGCCGCACCTCGGCGTGGTCGCGGCGGCGCCGGCACTGCTCGAGACGCTGCACCCGGACAAGCTGCTGCCGTCGGCCAACGCGGTACCGGAGCGGTTCGAGCTGGGCACGCTGCCGTACGAGCTGCTGGCGGGCACGACCGCGGCGATCGGCTTCCTCGCCGGGCTCGTGCCGGGGACGGGGTCGCGCCGGTCGCGGTTGCTGGCGTCGATGGCGGGGCTGGAGGCGCACGAGAACGCGCTGCTGGCCCGGCTCGACGCGGGTCTTGCTTCGTTGCCGGGGGTCACGCGGTACGGCGCGCCGGAGCGGCACCGGACGCCGACGGTGCTGTTTTCGGTGGCCGGGGTGGCGTCGCAGGCGGTGTACGAGCACCTCGGGGCCCACGGGGTGAACGCGCCGGCGGGGAGTTTCTACGCGCTGGAGTGTTCGCGGCACCTGGGCCTGGGTGACACCGGGGCGGTCCGGGCGGGCATCGCGCCGTACACGACGGAGGACGACGTGGACCGGCTGCTGGCCGGGGTCGCGTCACTCCCGCGCGGCTGAGGCGGATCGCGGCGGCCATTCCGTGACGGGAGGGCCGACACGCGTGACGGAGCAGCCGACACGCGTGATCAGAGGGTCGACACGCCGGGCGAGCCCGGTGGTGAGCCGGGGTTGTCCCCCGGCTCACCACCCTCGACGTCACGGCACCGGCGCGAAGCCCACCGGGCGGGCGGTGAACGTGCCGCGGCCCTGGGTGCGGCTGCGCAACCGGGTCGCGTAGCCGAACAGCTCCGCCACCGGCACCGTCGCCGTCACCACCGCCGTCCCCTGCCGGACCGCCGAACCGGCCACCCGG
>NZ_MUMI01000840.1 GCF_002155975.1 Amycolatopsis kentuckyensis
GATCCACTCGTCGTTCGACGAGGGCGCCAACTGGACCGGCACCGCCGGCAGCTTGCTCGTGTGGGGCCAGGACGCGGCGTACTCGGACATGGTTCCGCTGTCCGCGTCGTCGGCCGGAGTGATCTTCGAAGCGGGAACGGGCGGCGAATACCGCAACTCGATCCGCTACGCCACGATCACCGACACCGCGCTCGGCGCGCCGGCCTGCGGTGGCGGCTACGGCGTGCTCGATTCGAAGCCGCTCGGCACGGCGGGCACGGTGTACCTGTCGTACAACGCCGCCAACGGCAAGAACTGTGTCAGCACGATGAAGAGCGCGTCCACCGGGACGGGCACGGCGACCTCGGCCTACCTGGAGGTCAAGGGCGCGGCACGGGTCACCGACTCCGGCTCCTTCTCCTACTTCGCCGGCCCGGTCTCGGCGTCCGCGGCGGACAAGTGCGTGAAGTGGGGTGGCGCGGCCGGGGGCGCGTCCTTCGACAGCGAGTTCGAGCACTGCAGCTGAACCGGGTGGGACCCGCCCCCTGGCCGGGTCCCACCC
>NZ_MUMI01000841.1 GCF_002155975.1 Amycolatopsis kentuckyensis
GACGCGACCGCGGTCGCGTCGGTGGCCCCGGACGCCCAGGTCGCGAAGGTGCTTTCGTTCGCGGCGGAGGAGATCGTCCCGAGGCTGGCCGGGACCACCGCCGAGCTGGACGCCGTGCTGCACGCGCTGGACGGCGGGTACATCCCGGCCGGGCCGAGCGGGTCGCCGCTGCGCGGGCTGATCAACGTGCTGCCGACCGGGCGGAACTTCTACACCGTCGACCCGAAGGCGATCCCGAGCCGGCTCGCCTGGGAAACCGGGCAGGCACTGGCGGACTCGCTGCTTCGCCGGTACCGGGAGGACACCGGCGACTGGCCGCGGTCGGTCGGGCTCTCGGTGTGGGGCACGTCGGCGATGCGGACGTCCGGCGACGACGCGGCGGAAGTCCTGGCCCTGCTGGGCGTCCAGCCGGTCTGGGACGAAGCATCCCGGCGCGTCACCGGCATCGAAGCGATCCCGCTGGCCGAACTGGGCCGGCCCCGGATCGACGTCACGATCCGGATCAGCGGGTTCTTCCGGGACGCGTTCCCGCACGTGATCGCCCTGATGGACGACGCGGTGCGGCTGGTGGCCGGGCTGGACGAGCCGCTCGAAGAGAACTTCGTCCGCGCGCACGTGTCCGCCGACTTGGCGGCACACGGCGACGACCGCCGCGCGACGACCCGGATCTTCGGCTCGAAGCCGGGCGCGTACGGCGCGGGCCTGCTGCCGTTGATGGACAGCGGCAACTGGCGCGACGACAAGGACCTCGCCGAGGTGTACGCGGTGTGGGGCGGCTTCGCGTACGGCCGCGACCTGGACGGCCGCCCGGCACGCGAGGACATGGAAAGCTCGTACAAGCGCATCGTGGTGGCGGCGAAGAACACCGACACGCGCGAGCACGACATCGCGGACTCGGACGACTACTTCCAGTACCACGGCGGCATGATCGCGACGGTCCGCGCGCTGACGGGCGCGGCCCCGGCGTCCTATGTGGGCGACAGCACCTCGCCGGACGCGGTCCGCACGCGCACGCTGGGTGAGGAGACGGCGCGGGTGTTCCGCGCGCGAGTCGTCAACCCCCGTTGGCTCGCGGCGATGCGCCGCCACGGCTACAAGGGCGCGTTCGAGCTGGCGGCCACAGTGGACTACCTGTTCGGCTTCGACGCCACGGCCGGCGTCGTCGGCGACTGGATGTACGAGAAGCTGACCGAGTCCTACGTGCTCGACGAGGTCAACCAGGAGTTCCTGCGCCAGGCGAACCCGTGGGCGTTGCGCGGAATCGTGGAGCGCCTGAACGAGGCGGCGGACCGCGGGCTGTGGGCGGACCCGGACCCGGCGCTGCTGGAGCAGATGCGCGAGGTCTACCTCTCCCTGGAGGGCGACCTCGAGTCGGAGTGACTGCAAGCGGTTTGCAGGCCGTGGCGGCTACGCTTTGCCTTCCCCACCCAGGAAGGACGAAGACTTGAAGAAGGTTCTGGGCGTCGCCGCCGCGGCACTGATCGCCACGCTCACCCTCGCGGCGCCCGCCTCCGCGGCCGAGCACACGAAGCACATGCACACCGGAGACGCGTACGGCAGCGTCACCGGCTGGAGCGGTGAAGGCGTGTTCACCGAGGAAGGCGATCGCGTCCACATCTGCGACACCGACGCCGACGGCCGTGGCGTCGCGATCTACGTCTACAAGGGGACCCCGGCGGACGGCTACCTGCGCTACAGCATGCAGGTCGGCGGCAACGGCAACTGCGTCACCAAGAGCGCGGCCGACGGCGGGGTCTACGACCTCCCGGAGTCCCGCGTCGGCTTCAAGTTCTGCCGGTACTGGAAGGAAGACAAGATAGTCCACACCGGCGAGTGCAAGGACTACGACTTCCTGAACGACAACAGCTGAGCGGAAACGCCCGGGAAACGCGGGCCGGGGTTGGGTGGCGGGCATGATCACCGCCGCTCCCCCGAGAACCCGCCCCTGGGCGCTTCCGCTCGTCTGCCTCGGCGCCGCCCTGCTCTACGCCTGGAAGATCGGCGACGGCCAGCTCGGGAACACCTACTACGCCGCCGCCGCCAAGTCGATGACGGAGAGCTTCACCAACTTCCTCTTCGGCTCCTTCGACCCCTACGGCGTCGTCACGGTCGACAAACCGCCGCTCGCGTTGTGGCCGCAAGCGCTTTCGGTGCTGGTCTTCGGCTACCACGGCTGGGCACTGCTGCTGCCCCAAGTGCTCGAAGGCGTCGCCGCGGTGTTCCTCCTGCACCGCACCGTCCGGATCTGGGCCGGCGAGCACGTCGCCCTCCTGGCCGCCGCCATCCTCGCGCTGACGCCCGTCACCGTGATCATCAACCGGGACAACAACCCCGACACCCTGCTCGTCCTCTTCCTCGTCGCCGCCGCGTACGCGCTCACCCGCGCGCTGCGGGACGGCCGGAAATGGCTGTGGTGGTGCGCGTTCTTCGTCGGCTGCGGCTTCCTGACCAAGATGCTGCAGGCGTGGATCATCGTGCCCGCCCTGGTCGCCGCCTACCTCGCCGGGACGAGCGGGCCGCTCCGGCGGCGTCTGCTCGACGTCCTCGGCGCCGGGGGCGTGCTGGCCGTCTCGTCGTTCTGGTGGATCGCCCTCTACGACTGGTGGCCCGGCGCCAAGCCGTACATGGGCGGCAGCCGAGACGGCTCGGCCTGGGACCTCGTGTTCGGCTACAACGGCTTCGGCCGCCTCTCCGGCGACGGCGAGGGCGGCGGCATGATGATCATGCGGAACGGGCAGCAGACCATGTCGTCGTTCGGCGGCGATCCCGGGCCCGGCCGGATGTTCAACGACCTCGTCGGCGGGCAGATCTCGTGGCTGCTGCCCCTGTCCCTCGTCGTCCTGGTCGTCATCGGCCGCCGGTGGCGCGAGGCCGGCTGGCTGCTCTGGGGTGGCTGGCTGCTGGTGACGGCCGTCGTCTTCAGCTTCGCCGGCGGCATCTGGCACCCCTACTACACGACGGCGATGGCACCGGCCGTCGCCGCGGTCTCGGCCGCCGGGCTGGCGCTGCTGTGGCGGCAGCACCGGCGCACCCTCCTCCCGCTGGTCGTCGCCTTGACCGCGGCCTGGGCGTTCGTGCTGACTTCGCGGGACACGTCGTTCCACGGCTGGACACGCTGGGCGGTGCTCGGCACGGGCGTCGCCGCGGTGGCGTGGCTGGTCGTCGAGCCGGGCCGGCGGGCGCTCGTCGCCGCGCTGGTGCCGCTGCTGCTCACCCCAGCGGTCTGGTCGTACGCGGCGGCGCAGAGCACCTCCGCCGGGACGTTGCCCGCGGCCGGCCCCGCCACGGGCCCCGGGCCGATGCCACCGCCGTCGCCGTCGCCCGGTGGGCCGCAGCCCCGGCTGATGCTCGCGGGTGGTGACGGCGCGACGAAACTGTCGGACGAGCAACGCCGCATCCTCGACTACGCCCGCCGCAACGGCACCGAGATCACCCTGGCGGTGAACGCCGAAGCGGGCACGGTCGCGCCGTTCCTCATCGACTCCGACGCGACCGTGCCCGCTTCGG
>NZ_MUMI01000842.1 GCF_002155975.1 Amycolatopsis kentuckyensis
GACCTCGAGCCCCGTGTACCGCCGCAGCAACGGCTTGCTCCCGAGGTGGTACACCGCCTGGACCGCCGCCGCAGCCAGCACGGCCCACGCCGCGCCCGAGTAGCCCCAGCCGCCGCCCGTGGCGATGAGCGCGCTGCCGGCAAGCGCCACCGCACTGCCCAGCAGCTTCGCCCCGGTCAGGCGCTCACCCAGGAACGCCGCCGCGAGCAGCGCGCTGAACACCGGCGTCACCGAGACGAGCAGGCTCGCCGTGCCCGCCGGGACGTGCACCTCTCCCCAGTTGAGCAGCAGCTGGTAGGCGCTCATCCCGGCCAGCCCGCACCCCGCGATCGCCGGCAGGTCCGCGCGGCGCGGACGGCGGACGCCCAGCACAGGCGCGACGAGCAGCAGCACGGCCGACGCCACCGCGAGCCGGGCGAAGGACAACCCGGCGACACCGTAGCCGTCGAGACCCCCCTTGATCGCGGGGAACGCCGATGCCCACAGGACGACGGTGACCGCCAGCGCCGCGGTCGCTTTCAGCTTCACCAGCCCATCGTCGGCGGTACGATACGGAAGTACCAGTTACTCTTTCTTGCCGAACCAGGAAGCCGGACTTCATGTTGGAGCTGCGCCGCCTGCGGGTCCTGTACGGACTCGCCCAGCACGGGACCGTGGCCGCGACGGCGGCGGCCCTGCACCTGACCGGGCCCGCGGTCTCCCAGCACCTGGCCGCGCTCGAACGCGAGGCCGGGGT
>NZ_MUMI01000843.1:0-326 GCF_002155975.1 Amycolatopsis kentuckyensis
GTCCCGACCCTCCTCTACTACCTCGGCATCGTGTTCGCGATGGAGGCCGACGCGCGGCGCTTCAAGGCCGAAGCCGTCGACGTCCCGCACGACGATCCCGGCGATCGCGGAGAGCAGCACGGTCAGGATGAGGACGACCGTGCCGTTGTCGGACAGCAAGCCGGCCAGTTCCACCAGCGCGTCGGCGAGTTCGAGGCCCAGCCCGGTCTTGGTGATGGTCGAGGTGATCACCCCGGCCGCCGCGCACACCGCGATCACCGGCAGCGCGCCCCGGACACCGGCCGACAGCGCGTCGACCATGTCCTTCGCCCAGCCTTTGACGTCGC
>NZ_MUMI01000843.1:379-577 GCF_002155975.1 Amycolatopsis kentuckyensis
CGCGCGTCGGCCTCCATCGCGAACACGATGCCGAGGTAGTAGAGGAGGGTCGGGACGGTCGCCCAGATCAGCACCTTCAGGTACGACGTCTGGAGGTATTCGGCGATGATGAACGCGGCCGCGCCCAGCGTCGGCGGCGAGAGGATGGCCCCGATGCCGGACGCGGCCAGCAGCCCGCCCGCGTTTTCCTTGGGGTAG
>NZ_MUMI01000844.1 GCF_002155975.1 Amycolatopsis kentuckyensis
GGCCGGGCACCCGCGGTGGTGGCGGCAGGGCGGGGATCGCGCCCGGCCGTCGCGCGTAGGCGGCGCGGGGTGTCAGGCCCTCGTCCACGGGCTTCGGGAGCTTCGGTTTCTCACCGCGCGCCGGCGACCTGCGGGCGCGGAGTTCGGCCAGGACGTCCGCCCGCGGGCGGCCGCGCAGCAGGAAGAGCGTGAACGGGTCGCGGTCGACCTCGTCGGCGACCAGGTAGTACACCGCGGCGACGTGCTTGCACGGGTTCGCCGAGTCCGGGCACGAGCACCGCGGCCGCAGGTCGCCCGGGCCCGGCAGCAGGTCGACACCCGCTTCGCGCGCCTGCTCGGTCAGCGCGCCCGGCAGCTCGCCGTCGAGCAGCGCGGCCGCGTGGCCGAGCTGGGTGCCGACCACGCCGAGCAGCGTGTCCCACTCGCCGTCGGTGAAGGTGCGCATGGTGATCGTCACCCGGTACGGCTCCGGACGGCTGCCCCGCACCCGCGCGCGCACCGCCCCGGCGCCGACGTGCAGCTCGCTGACGGTGCCTTTCCGCGCGTACGTCCGCCCGCGGGGCAGCCGGTTCGGGTCGAGCTTCGCGCGCTGCTCCAGCGCCTCGACCCAGGCGCGGCCCCACCACGTCGTGCCGAAGTTGCGCCTCGGTGGCATCACCCGCCCCCGAGCCGGACGAGGTCGGCGAGCTCGTCGTCGGACAGTTCGGTGATCCAGTCCTCCCCGGCGCCGACGACCGACTCGGCGAGACCCCGTTTCTTTTCGAGGACCTGCGCGATCCGCTCTTCGAGGGTGCCCTCGGCGATCAGCCGGTGCACCTGGACCGGCCTGTCCTGCCCGATCCGGTAGGCGCGGTCGGTGGCCTGATCCTCGACGGCCGGGTTCCACCAGCGGTCGTAGTGGATCACGTGGGTGGCCCGGGTCAGGTTGAGCCCGACGCCGCCCGCCTTCAGGGAGAGCAGGAACACCGGGATCTCGCCGGCCTGGAACCGGTCGACCATGTCCTGCCGTTTCGCCGGGGAGCTGTCGCCGGAGAGCAGTTCGGTGGGCAGGCCGCGGTCCTTGAGGCGCCGCTCGAGCAGGCGGCAGAGCTGGACGTACTGGCTGAAGACCAGGACGCTTTCGCCTTCGTCGAGGATCACGTCCAGGAGTTCTTCGAACGCCGCGAGCTTGCCGGAGCGGCCGGTGAGCGCGCCGTGCGGTTCCTTGAGGAACTGCGCGGGGTGGTTGCAGATCTGCTTGAGTTCGGTGAGCAGCTGCAGCACCTGCCCGCGCCGTTTGATGCCCTGCGTTTCCCGGATTTCGGCGAGGTTCTCCCGCACGACGGCTTCGTAGAGCGTGGTCTGCTCGGCGGTGAGCGGGACGAACCGGTCGGTCTCGGTCTTGGGCGGCAGTTCGGGGGCGATGTCCGGGTCGGTCTTGCGCCGCCGCAGCAGGAACGGCCGGACGGTGGCGGCCAGCCGTTCGGTGACCGCCTTGTCGCGGTCGCGTTCGATCGGGCGCGCGACGGTGCGGCGGAACCGATCGAGGGGGCCGAGGAGACCGGGGGTGGTCCAGTCCACAATGGACCACAGCTCGGTGAGCCGGTTTTCGACGGGCGTGCCGGTGAGGGCGACCTTGGCTTGCGCGGGGATCTTGCGCAGTTCCTTGGCGGTGGCGGAGAGCGGGTTCTTGACGTGCTGCGCCTCATCGGCGGCCACGAGGCCCCACTCCACTTCGGACAGCGTTTCGCGATCCCGGCGGAGGACACCGTAGGTGGCGAGGACGACTTCGTCGGAGGCGAGGTCGTCGAGGTGGCGGCGGCCGCCGTGGAACCGCCGGACGGGGATGTCGGGGGCGAAGCGGGCGAACTCGCGTTCCCAGTTGCCGAGGAGGGAGGTGGGGCACAGGACGAGGGTGGGACCGCCGGCGGTTCGCGGGAGCTCGGCCGGCGGCAGGCCGGCCGAGGGCTCGGCACCGCCTGGCGAGTGCCCGGCTTCGGTGGGCGGCACGTCGGGGGCCACCGGCGAGGGGACAGCGCCGGTGGACGGCACCTCACCGCCCGCCGGCGGACACTCGCCGCCGGTGGACCCGTGCCCGGCGCTCGGCCGCGGTGGTGAGGCCGCCGAACGGGCGGCCTCGCCGGTACGCGGAGACTCGGCGCCGCCCGAGGAGACCTCGGCGAGCACTGGCCCGTCGCCGGCCGACAGAGGCTCGGCCCTCGGCGGC
>NZ_MUMI01000845.1 GCF_002155975.1 Amycolatopsis kentuckyensis
GCTTGCCCGCGAGGCCCGCGTCCGCCAGGATTTCCTGCCCTTCGGCCAAGGGGCCCGGCCCCGGCTGCCAACTCTCGCGCAGCGCGGCCAGGCCGCCGCGGCCCGCTTCGCGCCAGGCCTCGGCCCAGCGGGTCAGGTCGCGGGGCGGCAGGCGCGCCGCGGTGGCCAGCGCGGTGATCTCCGCGCTCGTGCGGCCGGCCGCACGGCGGGCGAGGTCTTCCTCGAACGTCAGCTCCGCCGCCGTCGGCCCGCCGGCGGTCCTGGACCTCGACCCGCCACCGGACACCGGCTGGACAGCGGCGGCGCTGTCCGCCCTCGCGGCGGACGCGGCCTCCCTGGCCCGAGACCTCCTGACCGGCGGCCCGACGGCGGCGGAGCTGACGTTCGAGGAAGACCTCGCCCGCCGTGCGGCCGGCCGCACGAGCGCGGAGATCACCGCGCTGGCCACCGCGGCGCGCCTGCCGCCCCGCGACCTGACCCGCTGGGCCGAGGCCTGGCGCGAAGCGGGCCGCGGCGGCCTGGCCGCGCTGCGCGAGAGTTGGCAGCCGGGGCCGGGCCCCTTGGCCGAAGGGCAGGAAATCCTGGCGGACGCGGGCCTCCCGGGCAAGCCGAAGATCTGGCGCAACCGCTTGACCCAGGGGGAACTGCAACTGCGCTACGGCCGCGACGCGCGCTGGTACCGCTTCGTCCGCGAAGGAGCGGAGTGGCACCTCGACGGCCCGCCCTCGGCAAGTCCGCTGGACCTCGCCTACTGAGCGGCAGAACCTCCCGGATCGGGCGCGCTGTGGTGTTGGCGACCACTTGTGCCGTCGTACTCGCCGGATCGGGCGCGCCGTGGTGTTGGTGACCACTTGTCGCTGTCGTGCTCACCGGATCGGCGCGCCGTGGTGTTCGCGACCACTTCTTGCCGTCGTACTCAGCGGGGTGCCGGGTCGACGCCGGTCAGCTCGCTGCTCCTCGACCACAGCGCCGCGGCGGACTCGGGGTCGGTCATGTGCGCGTGCGGCTTTTCGGCCCGTGGTTCGCCGCGCAGGCCGAACTGCCGCGGGCCCCAGAGCTCCCCGCCGCCGATGTCGGGGTCGAGCACCGCGCGCACCGCGGGCCAGGCACCCGCGTCCTTGCCGTGCAGCAGCAGCCCGGCGGGAAGCCCGCGCAGCCGCGCCGACGTCGAGCGCGCGTGGATCCCTGGCCGTGGGGGAGTCAGGGAATCCAGGGCTCCGCCCGGGTGCACCACGATGCTGCGGCTGCCGCTGCCCGCGGCGCGCAGCCGGCGGT
>NZ_MUMI01000846.1 GCF_002155975.1 Amycolatopsis kentuckyensis
GAGTTCGACGAGAAGATCGCCAACGTCCGCCGGGACAAGGAGTCCGCGATCGACGCGCAGGACTTCGAGCGGGCCGCCCGCCTGCGGGACGAGGAGAAGACCCTCCTCGGGCAGAAGGGTGAGCGGGAGAAGCAGTGGAAGGACGGCGACCTCGACGTCGTCGCCGAGGTCGACGACGAGCAGATCGCGGAGGTGCTGGCCAACTGGACCGGTATCCCGGTGTTCAAGCTGACCGAGGAGGAAACCACCCGGCTGCTGCGCATGGAGGACGAGCTCCACAAGCGCATCATCGGGCAGGAGGACGCGGTCAAGGCCGTCTCGCAGGCCATCCGCCGCACCCGCGCCGGGTTGAAGGACCCGAAGCGCCCGTCGGGGTCGTTCATCTTCGCCGGCCCGTCCGGTGTCGGGAAGACGGAGCTGTCGAAGGCGCTGGCGTCGTTCCTGTTCGGTGAGGACGACGCGCTCATCCAGATCGACATGGGTGAGTTCCACGACCGCTACACCGCCTCCCGGCTCTTCGGTGCCCCTCCGGGTTACGTCGGCTACGAAGAGGGCGGGCAGCTGACCGAGAAGGTGCGGCGCAAGCCGTTCTCGGTGGTGCTGTTCGACGAGATCGAGAAGGCGCACCAGGAGATCTACAACACGCTGCTGCAGGTGCTGGA
>NZ_MUMI01000847.1 GCF_002155975.1 Amycolatopsis kentuckyensis
GCGCGCTGGAACGGTGCTCCGAGCGGGTGTGGCGCCGGTCATGAAAACCGGTGCCGTCCCACTGAATGGCCCATCCGCCACTCTGGTGAGTTATTTACCTGCCTGTTATCGTTTCTCTTCGCTATTCCAGCGAGGAGAATCCGTGTCCCTGACCAGCGTGGTCGCGCCCAGTCCTGCCCCCGAGACCGTCGCCGCCCTTGTCGGCGAACGCCTTTCGGTGTCCGCATTTCACCAGCTCGGCGGCACTCTCGGCGGCTATTCCTTCGTCAAGGTCGTGGTCGACCGCGAGCAGGCGAAGATCCACTTTCTGAACAACGCGCGGCATTCCTTTCACGCGATCTATATCGGCGAAGAGATCCTCGGCGTCGGCGAAGAACGCGTGCGCGCCGAGATCGACTCCTACAACGAGGCCTTCTACCACGCGCCGGACCGCCGGTTCCTCCTCGGCATTCTCGCGCTGCACCCGCAGATGCTTTCGCTGGAGACGGTCGAGGTCGACACGATGCCGGCCGCGCTGATCCGCGAGTTCCACGCCTTCGTCGCGCAGTACGTCGACCCGTCGCTGCCGCTGCTGTTCAAGCCGGCCAACCAGCTGCAGGAGCGGATCGTCCGCGAGATCCCCGCGAGCGAGCTGCCGCGCGTCTTCGCGCACGAGCTGTTCTCCACGGCGCCGTTCGTGGCGCTGAACCCGGGCACGGCCACCGGGCGGCTGCGCGCGTTCCGCAGCGAGGCCGAGTACCGGGCCGCGACGCTGGACTGGACCGACATCATCGTGATGGACCGCGTCCCCGACGACATCCCGCGGCTGGCGGGGATCGTCAACACCCGGCACACGACGCCGTTGTCGCACACCAACGTCCTCGCCACCGGCTGGCAGATCCCGAACGCCGTCCAGCTCGGCGCCCTGGCCGAGATCGAGCGCCGCGGGCTCGACGGCAAGTGGGTCGAGTACACGGTGGACGCCCAGGCGCTGACCCTGCGCGAGGTCGACGAGCCGGCCGACGCGGCGCCGCCGGCCTGGTACGCCCAGCGCGTCACCCTGGAGCAGCCGG
>NZ_MUMI01000848.1 GCF_002155975.1 Amycolatopsis kentuckyensis
CCTCGAACACCAGCGGCACGGTCTCCTCAGAGACGGCCTGGGCGGGGATGGCGGCCGGAGCCGCCGGCGCCTTGGCGCGCCCGGCGCCTCGGGGCTTCGCGGCCGGGGCGGGCTTCCGCCTGCGCCGGCTGGTGGTGTTGTTGGCCACGGGGTGTCCTCTCTACTCCGGCGCCTCGTGCAAGAGGCCACCGCGGTCGGCATCGGGTCGGTAGGGTTGTGACCAGGCCCTCCGAGGCCCCGGCAGCTCTAATGCCGAGGACTCGGAGGGCCGTTCTGCTGAGGGAAGGAGTCAGCGCCAGTCGGGCAGCTTGCTGCTGTCCTGTCCGAGGTGCTGGCGCAGCCAGGCGACGGCGGCCGGGCTCATCGCCCCGGTGTCCGGCTCGCTCAGCGGCGCGACGTCGATGTCGGCCATCGCGTCGGCCGGCGGGAGCAACCGCATGTAGTCGGGGTTGACACCGCCGACGTAGCGGAGGTTGCTCAGCTCGGTCACGTCGTACAGGACCTTGCCGGTGTCGGCGTGTTGCCAGGACCGCTCCACGCGGCCGACGAAGGTGTGGCCGGGCTTGCCGAGCCAGAACCGTTCGACGTCGCGGAACACGACGAAGTCGCCCTTGGTGTAGGTGACCTTGGGCTGCACGGCCTGCATCTGGGGCTGGGTCAACGTGCTCTCCTCACATCGCGTACACCGGTCGAGGCCGGTGGGTCCGGACTGCCCGGCTCCCAGTCACCGCCCGACCCGGCCGCCGGGGAGTCGGCGGGCGGTGCGGGCGGCTCAGGCAGCCGTCAGGCCGACCGCGAGGTGCTGG
>NZ_MUMI01000849.1 GCF_002155975.1 Amycolatopsis kentuckyensis
TCGCGGTCGCCGGAGCGCCGGTCCTTGACCTCGACGACGCCGTTGGCCAGGCCGCGCCCGACGACCAGGATGGTCGGGACGCCGACCAGCTCGGCGTCGGCGAACTTGACCCCCGGGGTCGCCTTGCGGTCGTCGAGGATGACCTCGACGCCGGCCGCGTCCAGCTCGGCGGCGATCTTCTCGGCGCCGGCCGCGATCGTCTCGTCCTTGCCCGCGATGACGATGTGCACGTCGAACGGCGAGACCACGCGCGGCCAGATCAGGCCGAGGTCGTCGTGGTTCTGCTCGGCGAGCACGCCGACCAGCCGCGAGACGCCGACGCCGTACGAACCCATGGTGATCCGGATCGGCTTCGAGTCCGGGCCGAGCGCGTCGACCTCGAAGGCGTCGGTGTACTTGCGGCCCAGCTGGAAGATGTGCCCGATCTCGATGCCGCGCGCGGCGACCAGGGTGCCCTGCCCGTCCGGCGACACGTCGCCCTCGCGGACCTCGGCGGCCTCGATGGTGCCGTCCGGGGTGAAGTCGCGGCCGGCCAGCAGGTCGACGACGTGGTGGTCGACCTTGTCGGCCCCGGTGACCCAGGCGGTGCCGGGGACGATCCGCGGGTCGGCGAGGTAGCGCACGCCGTTGTCCTGCAGCGCCTTCGGGCCGATGTAGCCCTTGACGAGGAACGGGTGCTTCGCGAAGTCCGCCTCGTCGAGCAGCGCGACCTCGGCCGGCTCCAGCGACGCTTCGAGGCGCTTCATGTCCACTTCGCGGTCGCCCGGGACGGCGACGCAGACGAGCTGCCACTCGTCCGAGCCCGGCTGACGCGTCTTGAGCATGACGTTCTTCAGCGTGTCGGCCGCGGTGAAGGTGCGGCCCAGGTTCGCCTCGTTGAGGAAGGCGACCAGCGTCTCGATGGTCGGCGTGTTCGGCGTGTGGTGCACCTGCGCCTCGGGACGGCCCTCGATCGGCTGCGCGGCCGGCGCGGGCGTGACGACGGCTTCGACGTTCGCGGCGTAACCGGACTCGGTGCTGCGGACGTAGGTGTCCTCGCCCGTCTCGGCGACCGCGAGGAACTCCTCGGACGCCGAGCCGCCCATGGCGCCCGACGTCGCCTTCACGACGACGTACTCGAGGCCGAGGCGGTCGAACAGCTTCACGTAGGCGTCGCGGTGGGCCTGGTAGGAGCGCGCGAGGCCGTCGTCGTCGAGGTCGAAGGAGTACGAGTCCTTCATGACGAACTCGCGGCCGCGCAGGATGCCGGCGCGGGGGCGGGCTTCGTCGCGGTACTTGGTCTGGATCTGGTAGAGCGTGACCGGGTAGTCGCGGTACGAGCTGTACTCGCCCTTGACGGTGAGGGCGAAGAGCTCCTCGTGCGTCGGGCCGAGGAGGTAGTCGGCGCCCTTGCGGTCCTTGAGGCGGAAGAGGCCGTCGCCGTACTCGGTCCAGCGGCCGGTGGCCTCGTAGGGCTCCTTCGGCAGCAGCGCGGGGAACTGGATCTCCTGCGCGCCGATGGCGTTCATCTCCTCGCGCACGACGGCCTCGATGCGGCGCAGCACGCGCAGGCCGAGCGGCAGCCAGGAGTACCCGCCCGGGGCGACCCGGCGGACGTAGCCGGCACGTACCAGGAGCCGGTGGCTCGGTACCTCGGCGTCCGCCGGATCCTCGCGCAACGTGCGAAGGAACAACGACGAAGTCCTGGTGATCACTGCGGGGCTCCCTGCGCCGGGCGGGTGTGAAAGTCCCGCTCAGGGTAGTCACTCACCCGGCCGTGACTCCAACGGGTTACTCGGCGGCCGGTTTTTGTCGGTGGCCGCCGCTAGCTTCGGGGCATGGCGATGCACATGGGCATGATCACGATCGACTGCGCGGACCCGGAGAGGCTGGCGGAGTTCTGGACGGCCGCCCTGGGCACGGCGGTCGCCCAGGACCACGGCGACTTCCTCATCCTGGCCCCACCCCCGGCGGGCGGGCTGACGGTGGGGCTGCAGCGGGTCCCGGAGCCGAGAGCGGGCAAGAACCGCGTCCACGTGGACTTCGGCTGCGAGGACCGCCGGGCCGAGGTGGCGCGGCTGGTGGAGCTGGGTGCGAAGGAGGTGGCGGAGCACGAGGTCCCCGGGCTGGCGTGGACGGTGCTGGTGGATCCGGAGGGCAACGAGT
>NZ_MUMI01000085.1 GCF_002155975.1 Amycolatopsis kentuckyensis
GGGGAATATCCACCCCCGCCGGGAGAACCGCCGGTGCCGCCGCCTCCGTCGACCTCCACGGAACCTGCGCCACCACCACCGGAACCCCCGGTGACCGAACCCCCGCCGCCGCCCCAGCCCGCTCCGGAATGCGATTCGAGCGGATTGCTGGGACCGTTGCTCTGCACCGTGTTCGGCCTGCTCGGCTGAAAACGGGGAAGTATTCAACGCAACCACGTCCGATCCTATTCATGTCCCTATTGCTCACCGTGGGAACCAATTTTCACGGCTGACTATTTCACGTCCAGTTAACACGGAAAATCCGAACCGATCCCGTTGTTCGTGATTCACTTTTTCTCGTTCGGGCGGCCCGATTCCTGCCGGGCCGGAAAGAGAAAGGAAGCCCATGTCCCCAGAAGCTCCGCCAGGAGCCCGCACGAGGCGGCCTCGCGCCAAGTCGGTGGTCACGGTCACGCTCGCGGTCGCCACCCTCGGCGCCTCCGCGGTGGCCGCGGTCCCGGCCTCGGCGCAGCAGCCCATCGGGATCGGTCCCGTGCCGATCACGTTCCACATGAAGGACGACAACGGCAAGTGGTTCGACTCCGGGCTGAACCTGTTCGGCGACCAGTCCCTGGCGGTGGCCGAAATGCCCCGCCTCGGCACGCTGGGCGGCCTGACGACCGGCGGTGAGCTGTCCAGTCTCCTGAACTCCGACCTCGGCGGCGCGGTCGGCAACCTGACGCAGAACCTCCTGGGCCAGGTCCCGCTGCTCGGTTCGCTCGGCGGTGAGCTGGGGAAGGCGCTGAACCTCGACAGCACCCTGTCCGCGGTGAAGTCGATCGGGGCCACCAACCGGCAGGCCGCGCCGGCGGCCCTCAAGGCGGAGAACCTGCTCGGGCAGTTCGGCCAGCAGCTGACCACGATGCACGCCGACCAGCCGCTCAACCTGAACTCGCTGCCGATCGGCCTCGACCTGCAGGGCGCGCTCAACGACCTCGCCAAGTTCGCCGTCAAGGGGCCGCCCGTGACGGTGAACTTCGTGGTCGACCCGAAGGAGTCGACCGGTGCCCGCGACCCGATGGGCCTGATCGCCCCCGAAGGGGCCGAGGGCTTCCCCTACGACATGCCCGGCGGGGCGATGTTCGGCCAGCGGTCGATCCAGCTGACCGAGCCCGGGCTGTACGCCTTCACCGACATGGTGACGCCGTACATGCTGGGCGCCGTCGTCGTCGACGACCCGCTCACCATCGGCCTCGACTTCGGCAAGGCGTCGATGATCAACTCGCGCAACCTCGTCGTCCCGACCAACTCCGACATCGTCAACCGGCTGGTGAACACCTTCTTCAACATCACCAACCCGAACAACTGGCAGCAGTTCAAGCCGGACTCGGAGAACAAGTTCAACCCGATCCAGCCGCCGGTGCCGATCCTGCAGTACGACGCCGCGGGCAACCCGGTGCTGATCCCGAACCTGGACGCCTACTTCGACAAGAAGTTCTCGTACCCGAAGACGCTGTCGAAGGGCAACCAGCTGCCGGCGACCCCGGGTGTCGGCGAGGTGTGGGTCGACACCGAGGTCGAGGAGTGGGCCGGCAAGAAGGCGGTCGGCTCGGCCACGAAGATCAACGTCACCAACTGGACGATCGACCGCAAGATCGGTGCCCCGTCGATCAACATGAACAACCCGCACAACATGTGGACCGACAAGGACTACAAGTACCTGTACCAAACCGAGTGGTTCTCCAACAAGGTCGACGTGTTCGACCGGGAGACGGGTGCGTTCGTCCGGCAGACGCAGGTCGGCCAGAACCCGGCGCACGTGATGACCGAGCCGGGCAGCGACAAGCTCGTGATCGGCATCAACGCCGGCAACGAGATCGTCGAACTGGCGCCGGGCGGCACGAACGTGCTCCGGAAGATCACGGTCAGCCCGACCGGTGAGGTCCGGCACCCGCACGCGCACTGGACCAGCGGGGACGGCAAGACCGTCGTCACGCCGAACGTGCTGACCAACAACGCGTCGGTGATCGACCTGCCGACCGGCACCGTCCGGACCGAGAAGACGGGCCAGTTCCCGATCGCCTCGAGCATGACCCCGGACTCCTCGAAGTTCTACACGGCGGACTTCACCGGCGAATCGATCACGTGCGTTTCGCTCGCGGAGGCGGCCTGCGTGGACAACGGGCAGAAGGTGCACAGCAAGACGATCGACCTGTGGGCGAACTACAGCCCGCAGGACGGCCCGAAGCCCGGCGCGCCGTTCGGCGGGCTGACGATCCAGCTGCCGGTGACCCCGGACGGCAAGGCGATGCTGGCGGCGAACGTGCTGTCCCAGACGGTCACCGTCATCGACCCGAGGACCGACAAGATCGTCAAGGACCTGCCGTGCGCGGCAGGCTGCCATGGCATCAACTTCGGGGCCAAGAAGGGCGGCGGCTACTACGGCTACGTGTCGAACAAGTTCGCCAACGTCATGCAGGTCATCGACGTCGACCCGAACGGTGACGGCAACCTCGACGACGCGAAGGTGGCGGGCCAGCTGACCCTCGACCCGACCGCGACGACCAAAATGGACGGTTCGATCGCCGGGAAGCCGGGCTACGGCGGCCAGGGCGTGCTGGCCGTTCCGCTGGTCTACAACGGCTGGGCTCAGCAGAACCAGGGGAACTGGCGGGCTCAGTTGACCTGCCAGCAGCTCAACCCCATCACCCAGTCCGCCTGCTGATACACCGGAAAATGGTCCGGGGCCGGGTGTTTCCCGGCCCCGGACCGCTCCGTTCGGAGGAGATCCCATGGCGCATCGAAGGAAACCCCTCGCCAGAAGTCTTTTTGCCTTGCTCACGGCCGTGCTCGGCGTGCTGGCACTGGCCCCGCCCGCGGCGGCCCAAGTGTCCATCGTGCCCGATCGGGTCGACGGCGGTACGCACACCTTCGCCTTCCGGCTGGCCAACGGGCGGGCCGACACGAAATCCACCCGGCTCGAGCTGGTCTTCCCGCCGACCCCGCCGGTCGCCTACGTCAAGGTCGATCCGGCGCCGGGCTGGACCGTCGCCGTGCAGCCGCGGCCGCTCGACCCGCCGATCGAAGCCGGCGGCAAGGTGATCCGCGAGGCCGCGGGCACCCTCGTCTTCGAAGGCGGCGCGGTCGCCCCGGGGCAGTTCGAGCAGTTCCTCGTCACCATGGGGCCGCTGCCCGCCGACGGACGGCTGCTGTTCGAGGCGACGCAGACCTTCGCCAACGGAGCCGTCGCGCACTGGAACCAGGCGACTTCGCCCGCGCCGGCGATCACCTTCGGCGCCGGACCTGTCGCGCCCGCGGCCGAAGCCGGTGGGTCGCCACCGGTTCAGGCCGAGGGTGCCGTCGCCCCCGAGGACCAGGCGCCGCAGAGCACCAGCGCCGCCGCGGGCCCGCCGTTCGCCGTGCTGTGGGGAGCGTTCGGCCTCGCACTCGTCGTGATCGCGGTGACCGGGTACCGCGCCCACCGCCGCCGGTTGCGCGCGCCCGCCCCGGAACCCGAACTCGACCGGGCGGAGGTAGGCGTCGAATGACGGCCGTGAAGGAGCGTCCCCGCCCCGCGGCCCAGCGCCCGCCCGGCGAGGCCGGACGGTTCGTCGGGCTGCTGCTCCTGGTCGCCGCGTGCTGGGGCACGCTGCTCGCCCTGACCCCGCCGGCGACCGGGGACCCGGTGCTCGTGACGACGTCGCCGGGCAGCACCGAGGCGGTCAAGTCGCCCGACGCCGTCGTGCTGACCTTCGACCGCCCGGTGCCGGCCGCGCTGGCCACCGTGCGCATCCTCGACCCCGACGGCAGCCAGGTCGTCTTCGCGCGGCCCACCCACCCGGACGGCCGGGAGGACACGATTTCCGTGCCCATGCCGGCGGAACGGCACGAAGGCTCCTACGCCGTGGCGTGGACCCTGCCGTCGAGCCGGCTGGAACCGGTCAGCGGCTCCTTCACCTTCGACGTGTCCTACCCGATCCGGCCCGACGGCGTGCCCGAGATCGAGACGACCCGCGACCCGGTCGTGGCGGCCGTCCACCTGACGGCGCGGACCCTGGCGGTCGCGGCGATGGTGGTGCTGGCCGGTCTCGCGTTCTTCGTCGCGGCGATCGGGCCCGCCGCCGCGCGAGCCCGGGCCACCCGCCGGCTGGTCAAGACCGCCTGGTGGCTCGTGATCGGAAGCACGGTGGCCGCCCTCGTGTCGTTCGGGCCGTATGCGGCCTGGGTGCCGTGGCGTGACGCGCTCGACCCGCAATTGCTGGCGGGCGCCTTCGAATCCGACGCCGGGGGAGCGCTGCTCGCCCGCCTGGCCACGCTCGTCCCCGCCACGCTCGGCCTCGCGCTGCTGCTGAAGAGCACGCCCGCGGCCACCGGCACCGACCGGGGGCTGCGGGGCGCGGCGGTGCTGGGGTGCGCGTCGGCGGTCCTGGCCACGTGGACGTTCGCCGACCCACGGCCGCCGGGCGGGCCGTCGGTTCCGGCGCTCGCCGCGGACATCGGCCTCCTCCTCGCCCTCGCGGTGCCGGCCGGTGGCCTGGTGCTGCTGCGCTTCCCGGTCGCCCGCCACCGGCACACGGTGGCCCGGTTCGCGCGGTCGGTGGTGGGGTGCGCGGCGCTGCTCGCCGTCGCCGGGACCGCCCAGGCCTGGTCCGGGCACCGGCTCGGCTGGCTCCCCGCCGGAGCCCTCGCGGTCGCGGCGATCCTGGCCGTCCTCGCCTGGCTCGTTCCGCGCCGCCCGGCCAAGGAGCGGCTCGGCCGGCGGATCGTCGCGGTGGCGGGAGCTTCCGTGCTGATCACCGTGGCCACGGCGACGCTGATCGCGCTCGACCCCGGTCAGAGTGCCCACGCGGCCGGCCCGGCGGGTCAGGCCCCGGCGGCGATCCGGCAGCAGGCCGCGCCGGCGCGGCTCGCGTACGACACGGGCGCGCTGGACCTCGTCGTCATCCCGGCGGCGGGCCGGCTCGACGTGCGCGTCTCGGTGCTGGGGCCGCACAGCGCCCACACGACCGTGACCGCCGCGCTCGGTGCCACGCCGGTACCGCTGGACCACGCCGGGAACGGCTACTGGACGGGGCAGGCGAGCGCGCCCGTCCCCGGCCGGTCGGAGCTCGCGCTGACGCTGCGGGCCGCCGACGGCAGCACCCGCACGGTCAAGCAAGCCATCGACGTGCGATGAACGAATCGGGAGCCGCCTTGTCTTCGACGCCCACCGTCCCCTCGCACCGGGCCACCCGGCCGTCACCCCGGCCGCGCCCGGGCACCGTTCTCCAGCTCGTCGCGCGGCGGCTGCACTTCCTGGCGGGCATCGTCGTCGCGCCCTTCCTCGCGGTGCTGTGCCTGACCGGGCTCGTCTACGTGTTCAGCCCGCAGATCCACGACAGCCTCTACCGGTCCGACCTGTACGTGAGCCAGGTCGGCGAGGTGCGGCGCCCGCTCGCCGAGCAGGTCCGGTCGGCGCTCACGGCACACCCGGAGGCGAGGCTCAAGTCCGTCCTCACGCCACCCGCGGCCGATCGCACCACCCGCGTGGTGCTGGCGGTGCCCGGACCGGCCGGGACGGCGGACCGCACGGTTTTCGTCGACCCGTACACCGGCCTGATCAACGGCGAGCTGAGCACGGTGGAGAACCGGCTGCCGGCGAACACGTGGCTGCGTCAGCTGCACGGCAACCTGCAGCTGGGCGTGCCGGGCCGGCTCTACGCCGAGCTCGCCGCGAGCTGGGTGCCCCTGGTGGCCGCCGGTGGCCTGGTGCTGTGGCTGGCCCGGACGCGCCGGAAACGGCGTCTGCGGGACGTGCTCCTGCCGTCCACCCGGGACCAGACGGGCTGGGCGCGATTGCGCGCGATCCACGGCGCCGGCGGCCTGTGGCTCACGGCGGGCCTGCTGCTCATGGCCCTCACCGGACTCGCCATGAGCCAGTTCGCGGGCGGCCGCGCGGACCCGGCGGCGGACCCGATCCACCTGCGGGCCCCGGTCCTCGCCGCAGCGCCGGTGCCGGTTCCCCCCGACGCCCGGCCGATCGACCTGGACCGCGCCTGGGCGGTGGCCTCGGCTGCCGGTCTGGACGGGGAACTGGCCCTGGTCCCCCCACCGGGTCCGGGCGCGCCCTTCACCGCCACGGAGATCGCGGAAGGGCTGCCGATCCACCGCGGCGCCGTCGCGATCGACCCCACCACGGCGGAGGTGACCGAGCGGATCGGCTGGAGCGACTACTCGCCGCTGGCGAAGATCACCGCCTTGGGCACGCAGTTCCACACCGGAACCCTGTTCGGGCTCGCGAACCAGATCCTCCTCGCCCTGGTCGCGGTCGCCACGCTCGTCCTGCTCGCGCTCGGGTACCGCATGTGGTGGATCCACAACCCGTACCGGGGACGGTGGGCGTCGCTGCCGCGGCCGGTGTGGCGGCAGCTGGCCGGCGGCCCGCTGACCGTGCTCCTGCTCGGGATCGCGGTCGTGGCGTGGGTGCTGCCGATGGTCGGCGCGAGCCTGCTGGTGTTCCTGGCCGTGGACGCGGTGGTGAGCCGGGTCAAGCGACGCACGGCGTGATTCTCCGGGGACTCATCCGGCCTCGTTCGAATGCGGTGCGGAAACGCAGGATTCCAGCTTGCGTTCTTCGAGGTGGTGCCGTGCTCGGCGGGTCGTCGTGATTTCTTCGTCGACGTCGATTTCGGCGATGACGAGACCGGCGCGCGAGCCGGTCCGGGCGCGGGTGGTGCCGTCCGGGCCGACCACTTTGGCCGACCCGAGGAACCGGGTGCCGTGCAGGACGCCCGCCTGGTTGGCGGAGACGAAGACCACCTGGTTCTCGGCCGCTCGCACGCAGTCGTAGACGTCGAACAGCCGGGCCTGCCGGTCCCGCGCGCGCGTCGGCGTCCTGCTGCCGGTCGCCCACGAACACAGGCACGCCAGGATGCCGGCGCCGTCGGCGGCGAGGCCGTGGGCGGGTTCCGGGAACGCTTTTTCGTAGTCGACGAGCATGCCGAGCCGCCCGGCCGGGGTGTCGAACGCGGCGAACCCGGGACCCGGCTTCCGGTACACCGCCTCGGCGGCGGACAGGTACACCTTGCGGTGGCGCCCGAGCACGCCGTCGCCGGACACGCACGCGGCCGCCGAGTAGCGCTCGCCGTGCTCGCCCGCTTCGGTGTAGCCGAAGCACACCACCAGATCCGCGGCCAGCTTCACCACCGCGCGCACCTCGGGCCCGTCGGGGTCGAGCGCCGGTGCCAGGTGCTCGGGGTCGGCCCTCCCGAAGTCGGTGAAGGAGCCACCGAGTGTGCCGTCGGGCAGAACCAGCACCGCCGCGCGCGCCTGCCGGGCCTCCTCGGCCAGCGCCGCAACCCGCCCCAAGCCGAACGTCAGATCACGGCCGAAGTGGGCGGCGACCGTGGCGATCCGAGATAGCCCCATTCCGTCGATGATGCCAGAACAGATGACGGACGGATCACCGATTCGTTGAACGCACATTACTTTGCAGGATTCTTCGGTGGTGCGAGGTGGATTCGGTGTGCTGGGCCGACAATCGGTGGGTTACCTATTTGCCTGGGGGTGAATGTCCTTGACTTTCGGAGAAAGCGTTTCGTCCTGTACGAGGGGTTCGGCGGCCCACCGGTAGGCGACACTCCCTACCACGTACGCCTGCCAGGTATCGCTGGTCAGGGCGGCAAACACCTTGTAGCAGGTCGCGGGCCCAAAGCTCGGCCGGGCCAACCATCGCTATGCCGCCGAGGGCGGTGAAGCTGAAGCTCCGGGCGTCCCGGTCATGAGCTCACCGGCGGGCGCCCCAGAGCCGTGATCACAGCGTTCCGCAGCATGTCGCGGCCCAGTTCGACGATCAGGGCTTCGCCCGCCTCGGTCATCGTCAGCCGCAGGTCGTAGGCGTCCGGGCCGGTGCGCACCGCCTCGCGACCGACTCGTCCGAGATCGGATGATCTTCAGGCTGTCGTGGTCCGGGGAGACCTGCAGCTGATGCGGCCGCACCTTCAGCCGGCCGCAGCCGGGCGACACTCCTCGACGCGGCCGTCCATTCGTTCCGCTCAAGCTCGACGTGTCGCGAGCGCACCGTTCACTCGATCGTGTAGAACGTGTTCGGGGCTCAGGACGGGTCCGGGGGCCGGGACGCGGTCGGCGAACCCGGTGGGACAGTTCGAAGGAGACGGCGACGAACACGTGGCAGCCAATGGAAGTAGGCTGGCCGGCGCGAGAGTTCCTCCGGGATAGTGCCAAGCTGATTCCTGAAGTCGAGAAGTGCTATCAGGAAGCGCACCCCAACGGCGCGGCGCCCGGTCCCGCGGACGTGACATCGTGGCGGGAAAGTGTGTACTGGCTGGCGTCCTTGCTGGATCGTCTCGGGCTCGACCGGGTTTGGATGTTCCTGGAGTACTCGGTCGCTCCTGCAATGAACCCGGTCGACGTCGTCCTGGCCGGTTTTCACCCGGCCGGTGGCTTGAGCTACGCGGCGATCGAGCTGAAGCAGTGGAGTAAGGTCGAGCGTCCGAGGCTGGGGGTCGCCAAAGGCTTGTGTGCGGCGTGCCGACAGGGCGGGGCGGGCAGCCTGTGCAAGCAGTGTGCTCTCGGCAAGGTCTACTTCGACGCGTACGGGCAACACAAGAAGCATCCGGCCGTGCAGGTTCACGACAACATGCTGGCGCTCAAGGTGCACCACGCCATGTTCGACGACCGGTATGTGAATCTCGTCGGCGCGTCATACCTGCACAACCTCAGGGCTGCGGAATTTCAGTGGATAAGAAATGTTTCACCCCGGCCGGGGATTCCGACGTTCACCGCACGCTTCCCCGGTGAGCTCGAAGCCTTTCTGCAGGACAACTTCAGTGCGGAGTCGGGCGCTGGTGCGGCTCAAGCCTTACTCGAGCGGCGTCGCACGAGCCCTCTGGTCGAGCCGGACGTCGGGGCCATCGTGGCCGGGCACACGCGGTTCAGCCTCGTGGAGAACCAGTTGACCGCTGTGAAGAGCGTGACCGAGGCGCTCGCCGGCTCGTCGACGGCCGGCGCCAAGAAGGTCTTCGTCATCAGCGGCCGGGCCGGGAGCGGGAAGTCACTGGTCGGACTGACTCTGCTCGGTCAGGCGCTCAACGACGGGCACAAAGCCGCCTATGTATCCGGCGGAGTCGCTTCGCGGGAAACGTTCAAACGCGCGTCCCAGGGGCGGCGCTCCGCTTTCGCCACGCTGAACAGCATCGCCGACAACCGGACAGCGGACGAGCTCGATTTGATCTTGTGCGACGAGGCGCATCGGCTGACCGAGCGCCCGATGAAGGGCTCGTATTCCATGCGCCCCGGTGAGTCTTCTGTCTCGGTGGTCGTCACGCGAGCGAAGGTGCCGGTGTTCTTCATCGACGGTGATCAGCGCTTGTTCTCCGATGAAGTGTGGTCGCCGGAAGCGCTCATCCGGGAGGTACAGAGTCTCGGGGCGGAGGTGGTGCCGATCGTCCTGGACAGGGTGCTTCGCGCCGTCGGTAGCTCGACGTACGACACGTGGATCCAGCGCCTGTTTGCCGGCGACCCGCTGCCTTGGAAGCCGGACGACGATGACGATCCGGAGCCGTTCCAGCTCTGGTACACGGACCGTGCCGCGACCATGGAGCGCTTCCTTCGTGAAAAGGGGAGCAA
This sequence comes from Amycolatopsis kentuckyensis, assembly GCF_002155975.1. GTDB lineage: Bacteria > Actinomycetota > Actinomycetes > Mycobacteriales > Pseudonocardiaceae > Amycolatopsis > Amycolatopsis kentuckyensis. The sequence continues at coordinate 9,607 of NZ_MUMI01000085.1, forward strand.
GAAGGAAAGCGCTCGGATGAGTGCGGGGATCTGCTGGAAGTGGGAAGACCGGAGCGGCACCGAGCCGGAAGTCGCCCCGGAGCCGGGCTGGGCGCGCCCGTGGAACGCCGGAGATCAGCACGAAACCCCCGGAGTTCCGAAACGTCGTTTCTGGGCAACGGAATCCGGTGGCTTCGGGCAGATCGGCTGTGTCCACACCGCTCAAGGCCTTGAGTACGAGTGGGGTGGCGTGATCATGGGGCCTGATCTCACTTGGGATGGCAGCGGCTGGCAAGTCCACCGCGAACATGTGCTGAGCAAAGCCAACCGGATCCGTGAGGACGAAGAACTCGCGCGCGCCATCCGGAGGGCGTACGGAGTGCTCATGACTCGCTCGATTCGCGGCACCGTGCTCTACTCGGTTGATCCCGCCACGAGGAGGCTGTTCGCCGATCTGGGCGTTCACAAGCTGTGAAGGCCGTGGGCGACCAACGCTCGTCTTCGGCCGCCGCTGGATTGCGCGTTGGGTGCTGGCGAACGCGCGCTCGTACTCGCCGACCGCGATCGCGTCGATCGCGGACTGCGGGCTGGAGGTCTCGGTCATGAGCCGGGCAGCTTGCGGTCGTTGTTGCCGTGGGATGCGGCACCGCGGCGACGCTTTAATCCTCCCTTCAGGTTGGTCGGTGAGAATGAGCGGCAAAGCATCGACTGGAGGGGGCGGGCCCGCGTGCGGATCATGATCGCGGATGACGAGGCGGCCATCCGTGAGTCGCTGGAGCGGGTGCTCCAAGTCGAGGGTTACGACACCAGCGCCGTCGCCAACGGTCTCGCCGTGCTCGACGGGGTTGGTGACGACGCGCCGGATCTGCTGATCCTCGATGTGATGATGCCCCGCCTCGGCGGGCTGGAGACTTGCCGGCGGTTGCGGGCGGCGGGGCGGGATCTGCCGGTGCTGATGCTGACCGCCCGGGATCAGGTCGTCGACCGGGTTGCGGGGTTGGACGCGGGCGCCGACGACTATCTGCCCAAGCCGTTCGCCACCGAGGAGTTGCTGGCGCGGGTGCGGGCGCTGCTGCGTCGCTGCGCGCCGGGCGACGACGAGTCGCCGATCCTGTCGTTCGCCGACGTCCGGGTCGATCCCGACCGGTTCGAGGCGTGGCGGGGCGAGCGGCCGCTCCGCCTGACCCGGACCGAGTTCTCCCTGCTGCAGGTCCTCGTGCGCAACGCGACCCGGGTGTTGACCCGCGCCGCGCTGTTCGAGGCGATCTGGGGCTTCGACATGAGCGTCACCGCCAACAACCTCCAGGTGTACGTGAGCTACCTGCGGCGCAAGATGGAGGCCGAGGGCGAGCCGCGATTGATCTACACGCTGCGCGGCCTGGGGTACACGTTGCGGGAAACTCCTCCGTGAGCAGGCCCGCTCGCCGGTTGACCCGGTGGTGGCGCCGGCGGTCCCTGCGGACCAGGCTGACGGTGATCGCGGCGATGGCGATCGCGGTCAGCGTGTTCGTGGCCTTCCAAGTGGCCATTGAACTACTGGCCTGGGAGCGGCAGGACACCGCGAAGGATCAGCTGCGCGCCGACTCTCGTGTCCTGGCGGCGGACGCGGAGCGCGCCGGTCTGGCGCAGGTCCAGCTACCGCCGTATCCCGGATCCGGTCGGCTGGTGCGGGTCATCCTGCCCGGCGGCTCGCTCCGGACGCCGGCCGGCCAGCCCGAGCTGCCCCCGGTCAGCGAGGACGCCGGGCGCGTGGCGCAGGGCGCGTCGGCCGACCTGATGGAGTCGGGCGACAGCGACGACGACGGCTACCTCGTCTACACGCTGCGGGCGGGCGACGGCGCGGTCCAGGTGGCCCGCGTCGCCGATGACAGCCCGATCAACCAGTTCGGGTTGGGCATGCTGCTGATCGGGCTGCTCTGCGTGGCCGGCGGCGCCCTTGTCGGGCGGGCCGTGGCGCGGGCCGGGCTGGCACCGATCGACCGGCTGACCGCCGCCGCGGTCCGGGTCGCGCACACCCGGGATCTCGACGCCGACGTCCCGGATGAGGGCGGCGGGGAGATCCGGCGGCTGAGCCGGTCGATCAACGACATGCTCGCCGCGCTCCGGGACTCCCGCCGGGCCCAGCGGCTGCTCGCCGAAGACGCCGCCCACGAGCTCAAGACCCCGCTCACCAGCCTGCGCCTCAACGCCGAGCTGCTGATCCGGCTCGATCGGCGCGGCACCCTGGACAGCGCGCTGCCGCCGGAGAGCCGGACCCGGCTGCTCAACGACCTCGGCGCCCAGGTGGCCGAGTTGAGCACCCTGGCCGCCGAGTTGACCGACCTGGCGCGCGGTGATGTCAGCGACGAGAGCACCGAGGTGCTCGACCTCGCCGACGTGGTGGTGGCCGCCGCGACCCGGGCGCGGTCCCGCGTCCCCGACATCGAGGTCGCGCTCGACGTGACTTCCGTGTGGGTGAGCGGGCGTCCCGCCGGCCTCCAACGGGCGGTGCTCAACCTCGTCGACAATGCCGGCAAGTGGTCTCCCGCGGACCAGCCGGTCCAGGTCCGGCTCCGTGCCGAGAGCGCGTCGGCGGTGCTCGAGGTCGACGACGCCGGGCCGGGCATCGACGCCGCCGACGTGCCGCGGGTGTTCGACCGGTTCTACCGTGCCGACAGCGCCCGGGCGTTGCCGGGATCCGGTCTGGGGCTGTCGATCGTGCAGCGGGTCGTCGACGCCCACGGCGGCCGGGTCACCGTCGCCCGGTCCGCACGCGGTGGCGCGCTGCTTCGGGTCGAGCTTCCGGCCGCGCGGCTCACCGCCGGGGAGGACGCCGCGGTGCGTTGACCTCGTCGTCGGCGACAGGACCACGAATCGGAGAAGTACCGTGGTACCACCGCCCTTCCGAAAATGCCGACCGCAGTACGATGAAACGGGACGGAATCGGGCCTAGCGTTCAGGTTATGACGAAACCTGATAGTCCACTGTGGAAGTTCGGGGCGGCCGCCACGGCGCTGGCGACGGCGTTCGCTGTCGTCGCCTGCGGGTCGGGCACCGGCAACAGTGCGGCGCCCACCGTGGCCGGCCCGCACAGCGCACACGCGGGCGGGGCATCGGCTCCACCGCAGCCGTTGCGCGCCGGCGAGCGGTTCGTCGACCTGAAGATGGCCGAGGCCTACACGCCCGCGCCGCCGGAGGGCGGCGGCACGGACGAGTACCGGTGCCAGGTGATCGATCCGGGCCTGACCAAGACGGCGTTCCTGACCGGAACCCAGGTCATACCGGAGAACGCCGCCCTCGCCCACCACGCCATCGTGTACACGGTGCCGCCGGGCGGCGCTGCCGCGGTGCGCGAGCAGGACGCGAAGACCCCCGGCCTCGGCTGGCAGTGTTTCGGCGGGACCGGCGTGGCCGGCGCCGAAGTGGAAGAGGGGGAAGCGGCGTGGGTGGACACCTGGGCGCCGGGCGCCACGGAGACGCTGTTCACCCAGGACGTCGGCTTCAAGCTGGAGCCGGGCAGCCTGGTCATCCTCCAGATGCACTACAACCTGCTCGCGACCGACGGCAAGCCGGCCGGGTCGGACCGCTCGGCGGTGCGGCTGCGGCTGACGGACGGCACCCCGCAGACCCAGGAACTCGACACGCTGGCGCTCGACGCGCCGACCGACTTGCCTTGCACCGCCGACGAGTCCGGTCCGCTCTGTGACCGGGCGGCCTCGATCGCGGACGTGACGAAGCGGTTCGGGCCGGAGGTCGGCGGCACCGCCGACGAGCAGCTGGAGGAGTGCGGCCGGAGCGCGCCGAAGCCCGGGGACACCCAGACCTGCGACCACAAGGTGGAGGCGCCGATGACGCTGTTCGCCGGGTTCGGCCACATGCACCTGCTCGGGCGGGCCATCAAGGTCGAACTCAACCCCGGCACACCGAACGCCAAGGTCGTGCTGGACGTGCCGCAGTTCGACTTCGACAACCAGCGGCTGGTGAAACTGCCGTCGCCGGTGGAGATCGGTCCGGGGGACACGCTGCGGGTGACGTGTACGCACGACGCGGGGCTGCGCAAACGGCTGCCGCAGCTGAGCAAGCTGCCGCCGCGCTACGTGGTGTGGGGCGACGGCACCAGCGACGAGATGTGCACGGGCATCATGACGGTCTCTCCCCGCAAGTCCTGACGCGCACCGGGATTCTCATCGCACACCTGCGGAATGAAAGGCGACTTCTCTTGTCCCTCAAGCCGTCCCTCGCCGAACCAACGCCAGGGGCCGATGCGCCACCACGAACACCGATCTGGGCACTCTTGCCGCTACGCGTCTTCCTCGGCGGCACATTCCTCTACGCAGGCCTCTCCAAAATCCTCGACACCCACTACCTGGACCACACCTCACCCCTCGGCGTCCACGCTCAGATGCTGCACGCCGCGCCAACCTCCCCGATCGGCCCGCTGGTGTCATTCGCGGCCGACCACCCGACCGTCATCGGCCTGGTCATCGCCTTCGGCGAGATGGCGGTCGGGTTGGGTACTCTGCTCGGGCTGTTCACCCGCATCGCCGCACTGGGCGGGTTTCTCCTTGCGCTGAGCTTCTTCCTCACCGTGAGCTGGACGACCCGCCCGTACTACTTCGGCGCCGACATCGTCTTCGCCGCCGCCTGGACCCCGCTGCTGGTGGCCGGCGACGCAGGCCTGTTCTCCACGACGGCCCGCCTGCGCGCCGCGATACGCCGTCTTCGCCAGCCGAATCCCGCCCCGGACGACGTCAAGCGACGCATTCTGCTCTGGGGCGGCCTGATCACCGCGACGACCGCGGCCCTCGGCGGGGGCGCCGTCGCCCTTACCCGTCGCACCACCAACCCGGAACCAAGTCAGCCGGCAGACCCGGGAACGAACTCCCGGACGGTGATCGCCGCGGTCTCCGCCGTCGCCGTCGGTTCGTCGACCAGCTTCACCACACCGAACGGTTCCGCCGCATATCTGTTGCGTCCCTCGGCCGACACCTTCATGGCATTCCTCGCCACCTGCACCCACCAGGGCTGCCCCGTCACGCCCGCCGGCTCCGGCTTCCGCTGCCCGTGCCACGGCTCCACTTTCGACGGCAACGGCCAAGTCACCGGCGGGCCGGCCACAAAACCCCTGGGCAAGGTGCCGGTGCGAGTCGTCGACGGGCAGGTCACCACCGCATGACCGGGGCGGCGAGACCGGCACAAGCGCTAAACCGGCCGGGTGAGTCTGAGGTCGTAGGCGAGGATGACGGCCTGGATCCGGTCCCGGGCGCCGATCTTGGCGAGGACCCGCCCGACGTGGGACTTCACCGTCGACTCCGAGAGCGTGAACCGGTGCGCGATCTCGCCGTTGGTGAGGCCGTGGCCGATGGCGACGAGGATCTCGCGCTCGCGGCCGGTCAGGGAGCCCAGCCGGGGATCCTCCCGCGCGGGCCCGCAGAAGTCGTCGCCGAGCCGGTCGGCGAACGCGTCGAGCAGCCGCCGGGTCAGCGCCGGCGCGATCACCGCGTCCCCGGCGGCGACGGCCCGGATGCCGGCGACCAGCTCCTCCGGGCGGGTGTCCTTCAGCAGGAAGCCGCTCGCCCCGGCCCGCAGCGCGGCGAGCGCGTACCGGTCCACGTCGAACGTCGTCAGCACCAGGATCCGCGACCGCCGACCGGCGGCGAGGATGCGCCGGGTGGCCTCGATCCCGTCGACGCCCGGCATGCGGAGGCCCATCAGCACCACGTCGGGACGCAGCTCGGTGGTCCACCGAACGGCCTCGGCGCTGTTCTCGGCCTCGCCGACGATCTCGGTGTCGGGGGTGTTCTCCAGCAGCATGCGCAACCCGAAGCGCTGCAGCGGCTGCGTGTCCACCACGAGCACAGAGATCATGGATGGCTGCCTTTCAGGGTCGCGGAGAATGTTCAGCCGCGGTGCGGGGGCCGGTGCTGACCGTGCCGTCGCCCGGCGACGCCTACTTCATATCGAGCGAACCTGAAACGACTGTTAAAGCGGCGCTCAGACCGGTGAGGCAGAAACCGCGTGGTGATCGGACGAGGCAGTCAGCCCTCGCTCGGTGCGACCAGGGCGGTCAGCAGGCGGGGCAGCACCTGGGTCACGTAGCGGTTGTCGGCCCGGTCGGGCAGCTCGTCGAGGATCGCTCGTTCGAGCATGGTCTCGTACAGCCGGACGATGGTGATGACGGCGCTCTCGGGGTCGACGGTCAGGCGCAGGCCCAGCCGGCCGAGCAGGTCGAGCAGGATCTCGGCGAGGGCGTCGTGGAACCGGCGCTCGGCGGCCGCGGTCGGCGCGCGCAGTTCGGGCTGGCGCAAGGCCTGCGCACGGAATTCGGCGTTGAGCAGGTACCAGGTCTCGTCCGCGGTCAGTGACTCCATGAACAGCACGCCCGCCTCCTGCAGGACGCGCGTGACGGCGTCCGCGGACGCCGGATCGACGGCCGTGGTGGCTTCGGCGACCGCCGCGCGCAGCCGCTGGGTGCGCTCCTGCATCTGCATCTCGTAGACCGCGAGGAACAGCTCCTCCTTGCTGGCGAAGTTGGAGTAGAAGGCGCCGCGGGTGAACCCCGCGCGGTCGCAGATCAGCTCGACCGGCGCGTCGCGGATCCCCATTTCCGAGAAGACGTCGTGCGCCGCCTCGATGACCCGCCGCCGGGTCTCCGCGCGCCGCCGGGTCATCCCTCTCGGGCTCGCCTCGCTGGTCGTCATGGCGTCACCTTACTTTCCCCGATCCACCCGGAGGAGTGACGAGATGCACTCCGCATCGGATACATCTTGCATTACGATACACGACGTATCCAACGTGGTCAGGAGTCCTCGTGTCGTCGTTCCTCTACCGGCTGGGCCGCGCCGCCGCCCGCGCCCGGGTGCTCGTGCTGGCGCTGTGGGTCGTGGTCCTGGCGGCGGCCGGCGGGGCGGCACTCGCGTTCAACCAGGGCACCGACGACGCCTTCGCCATCCCCGGCTCCGAGTCGCAGGACGCACTGGACCACCTCGGCCGGGTCTTCCCCGAGGTCAGTGGCACGTCGGCGCAGCTGGTCCTCGTCGTTCCCGACGGCGCGAAGGCCGACACCCCGCAGAACCGCGCCGCGGTGGCGCAGGCGGTGACGCGGATCGGGAAGCTCGACCAGGTCGCCACCGTCGTGAACCCGTTCGACAAGAACGTCGACGGCGCGGTGTCGGACGACGACCGGGCCGCGCTGATCGCCGTGCCGTTGAAGGTGCAGCTCGCCCAGGTCGACCCGGCCACCAAGACCGGGCTCGCGGCCATCGCCGACGACCTCGGGAAGCAGACCGGCGCGAAGGTGTACACCGGCGGCGACGCGTTGTCCGACCGGGTCCCGAAGCTCAGTCCCACCGAGGGCATCGGCCTGCTCATCGCGTTGCTGGTCCTGGTGCTGATGTTCCGGTCCCTGATCGCCGCGGTGATGCCGCTGGTCACCGCGATCCTCGGGGTCGGCGTCGCCATCGGGCTGATCTTCCTGGCCACGCTGGTCACGCCCATTTCCTCGACCGCGCCGATGCTGGCGGTGATGATCGGGCTCGCGGTCGGCATCGACTACGCCCTGTTCCTGCTGTCGCGCCATCGGGATCAGCTCGGCGAAGGACTCGACGCCGAGGAGTCGATCGCCCGGGCCACCGCCACCGCCGGCTCGGCGGTCATCTTCGCCGGGCTCACCGTCGTCATCGCCCTGCTCGGCCTGGCGGTGGCGGGGATCCCGTTCCTGACCACCATGGGCATCGCCGCCGCGGTCGCCGTGGCCCTGGCGGTCGCGATCGCCGTCACGCTGGTGCCCGCGCTGATGTCCTTCGCGGGCAAGCGCTTGCGCCCGCGCGCCCCGAAACCGAAGCGGCGCCGCCGCAAGCCGCAGGTCGCGCGCTGGTGGGTGCGCGCCGCGACGAAGGCACCACTGGTCACCGTGCTGGTCGTGGTCGCCGGGCTCGCGGTCTGCGCGATCCCCGCGACGTCGTTGCGGCTGGCGCTACCGGACAACGGCACCGAGGAGCACGGCAGCCCGGCCCGCGACACCTACGAGGTGGTCAGCGACCACTTCGGCCCCGGCTACAACGGCCCGCTGATCGTCACCGCCGACATCATCACCAGCACCGACCCGATCGGCCTGGTGAACAAGATCGCCGACGAGATCCGGCACGTCCCCGGCGTCGCCTCCGTCCCCCTGGCCACCCCGAACCCCAAGGGCGACACCGGCATCATCCAGGTCATCCCCGCCACCGCGCCCGACTCCGCGCAG
>NZ_MUMI01000850.1 GCF_002155975.1 Amycolatopsis kentuckyensis
CGCCGGCCGCGACGGCGGCGAGCAGCACGCCGAACGGCTCGGGCAGGCCGAAGTCGCTCGCGCTGGCGCAGCCGATCAGCGCCACCCGCGCCGGCATCGCGGCCACCCCGGACCCGGCGAGATCGGCGGCGGTGAAGGGCCGGTGCGCGCCGATCGGCTCGGCCGTCCCGGGCAGCTCCGCCGGGCAGGACAGGTGCAGGGCGGTCTGCGCGCCGTGGTCGTCGCGGACCCGGCTGACGTGCCCGACGAAGACCAGGCGGGAACACGGCCCGGCCAGCAGCCGGGCGAGCAGCCGCCGGTCGGTGTCGGTGCGGCGGACCAGATCGAGCCCGCGCGCGGCGGCCGGCCGGACGGGACCGGCGGCGAGCTGCGCGTCCAGGTGCCGGATCAGCGGTGACGCCGGATCCTGCCTGCCGAGCACCGAGCCCAGCTCGCCGAAGGCGCTCTGGCCGGGGATCCGCGGATCCAGCAGGTAGACGGGCGGCCCCGGCGCCGCCGGTGGCCGGCGCGGGATCCCGACGGGCGCCAGCAGCGAGACGTCGGCGACGTCGAGGACGCGGTCGTCGCCGTCGAAGCAGGTGCCCTCCTCGCCGGATTCGAGCACGCGGCCGGGCCGCCGGTCGGGCAGCGCGAGCAGCCCCCACGGCACCGCGGCGAGGCTCGGCGACGGCTGCACCCGCAGCAGCGGACGCCGTCCGCCGGCGGCCGCCGCCCGCAGCCGCGCGACGAGGTCGGCCGGCAGGAGGTTGAGGGCGAGGATCCGGGCCAGCCGCTGTTCGCCGGCGAAGCTGCCGAAGGCGTCGAGTGAACGCCGGACGGCGTCGGCGACGCTTTCGCCTTCGCGCGGCGTCGGCGACGCCTGCGCCAGCAGCTCTCCGGCGGTCGCGACGAGCGCGGCGTCGACCGGGTGCGTGTGGACGGTGTCGAGGTCGGCGGTGGTCCGCCAGCTGAGGTAGGTGTGCCCGGCGTCGGCGTAGCGCAGGACGAACGTCTCGGCTTCGGTGGCGGGCCAGGTCGCCACGGGCTCGGTTTCCGGCCGGGACAGGCCGTACCGCTCGGCCGCGACGTCGAGCCAGCGGTCCAGCCGCATCGGCGCGTCCGGCGACCACCGCAGCGCGGGCGGCGGGGCGAGCCGCAGCGGAAGAGACGCCGTGACCGTGCCCAGCGCGGCCAGGGGCAACCCGGCGGCGGGCGGTGCCGGTTCCGGGGTGGGCGGCGTGCCGGTCAGGTCGAGCGCGGGCGTCCCGGCGCCGGTGTACGCCCCGACCGCGCAGGTGCGTTCGATCAGTTCGGCGGCCAGCCTCGGTTCTCCGAGCCGGGCCAGCAACGCCATCAGCAGCGCGGTCGCCGGGCCCGCGACGTCACGCGCCCAGGCCGTGCGGGCCCGCGGCGACGCGAACTCGAACCGGTAGTCCGCGGCCGCCAGCGCCACCGGGAGCAGCAGGTCCAGCACGGCCGGCAGGTCGGCACCGCGGGCGAAACCGATCTCGGCCGCCGCGAAGTCCGTGTGCAGGCACTGCAGCCACTCCCCCGATGCCCGCGCCGACTCCCGCGCGCGGTGCACGTGCTCGCCCGCCGCCGTCCAGTCCCCCTCCGCGGCGGCGCAGCGGGCCAGCGCCACCTCCAGCCGGCGAAGCCCCGGCGTGTCCCCCGTCGACTTCCAGATCTCGCCCGCGTGCTGGAACTGGGCACGCGCCTGCCGCGCGTCGCCCGCGATCAGCAGCAGCGCTCCCAGCGCGTGGCTCGCCTCGGCCACGTCCCCGGTCGCGCCGGCCGCGGCGAGTTCGTCCCGGGCCGCGACGATCGCGGCGACCGCGCCCGGGAAGTCGCCGTCCAGCGCGCGGTCGGCGGCCAGGTCGACGGCGAACTTCGCGGCCGCCGGCCGGCCCTCGTGCCGAGCGGAGAGCCGGACCAGGTCCGCCCGGGCGTCGGCGTCCTCGCCGCCGGTCCGGCGGAGGCGGGCCCGTTCGGCGCGCGCCATCGCCTGCAGCGACGCCACCTGCTCGCCGACCTCCTCGACATCGGCGATGGCTTCCAGGGCCGGGAGGATCTCCTCGAGCGCGGCCAGCGCGCCGGCCGGGTCCCCGGCGGCCACCCGCACCCGTGCCTCGAGGATGCGCAGCGTCAGCTCGTCGGCGCCGTGCGGGTCGAGCAGCCGGCGCGGGTACTGCCCCGGCCCGGCCGCCTTCCGCTGCGCCGCCCGGTGACGCTGGCCCGCGATCAGCTCGCCGGCCCGGGCGACGTCGCCCTCCTCG
>NZ_MUMI01000851.1 GCF_002155975.1 Amycolatopsis kentuckyensis
CCCCGTCCCGGTCGGCCAGCGCGCTCACCAGGTCCGGGATCACGCCGCCCTGGCTGCACACCACCGGTGTCCCGCCGTCGCCGGCCACCGCCAGGAGCCGCGCCACGCCCAGGACCGGGTCCGGCCAGTAGCCCTCCTCCGAGAACAACGGCTCGTGGCGGACCTCCGCCGGGACGTCCTCCGCCACCCCGTGGACCGTCTGCACGCACCGCAGCCGCGGGGCCGACAACACCCGGTCCGGGCCGAACAGCGACAGCACCCGGCGCAGCGCCGCCGCCTTGGCGTGCCGGACCAGCAGCAGCGTCGTCAACCCCACCGGGAGTTCGCAGAACGCCCGCAGCACCCGGACGTCCTCCGGGCGCGTCAGCAGTTTTTCCGCCGCCGTCGGGGCCAGCCAGCGCAGCTCGTCGACCTCGTCGTTCGCCTCGAACTCGCCGGAAACCGCTTCCGCGGCGAAGTAGTCGACCGTCTTCGGCACCGTCCCGGAGCCGCTCCGCGCCGGCACCGGGTACGCCGTCCGGGCCAGGTAGCGGCCCAGGACCGCGGTGAACCCCGTCTCTTCCCGGACTTCCCGCACCGCGGCCTCGGCGATCGTCTCGCCCGGGTCGAGTTTGCCCTTCGGGAACGACCAGTCGTCGTAGCGCGGGCGGTGCACCAGCGCGACCTCGGTCACGCCCCCGGCGACGCGCCACAGCACCGCGCCGGCCGCCCGTACCTCCTGGGTCATCCGGCGGCCCCGTGCAGCTTCGCCAGCTCGAGCTGGTGGTCGCGCACGCGCGAACCGTCGGCGGGGAACGGCGACCACTCGCCGCTCGCGGTCAGCACCCAGCAGCGCGTCGCCGGGTCCAGCGCCGAATCGAAGATGTTGTCGAGCTGCGCGGTGAGCTTCGGGTCCTTGACCCGCACCAGCGCCTCGATCCGCCGGTCCAGGTTGCGGTGCATCATGTCGGCGCTGCCGATCCAGTGCGTGCCGCCGGCGCGGAAGTTGAAGACCCGCGAATGCTCCAGGAACCGGCCGAGGATCGAGCGGACGTGGATGTTCTCCGACAGCCCTTCGACGCCGGGCTTGAGCGTGCAGATCCCGCGCACCACGATCTCGACCGGCACCCCGGCCTGCGACGCGTGGTAGAGCGCGTCGATGACCTGCTCGTCGACCAGCGAGTTGCACTTGATCCGGATCCCGGCGTCCTGCCCGGCCCGCGCCAGCTCGATCTCTTCGCCGATCGCGCGCACGATGCCGCGGCGGATACCGTGCGGCGACGTGAGGATCGTCCGGTACGTGTCCTGCCGCGAGTAGCCGGTGAGCACGTTGAACAGGTCGGTGACGTCCGCGCCGATGCTCGGATCGGCGGTGAACAGGCCGATGTCCTCGTAGAGCCGCGCCGTCTTCGGGTTGTAGTTGCCGGTGCCGATGTGGCAGTAGCGGCGGATGGTCGAGCCCTCCTGGCGCACGATCATCGACACCTTGCAGTGCGTCTTCAGCCCGACCAGGCCGTACACGACGTGCACGCCCGCACGCTCCAGCGTCCGCGCCCAGGTGATGTTCGCCTGCTCGTCGAAGCGCGCCTTGATCTCCACCAGCGCGACGACCTGCTTGCCGGCCTCGGCCGCGTCGATCAGCGCGTCGACGATCGGCGAGTCACCGGACGTCCGGTACAGGGTCTGCTTGATCGCGAGGACCTTCGAGTCGGCCGCCGCCTGCTCGATGAACCGCTGCACGCTGGTCGAGAACGAGTCGTACGGGTGGTGCACCAGCACGTCGCCCTCGCGCAGCGTCGCGAACACGCTCTTCGGCGTCTCGCGCTCGCCGAACGCCGGGTGCGTCGCCGGCACGAACGGCCGGTCCTTCAGCTCCTTGCGGTCCACTCCGGACAGCTGGTGCAGGCAGGTCAGGTCGAGCAGCCCGGGCACCTCGACGACGTCCGCCGGGTCGACGTCCAGCTCGCGCAGCAGCAGCTCGAGCATGTGCTCGCTCATGTCCTGCGCGACCTCGAGGCGCACCGGCGGGCCGAACCGGCGCTGCGCCAGCTCGCGTTCGAGGGCCTGGAGCAGGTCCTCGTCGCGGTCCTCGTCGACCTCGAAGTCGGCGTTGCGGGTGACGCGGAAGACGTGGTGCTCGGTGACGTCCATGCCGGTGAACAGCTCGCCGAGGTGGGCGGCGATGAGCTCTTCGAGGGGGAGGAAGGTCGCCGTCCGGCTGGTGCGCTCGGTCTCGACGCGCATCAGGCGCGGCACGTTGCTCGGCACCTTCACCCGGGCGAAGCGCTCGGTGCCGCCTTCCGGGTCGCGGACCGTCACCGCGAGGTTGAGCGAAAGGCCCGAAATGTACGGGAACGGGTGCGCCGGGTCGACGGCCAGCGGCGTCAGGACCGGGAAGATCTGCTCGGAGAAGTAGCTCGACAGCCGGAGCTGGTCGGCGCCGGCCAGGTCGGCCCAGCCGACGATGTGGATGTCCTGCTCGGCCAGCTGCGGGCGCAGGTGCTTCTCGAACGCGCCGGTCTGCCGCTCGACGAGGTCCTGGTTGCGCTTGGCGATGTAGCCGAGCTGCTCGCGCGGGGTGAGCCCGTCCGCGCTGCGCACCAGCAGGCCGGTCTCGTCGCGGCGCTTCAGGCCGGCGACGCGGACCATGTAGAACTCGTCCAGATTGGACGCGAAGATCGCGAGGAACTTCGCCCGCTCGAGCAGCGGCTGCGACTCGTCCTCGGCCAGCGCGAGCACGCGGGCGTTGAAGTCCTGCCACGACAGCTCGCGGTTGAAGTACCGGTCGTCGGGCAGCGTCTCGACGGCTGTCGGCGCGGCGGTGACCGCGGGCGGCGCCGACGGGACGGCCCGGAACTCCTCGGCCGCCCGCGCGTTGCCCTGCGTCGAGCTGCGGCGCCGCGTCGTGGCCGGGGTGGCCGCGGGCGACGTGGACTTGCGGGTTCTCGCCTTGCCGGCGGTGGCACGGGCGGCGGTGTCGCGTGCGGTGGACTTCGACGGCACCTTCTTGGCGGGGGTGGTCTTCTTCGCCGCCTCCGAAGATCCGCTGGCCGGGTTCCGTCGCCTCCGCGGTGCGGGCGTGCCGCCGTCGTCTGTGCTCACGGCCCCCATTCTTCACTACGTCACGCGGAATTGCGCAGACCGCGGTGAAGGTCAGATGAACAGCTCAGCGCGGTACGCCGAGGTGTGTTTCCCGACACCCAGGGCGCGGACGTGGGCGAGATCATCCGGGGTGTCGACGTCGCTGCGCAGGGTCGGCAAGGCCTGGCGCAGGGGGATCGCCCCGGACTCGGCGTGCTTCCGGGCCGAGCCGGGCCCGAACCGGGGATCGAGGGGCGCACCGGGGGCGGCGAGCAGCAGGGTGGTGCCGGTGCCCTGCCGATCGGCGACGAAGGCCCTGCTCCCGGCCGCTTCGGCGAGGGCGGCCGTGAGGTCGCCGGCGCGCAGGGCGGGGAGATCGGCTTGGAGGGCGCCGACGACGGTGGCGGGATCGTCGGCTTTGAGCAGGGCTTCGCCGTGGCGGAAGGCGGCGTTGAGGGTCTTTTCGGCGGGCTCTTCGACGATCTCGACACCGAGTTCGGCCAGCTCGGCGAC
>NZ_MUMI01000852.1:0-663 GCF_002155975.1 Amycolatopsis kentuckyensis
TCGACCAGGTGGCGCACTGCCCGGAGACGGCGCTGTGGGCCGGGCGGGCGCTGCACCTGGAAGGCAACCGCGAAGCGGCGGGCGACCTGCTCCGCATCGGGCTGCGGATCGTCGACCCCGGCGACCACCGCACCCACGCCCGGCTGGTCGCGGAGCTGCTCGCCACCACCGTCGGCAGCCGGCACCCCACCGCGGTCCCCGACCTGTCGATCCTCTCGTCCGCGAAGGGCGTGCCCGGTCTCGGCCCGCTGGCCGACCACCTGGACCCGGCCACCGACGCGGGCCCGCGCGCCCTGCTGCTGGCCCTGGCCAGCCTCACCGACCCCACCGGGCGGGCCGCCGAAGACCAGCTGCTCAAGGCCAGGACGCTGATGGCCACCGTGTCCGACGCGGACCTGGCCCCCGACGTCGCCCCGCTCTACTGGCTGGCCCGCGCCGAACACGCGCTCGCCCACGACGACCAGGCCGGCCGGCACCTCCACCGGGCCCTCGCGATCGCCACCCGGTTCGGGCACCGCTACGTCCTCGGCAGTCTCACCACCCTGCTCGAGCACCTCGACGACAACCGGCACCCCGAGCCCGACGGCCCCCCGCGGGACGGCGTCACGGCCGCGCCGGACCCGCTGCCGGACGAGCCGGACGCGGACCTGCCGTCGGAGCTGG
>NZ_MUMI01000852.1:672-951 GCF_002155975.1 Amycolatopsis kentuckyensis
CGCACGCGGCGGATCCGCCGGCCGGCGTCGCCTCCGAACGGCTGATGCCGGCCTGAGGGTCAGGAACCGGGGCCGCGCAAGGAGGACGCCGCCGTGGCCGCGACCGCTTCGGCCACTGTGGACAGTGCAGGGAGGTCCAGTTTCCACTGCTGCCAGTAGAGCGGCACGTCCACCGGCCGGTTCCGCACGAGCGGCACCAGCGTGCCGGCCCGCAGCCCGGCTGCCGCCTGCACCTCCGGCACCATGCCCCAGCCGAGCCCGGCGGCCACCGCGGCGACG
>NZ_MUMI01000852.1:1001-1205 GCF_002155975.1 Amycolatopsis kentuckyensis
GCAGCGCGCCGGTGACCCACCGCGCCACGAACTCCGGATGGGCCAGCGGCAGGTAGCGCAGGGCGCCGAGCGGGCGCACGGAGCAGCCTTGCACCGGGGCGGCCGACGACGTCACCGCGGCCATCACCCGGCCCTCCCGCAGCAACGTGGTGGTGTGTTCCTGGTCCTCGCGGTGCAGTTCGAAGCAGATCGGCGGGTCGGCGA
>NZ_MUMI01000853.1 GCF_002155975.1 Amycolatopsis kentuckyensis
GACGCGGCCGGCGAGCACGAGCAGGAAGAAGACCAGCTCGATCCCCCCGGTCCCGGCCCCGAGCGGCCGAAGACCGGCGTTGACGGCCGAGAGCACACCGAGCAGGGCGAGCGCTTTGGCGTCGATGCCCCCACGGGACAGCTCGGCGAGCACGACGAGGATGAGCACGGGCAGCGTCGCCATGAAGACGAACGGGGCATCAGCGGTGTGCGCGGCCGCGGTCGGCTGCGGGTGGGCGAGCAGCGGCCAGCAGAACATGGCCAGCCCGAGGAGGCTCGCGACGGTGAGAACCAGCGCGGGCCGCGGAGTCAGGCGGACAGGGCGGGGCGGTGGGCCGAGGAAGTCGGTCATGCCGGGGTCACCTTCACCGCCACCCAGCCGCGTGCCGGAGTCACCTCTACCGGCACCCGGCCGCCCGGACGCACCCCGGCAGGCACGGCTGGTTGGCGCAGGCAGATGCCGGCGCGCTGGGGTGCCAGCCGGAGGCTGCCGACCGGGCGGGTCGGCGGGCGGACAGGGCGAAGCGATGGGCCGAGGAGTTCGGTCACGCCGGAATCACCTCCACCGCCACCCGGACGCACGCCCACGGGCACGGGTGCTCGGCGCAGGCAGGCACCGCCACGCCCGGATACCGGCCGAGGACTGCCGACCGGAAGCCGCGGGGGTCGGCTTCGACGCAGGCTTCCGGGCGCCCTGGGGACCGGCGGCGGCGCGGGCTGCCGACCGGAAGCCCCGGGGGCCGACTTCGACGCGGCCTCCCGGG
>NZ_MUMI01000854.1 GCF_002155975.1 Amycolatopsis kentuckyensis
TTCTTCGGCCTGGACCCGGCGCACCAGCTCGTCGGCCGATACCCGCCCTCGCTTCACGTACGCCACGCGGCCACCTCCCAGAACACCCCCACGCGAAGGATTCGCGCATCCCGCGTGGAGGGTAAGGCGAGCGCGGCCGATTGTAAATCTCATGATCGCCACGTGGTCGTGATCTTTCCGAAACAACCGGATCGACCGTTCGCCCGTATCGGCGCAGCGTCGAAACACTCGAATTCACGACCCGCTTGACCAGCTGAGTCGCGCCCACTACCGTCGGCCTCCGCATTTCATGTTACCGGTCACACTCCTCGCCGGACAACGAAGCGGACAATCGCGATCCGGAAGGTCATCGATGACGCAGAATTCCGCCGGCGCGACGGGGGAAACCCCCGGCCACAAGACCGTCACGGTCGCCGACGTGGCCGGCGCGGCCGGCGTTTCGCCCAGCACGGTGTCCTACGTCATCACCGGGAAACGGCCGATTTCGCCGCGCACGCGGCGGCGGGTCCTGGAGAGCATCCGCACGCTCGGGTACCAGCGGCCCGGCG
>NZ_MUMI01000855.1 GCF_002155975.1 Amycolatopsis kentuckyensis
GCACGCCCTGCGCCAGCACCGCCGGGATGCCCGCGAGCCGGCCGGCCTGGCGCAGGATTTCCCCGTCTTCGAGGAACGCGCGGTTGCTGAAGTAGTGCGTGACGAGCCGGGCGAAGCAGAGCCGGTACGCCGGGTCTTCGAAGACGTCGTGCGGCGGGACGCCGGGCAGCATCGCGTCCTCCCAGGCGCACCAGTCCTTCGCGGCCTGGTGGTGGACGGCGGGGTCCGGGTCCATCAGCAGCCGGTGGTAGGCGGCCGAAAGGTCGCCGTCGCGCTCGCTTTCCGGGACGCCTTCGCGGAACTTGGCGAAGCCGTCCGGGAAGTAGGCGCCGAGGCCGCGGATGAGCATCTCGATCTCGATGAAACGGTCGGTGGCGAGGCCCATCAGGACCATTTCGCTGACGCGCCCGGTGTGGCGCAGCGCGTAGGTCAGGCTGAGCACCGAGCCCCAGGAACCGCCGAACAGCAACCACTTCTCGATGCCGAGGTGGGTGCGGAGCCGCTCGAAGTCGGCCACCAGGTGGTCGGTGGTGTTGGCGGAGAGGTCGGCGACCGGGGCGCCGGCGTGCGGGGTGCTGCGGCCGCAGCCGCGCTGGTCGGCGAGGACGATCCGGTAGCGCGCGGGGTCGAAGAACCGGCGGACGTTCGCCGAGCAGCCGGAGCCGGGGCCGCCGTGGACGACGAGCGCGGGCTTGCCGTCCGGGTTCCCGCAGGTCTCCCAGTAGATCTCGTGGCCGTCGCCGACGTCGAGCAGGCCGTGGTCGTAGGGTTCGATCTCGGGGTACATCGGCGCGTCCTCCCGCCCGGATACAACAGCGCTGTCACGTTAGCGCCTCCGGGTCGGCTCCCGCACCCGCATTTCGTTCAGTTCAGGGTGCCGGCCAGCTCGGTGAGCGTGTCGGCCAGTTCCTGCGGGCCGGCCGGGCCGATGTGGATGACGGCGTCGTCGCCCGAGCCGGAGGTGTAGCTGAGGTAGCGGCCCCAGTCGGTGTCGGCGTAGTGCAGCGGCTGCTGCAGGCAGGTGTGCCGTCCGACGTCGTCACGACGGCCGACGTAGAGCTCCCCGCTGCCGGAGACGGGCCGCTGCACGAGGCTGACGACGTCGGCGACGGCCG
>NZ_MUMI01000856.1 GCF_002155975.1 Amycolatopsis kentuckyensis
AGGACTACCTCGAAGCGGCGGTCCGCGACGTCTTGACGGCGCCTGAAGCGCGCGTCGACGACCAGGTGGGTTACGCGGCCTTGCTGATCGCGGTTTCCGGCGCCCTCGAAGAAGCCGACCGGCTGGTCACGCAGTGGCTGGCCCGGACCGAGCGGCCGGTGACAGCGCTGGCCGCCGACTCGGTGCGGGCGCGCGCCTGGGCGATGCTGTTCGAGGCATCCGGCGGGCGACCGGACTGGGCCGAGGGGTTGGCGCCGCTCGACCTGGATGTCGAGGAGCGCACGCACACAGCGTCGTTGCATCGTCCGGTTTCGGACTTGGAGGGTGTCCTGCCGCCGGGCCCGGTCGCCGAGGTGATCAAGCACGTGGCGCCGACTCGCCCGGACCGGGTACGCACGGCTCTCGCCGACGGTGACCTGGAGCTGTGGGCTTCCTTCGCCGGGCCGCACCCCGATGTGGCGACGCTGGCGGCGACGCGGGCGCTGGCTCCCGCGCTGGTGGCGGGCGCGGACCCGCTCGGCCTGCGGGATTGGGCGCCGA
>NZ_MUMI01000857.1 GCF_002155975.1 Amycolatopsis kentuckyensis
GGCGCGCGAGCAGGGTCGCGGCGACGCCGCCCGCCACGAACGGGCGACCGGCGGGGTGCATCGGCGGCAGCGTCTCGCGGGCGAGCTGGACGGCGTGGGCGACGGGGTTGCCGGCGGAATCCGGCCGGGTGCCGCTCATGGTCGGGTCCCCTGGTTTCGTGTCGGAAGAACGCATGGGCGCCGGGGTCCGGCGGCCGCGTACGGGCGCCCCCACGCTACCGCTGCCCCAGGTGAGCGTGTCCGAGCGCCCCTGCCGGACTCCTCCGGGAGGGGGTCACCGTGGCGGGTGGGAAAGATCGGCTCGTCGTAACGCAAGGTCGATTTCGCCGATAACTCTCAGTAGTTGCCGCCGTTCGGGGCGCTGCCCCGACTGACCTGTGAGGACCGATGAGCGACCGCCACGATCCCGCCGAAGCCCGGCTTCGCGAGCTCCTCGGCGCGTGGCGTCGGGAGATCGACGAGGTGCCCGTGCCGTCGCTCGTCGACCCCGTGCGCGCGGTGGACGTCGTCATCGAGGCGATGAAGGCGAAGAACCGGGGCCGGGTGCATCCGCCCCCCGACGGCGCACGCACCCGGCCACCGGGAGATGCGCGTGAGGGAGCAGTTTAGCGCCGGAAGGCCTGTTGATCACTTTTCGTCCGGCAAAAGTTACCAACGGTCACTCGGACGCCGGGCAAGGCCGGTCGCGAGCCGCAGGATCGCCAGCAGTACGACCGCGCCCAGGATGGCCACGCCGAAGCTGGGGAAGTCGAAGTCGAAGGTCTTCGCCTGGCCCGTCGCGAGCCGGTAGAGCAGCCCGCCCAGCGCCGCGCCGACGACCCCGACGAGCACGCTGACCAGGCAACCCAGGCGTTGCCGCGCCCGTCCGCCGACGACCAGGTTGGCGATCCAGCCGACGATGGCGCCGAAGATCACCCATGCGACGAAACCCATGGCCGAAGCTTACGGGAGGGAGACGTACAAGCGCCATTGCACAAGAGCTCTTGTACAACTACTCTTGTGCGTCATGAGCGACGACATCCGGGAGATCCGGGATTCGAAGGTGCTGGCCGCCATGTCCCACCCGCTGCGCCGCCGCCTGATGGAGCTGCTGCACCTCGACGGCCCCGCCACGGCGTCGGTGCTGGCCGCCAAAAGCGGCCAAGCGGTGGGCAACATCAGTCACCACATGAAGGTGCTGGCCGCGGCAAGGCTGGTCGAAGAGGCGCCGGAACTCGCTCGTGACCAGCGGGAACGCTGGTGGAAGCGCACGTCGAAAACCCTGCGGTGGGCGTCCTCGGACTTCCCCGACGACCCGGTCGCCGAGGCGGCCGAGGTGCTCACCCTCGACCACCAGACGGCGATCGCCCGCCAGTGGATCGCCACCCGGGAGAACTATCCCGAGGAGTGGCGCGGCGCGCCGTTCAGCATGGACACCTGGCTGCGGCTGTCCACCGCCGAGCTGGACGAGCTGAACGAGCGGATCTTCCTGTTGATCAGCGAGTTCGACAACCGCACCAAGCCCGGTGACGGGGTCGAGCGCCGTCCGGTCTTCTTCGCCGCGCGGACGTCACTGGGCCAGCCGTGAAGGGGCTCTGGGGGAACAGGGACTTCCGGCTGCTCTGGACCGGCGAGACCACGAGCATGCTCGGCAGCATGGTGGCGAGCACGGCGTTGCCGCTGGTCGCGGTGGTCACGCTGCAGGCGAGCACCTTCGGGGTCGCGCTGCTGACGGCGGTGGCCTGGCTGCCCTGGCTGGTGATCGGCCTGCCGGCGGGTGCCTGGGTCGACCGGCTGCCGAAGCGCCCGGTCATGCTGATCTGCAACACCGTCTCGATGGCGGTGTTCGGCAGTGTCCCGCTCGTCGCCGCCTTCGGGCTGCTGACCATGCCGTACCTGCTGGTCGCGGCCCTGCTCGGCGGGGTCGCCAAGGTGTTCTTCAGCCTCGCCTACCGGGCCTACCTCCCGACGCTGGTCGGCAAGGACGACCTGCTCGAAGGCAACGCGAAGCTGGACGGCAGCGAATCCGCGACGCAGGTCGCCGGCCCCGGCCTGGCGGGGCTGCTGGCGCAGGCGTTCGGCCCGGTCAGCGGCATCCTCGTGGACGCGGTCAGCTTCGGCGTCTCCGTGCTGTGCGTGCGCGCGATCCGGGTGCGGGAAACCGTCGTCGCGGCGAAGCGGACGCCGTTGCGCAGCCAGATCGCCGAAGGGCTGCGGT
>NZ_MUMI01000858.1 GCF_002155975.1 Amycolatopsis kentuckyensis
GAACAGCTCAGGCGAGAGGTTGTCGCGCCTTCGACTCGTCATGATCGGCCGTCTGTAGTACGCTTCAGAGGTCAAGGTTGATCGCCCTCGGGCGAACCCTTGGCCACGGCCTGTTGCCGGAGGTCGACCCCCAGGGCTTCCGGTGACAGGCCCCTTTACGTTTCAGCCCATGAGCGTGGCGGCCAGCGTGCCGCCCAGTTCGGTGCACGCTTCGAGCGTCTTTTTGTCCGGATCACCCGTCGTGATGACGGATTCCGCCGCTTTCGCCCACGCCAGCCCGGTCGTGATCGCCAGCAGTTGCCGTTCCGTGCCCGAAGTGTCGCTGTTGCCGTGAATCCAGTACCCGAACGGGCGACCGCGCGTCTCGTCCAGGCACGGGTAGTAGATCGTGTCGAAGAAGTGTTTCAGCGCGCCGCTCATGCTGCCCAGGTTCGCCGGCGTGCCCAGCAGGTAGCCGTCCGCTTCGAGGACGTCGGTGGCGGTGGCCGCCAGCGCGGCGCGGCGGACCACCTCCACCCCTTCGATGTCCGGGTGGGTCGCCCCGGCCACGACCGCTTCGAACAACGCCTGCGTCGACGCCGACGTCGTGCGGCTGACCGGTGAGGGCGTGCGTGTGGTCGTACGGCCGTCCGGGACCGAGCCGAAGCTGAAGGCATACCTGCAGGTGGTGTACAGCGTGCTCTACGCGGCGCAGGACCGGCT
>NZ_MUMI01000859.1 GCF_002155975.1 Amycolatopsis kentuckyensis
GCTGCCCGGCCGGGGCGCCGCAGGCGACGAGGCGGACGCCGTCGGCGGCCGGCCGCGCGGTGCCCGTGGCGAGGGCGTCGCGGTCGAAGGTGGTGACGCGCGGGGCCGCGGCCGGGCCGGTGGTGACGAAGACGGTGGCCTCGGCCAGGCCGTAGGCGGGGCGGGTCATCTCCGGCCGGTACCCGGCGGTGGCGAAGGCGGTGTGGAACCGGCCGAGCACGTCCGGGTTGATCGGCTCGGCGCCGTTGACGATCGCGGTGACGCGGCCGAGCCGCAGCCGCGCGCGGTCGGCCTCGCGGATCCGGCTCGCGCAGTAGTGGAAGGCGAAGTTCGGGGCGGCGCTCCAGCTGCCCGCGTGGTCGCCGAGCAGCTCCAGCCAGCGGACCGGCCGCTCGATGAAGGCCAGCGGGTCCATCAGCACCGAGCGCAGGCCGAACGCCAAGGGGGTGAGCAGGCCGAGGACGAGACCCATGTCGTGGAACAGCGGCAGCCACGAAACCGTGGTGGCCGCCGTCGGGTCGAGGCCGAGGCCGCGCACCGCCTGGGTGACGTTGGCGAGCACGTTGGCGTGGCTCAGCACCACGCCGGCCGGGCTGCGGGTCGAACCGGACGTGTACTGCAGGTAGGCGACGTCGCCCGGGGCCGCGGTGGGCGCGGGCCGGGTCCGCGCCGGCTCCGGCCGGTCGGCCGCGACGACCGCGATGTCCCGGCCGAGGAACGCTTCGACACCCGGCCGGGCGCCGGCGGTGGTGACGACGGCCGACGGCGCGCAGTCGGCGAGGACCGCGGCGAGCCGTCCCGCGTGGCCCGGCAGGCCCGGGTCGAACAGCGGCACCGCGATCGCGCCCGCGGCGATCGCGGCCAGGAACCCGATGACATAGTCCGGGCCCTGCGGGCAGAGCACGGCGACCCGGTCGCCCGGCGACACCGGCAGCGCGCCCGCGGCGGCGTCGACGCGTTCGGCCAGCTGCCGCCAGGTGAGGCTGCGCCGCCGTCCGGCGGGGTCGGCGGTGAAGTCGGCGAAGGTGAGGGCGGGCGTGTCGGGGGTGGTCGCCGCCCAGTGGCGCAGGCACGCGATCAGGGTGTCGCCGCCCGCCGCCGGGAAGTTCTGCTGGGACATGGGGTCTCCTTGCTAGCGGCCCAGCCGTGGGGCGGCG
>NZ_MUMI01000086.1 GCF_002155975.1 Amycolatopsis kentuckyensis
CGCCGCTGTCACGACGACAGCGGCGTGACAGTCGATCTTGGTGTACTTGTCCAGGGTCCCACTGGGCTGCGCCGGGCTAGGGGTACGGCGCATCCCCGGGCGAGGGGGTTTCTGTCGGCACCGTGGCCAGCAGAGCCTGGACCTCCGCTGCGCGGGGGTCGCCGAGGCGCTGGCTGACGGTCAGCGCCTCGGCCCAGTGGCCGCCCGCCTCGTGCGCGCGGCCGGTGCGGTGCTTGAGCCGGCCGAGGGTGATCTGGACGTCGATCGTGCCGTAGTCGGCGTTCAGTTCCTTCAGCTCGGCGAGAGCGTCGAGCCCGGCGCGCTCCGCTTCTTCGTGTCGGCCGGCTCCTTCGAGCGCCTCGGCGACGTTCCCCAGCGCGAGCGCCGCGTGGTAGCGGTCGCCGAGTTCCGCGAAGGCTTCGTGGGCCGCCTGGGCGGCTTCGGCCGCGTGGTCGTAGTCGCGGAGGCCGATGCGGCTGGCGCTGACGTTGAGGAGCGCGTGCGGCACGAACGTGCGCTGGCCGTGGTCGCGGGCGAGGTGGACGGCTTTGAGGGCGTACCGCTCGGCTTCGGCGTATTCGGCACGGACGTAGTAGGCGCCGGCGAGATTGGACAGGATCGCCACGGTCAGCGCGGTGCCGTCGCCGCCCTCGGAGGCCGCTCGCGCTTCCTCCAGCGCTTCGATCGCCTTGTCGGGCTGGAGGGTCCGCAGGTAGGCCGAGCCGAGGTTGTTGGCGCTGTACTGGAGACCCGTCCCGTCCCCGGCGTCCCGCGTGGCGGCGACGGCCGCGCGGGCGGTGGTGATCCAGTCGTCGCGGTCGTGGCGCTCGGCGAAGAACCCGCGCAGGAGCCACGCGAGTTTCCAGGCGTGCGCGGTCCAGCCGTGCCCGGCGGCGATGCCGACGAGCGCGGTGAGGGCCTGACGTTCGGTGGTGTACCAGGCGATCGTCTGCTCGTGCTGTGCGAAGCGGACGGCGGGCAGCGGCGGCGGGTCGAGCGTGATGTCCTCGGTGAGCAGGTCGGGACGGACGAGTTTGTTCGCTTCGGCGACGCTGGCGAGGTACCAGTCGACGAGCCGGCGCAGCGCCGCCGCGCGCTCGGCCTCCGTCGTCTCGGACTCGACGAGTTCGCCCGCGTAGACGCGCAGCAGGTCGTGGAACTGGTAGCGGTCGGTGCCCGGCTGGTTGAGCAGGTGGGCGGCGGCGAGCTGGTCGGCGAGTTCCCGGGCTTCCCGCAGGTCGGCGCCGGCGAGCGCGGCGGCCGAGGCCAGGCTGAACCCGAGGCCGGGGTGCAGGCCGAGCAGCCGGAAGAAGCGCGCCGCGGCCGGGCGCAGTGCCTTGTACGACCAGGAGAACGCGGCCCGGAGGTCGGTGCCGGCGTCCTGCGGGTCGCGGAGGGTGTCGAGCCGCAGCCGCTGGTCGCGGAGTTCTTCGACGATTCCGGCGAGCGAGACGCCGGAGAACCGGGAAGCGCGTTCCCCGGCCAGCGCCAGTGCCAGCGGCAGGCGGCCGCAGAGCTGGGCGAGCTCGGCGACGGCGTCGGGTTCGGCGGCGACGCGCTGCGGCCCGACGCTGCCGGCGAGCAGCGCGGCCGCGTCGCGGTCGTCGAAGGAGCGCAGGGCGATGCGGCGGGCGCCGTCGCGGGCGACGAGGCCGCGCAACTGGTTGCGGCTGGTCACCACGACGAGGTTGCCGGGCCCGGGCAGGAGCGGCCGGACCTGGTCGGCGTCGCGGGCGTTGTCGAGCAGCATGAGGGTGCGGCTGCCCGCCAGCCTGCTGCGCAACAGCGCCGAGCGTTCCTCCACAGTGGAGGGCAGCGTCTCGGCCAGGACGCCGAGGGCGCGCAGGAAGCCGGCCAGCGCGGCGCCGGGCGTGACCGGGGTGTCCGCGGAGTGGCCGCGCAGGTCGAGGAACAGCTGGCCGCCGGGGAAGCGTTCGCGGACGCGGTGGGACCAGTGCACGGCCAGCGACGTCTTCCCGACCCCGGCGGTGCCTTCGATGACGACGATGCCGGACGCGTCACCGGGCGGCAGCCGGTCGAGTTCGGCGAGTTCGGGGCCGCGGCCGGTGAACCCGGCGACGTCGAAGGGCAGTTGCCGCGGGACGGTGTGGACGGCCGGATCGGCGTCGGCGGCGAGCAGTTCGGCGTGCAGGCGGCGGAGGTCTTCGCCCGGTTCGACGCCGAGTTCGTCGGCCAGCAACGCCCGCAGCCCGGCGTAGCGCGCGAGCGCTTCGGCGCGGCGCCCGGACCGGGCGAGGGCGCGCACCAGCCGTTCCCACAACGACTCCCGCAGCGGGTGCTGGGCGACGAGATCGGTGAGTTCGGCGATGAGCCGCGCATCGGGCACGAGCCCGGCATCGAGGTCGATCCGCTGCTCGACGGCGAAGAGGTACCGCTCGGTCAGCAGCGGCCCCCATTCGGCGGCCAGGGTGGGAGAGCCGACGCCTTCGAGCGGAACACCACCCCACCCGTCGAGAGCGGCGGTGAGCAGAGCCCGGCGGCGCGCGGGTTCCGTGGTGGCGGCGGCCTGGTCGAGGGTCTGGAGGAAGCGCAGGGCGTCCACCCGGGACGGGTCGACGACGAGCCGGTACCCGTCCGGTTCGGTGACGACGGTGTCTTCACCGCAGAGCCGGCGCAGGCGCATGACGTAGGTCTGCAGGCTGCCCCGGATGTGCGCGGGCGGGGTCTCGCCCCAGACGCCCCGGGCGAGGGCATCGATCGAGACGAGCCGCCCGGCGGCGAGCGCGAGCGTGGCGAGCAGAGCACGCTGCCGGGAACTGGTCAGCACGACCGGCGAACCGTCGACGAGCACCTGGAACGGGCCGAGCAGCCGGATGTCGATGGTGGTCGCCCCCAGGTTCGCCTCGCCCACGGCCGGCCCCGCCGGACGCGGGCCCGAGGAACGCAGCGTGGCATCACTCGGCCGGGCGCTCAAGCAACTTCGCGAAATTGGACGGAACCGGTCCCGGGAGTGCGGTTGCGCCGGGCGGGTGAGAGGAGGTGTCCGTTCGGGACGGTGGTGCTGGCGGTGAGTGACTTCCCATCCGCAGGCGCTCCGGTGAGCCGGCCGGGGTGGCGTGAACGCCCGGTTTCGGCTTGCGGCCGGGGTTGCCTGTCGGGGCCGCAGGGCCCGGACATGCGGCAAGGCCCCACGCACGCCGCGCGGGGCCCTACGACAGTTTCGGGCGGGTCAGTCCTTCTTCGCCGCGGCCGAGGTTCGCCTGGCCGGGGTCTTCGCTGCGGTGGTCTTGGCCGCCGGAGTCCTGCGAGCTGTGGTCGGCTTCGCAGCCGTGCTCTTCGCAGCCGTGGCCGACTTCGCAGCCGTGGCCGACTTCGCCGCAGTAGTCGGCTTCGCCGCGGTGGTCGCCTTCGCAGCCCTAGTCGACCTCGCCGCCGTGGTCGGCTTCGCAGCCGTGGTCGACTTCGCCGCCGTGGTCGACTTCGCCGCCGTGGCCGGCTTCGCGGCCGTGGACCTCGAAGCCGCCGGCTTCGCCGCCGTCGCTCGCGTCCTCGTGGTTGCCGGCTTTGCGGCCGCCGCCTTCGGGGCTGCCTTGGCCGCCGTCGTGCGGGTGGGCGCTGCCGCCGCGCGAGTCCGGGTGGTCGTGGCCGTGCTCCCCGTTGCCCGCCTGGCCGGGGCCGCCTTCGGCAGCTTCTTCGCTCCGGAGACCACCTCCCGGAAGGTGGTCCCGGCGCGGAACGCGGGCACGTTCGTCTTCTTGACCCGCACCGCTTCGCCCGTGCGCGGGTTGCGGGCCGTCCGTGCCGCGCGAGCGCGCTTCTCGAACACGCCGAAGCCGGTGATGTTGACCTTTTCGCCCTTGTTGACCGTCCGGATGATGATGTCGACCAGACCGTCGACCGCCTCGGCAGCGGCCTTCTTGTCGCCCAGGCGCTCGGTCAGCGCCTCGATCAGCTGGGCCTTGTTGGCCATGTCCAGTCCTCCAGGAAGGATCCACGGCCGTGTCGGCCGGCTGGGGACAACGGTATTACCAACGCAGCACAAATTCCAACCGTCACGCGGAACTTTCCCTTGCCCCGGGCAGGGTTCCGGCCCCGGCAACGGGCTCGCGGCGGGCCGTTCGGCGCCACCGGCACCGGGGCGGAACCGCTTGCCGGGCAAGCGGTTCCGCCCCGCGACCGGGCTAGCTCGCGGGCACCGGCGTCGTCGTCGGCTTCCAGGACGGGCGGCTCGCCTCGAAGCTGTCGATCTCACCGGCATGGCGCAACGTGAGCGCGATGTCGTCGAGGCCTTCCAGCAGCCGCCAGCGGACGTAGTCGTCGATCTGGAAGGGCGCGGTGAAGTCCTTGGCCCGCACGGTCTTGGTCTCGAGGTCGACCGTGACCTCCGTGCCGGGCTCGTTCTCCAGCAGCTTCCAGAGCAGCTCGACGTCGTGCTGCTCGCACTGCGCGGCCACCAGGCCGCCCTTGCCGGAGTTGCCGCGGAAGATGTCGGCGAACCGGGCGGAGATGACGACCTTGAAGCCGTAGTCCATCAGCGCCCAGACGGCGTGCTCGCGGGAGGAACCGGTTCCGAAGTCCGGTCCCGCGACCAGCACGCTCCCGTTCCGGAACGGCTCCTGGTTGAGGATGAACTGCTCGTCGCCGCGCCAGGCGGCGAACAGGCCGTCCTCGAACCCGGTCCGGGTCACCCGCTTGAGGTAGACCGCCGGGATGATCTGGTCGGTGTCCACGTTGGACCGGCGCAGCGGGACGCCGACGCCGGTGTGCTGGGTGAACGGTTCCATGGCTGTAGCTCCTCGGGTGGTCAGCGGGCGGCGGTCAGCAGGTCTTCCGGCGACGACAGCGTGCCCCGCACGGCCGTGGCGGCGGCCACGAGCGGCGAGACCAGGTGCGTCCGGCCGCCCTTGCCCTGCCGGCCCTCGAAGTTGCGGTTCGACGTCGACGCGCTGCGCTCGCCCGGCTTCAGCTGGTCCGGGTTCATGCCGAGGCACATGGAGCAGCCGGCCTGGCGCCACTCCGCACCGGCCTCGGTGAAGACCTGGTCGAGGCCCTCGGCCTCGGCGGCCTTGCGGACGCGCATCGAGCCGGGAACCACCAGCATCCGGACCGAGTCCGCCACTTTCCGACCGCGCAGCACTTCGGCCGCGGCCCGCAGGTCCTCGATCCGGCCGTTGGTGCAGGAGCCGAGGAAGACGGTGTCGACGGCGATCTCGCGCAGCGGCGTGCCGGGCTTCAAGTCCATGTAGGACAGGGCTTTTTCAGCGGCGATGCGGTCGTTCTCGTCCGGGATGGCCTCCGGGTCGGGCACCTCGGCGCCCAGCGGGAGCCCCTGGCCGGGGTTGGTGCCCCAGGTCACGAACGGCGTCAGCGCGCTCGCGTCCAGGTGCACTTCGGCGTCGAACTCGGCGCCGTCGTCGGTGCGCAGCTGCCGCCAGTTCTCGACCGCCGCGTCCCAGTCCGCGCCCTGCGGTGCGTGGGCGCGGCCCTTCAGGTACGCGAACGTCGTCTCGTCCGGGGCGATCATCCCGGCGCGGGCGCCGGCCTCGATCGACATGTTGCAGACGGTCATCCGGGCCTCCATCGAGAGGGCCTCGATGGCCGAGCCGCGGTACTCCAGGATGTAGCCCTGGCCGCCGCCGGTGCCGATCTTGGCGATCACCGCGAGGATGATGTCCTTCGCGGTGACGCCGGGGCGCAGCTCGCCGTCGACGGTGATCGCCATCGTCTTGAAAGGACGCAGCGGCAGCGTCTGGGTGGCCATGACGTGCTCGACCTCGGACGTGCCGATGCCGAAGGCGATGGCGCCGAACGCGCCGTGCGTGGAGGTGTGGCTGTCGCCGCAGACCACGGTCATGCCGGGCTGGGTCAGGCCGAGCTGGGGGCCGATGACGTGCACGATGCCCTGCTCGGCGTCACCCATCGGGTGCAGCCGGACACCGAACTCCTTGCAGTTGCGGCGAAGGGTGTCGACCTGGGTGCGCGAGACCGGATCGGCGATGGGGAGCTCGATGTCCACGGTCGGGACGTTGTGGTCCTCGGTCGCGATGGTCAGGTCGGGGCGGCGCAGCTGCCGCCCGGCCAGGCGGAGGCCGTCGAAGGCCTGCGGGCTGGTCACTTCGTGCAGCAGGTGGAGGTCGATGTAGAGCAGATCCGGTTCGGCGCCTTCGCCTCGGCGCACGAGGTGGCTTTCCCACACCTTCTCCGCCAGCGTGCGGGCCTTGCCGGTCGGGCTGGTCATCTCCGGCTCCTTCCACGGTTCGTCGACGAACTCGGGCGCGCACCTGCGAGATCGGGTGCGAGCCGCGAAGGAGGAGCGCAGCTCGAGTTCAGGGTTTCCCAGATACTGGACTTCCCAAAGTGCGGGACGCTAGTATCGGTTCGTGGGACAGCATAGCGGTATCGGAGTACTGGACAAAGCAGTGGCCGTCCTGCAGGCGGTCGCGGACGACCCCTGCGGCCTCGCGGAACTGTGCACGCGGACGGGCCTGCCCCGGGCCACCGCGCACCGGCTCGCGGTCGGCCTGGAGGTGCACCGGCTGCTGCGCCGCGGTCCGGACGGCCGCTGGCGCCCCGGCACGGCGCTGGCCGAGCTCGCGGGCGGTTCGACGGACCCGCTGCTCGACGCGGCGGGTGTGGTGCTGCCGAAGCTGCGCGACGTCACCGGCGAGAGTGTCCAGCTGTACCGGCGCGACGGCGTCCAGCGCGTGTGCGTCGCGACGGCGGAGCCGCCGAGCGGCCTGCGCGACACGGTGCCGGTCGGTTCGCGCCTGCCGATGACGGCGGGCTCGGGCGCGAAGGTGCTCGCGGCCTGGGCGGATCCGCACACGCAGCGCACGATCCTGGCGGACGCGGTCTTCGGCGAGCGCACGCTCCTCGAGGTCCGGCGGCGCGGCTGGGCGCAGAGCGTGGCCGAGCGCGAGCCGGGCGTGGCCAGCATTTCGGCGCCGGTGCGGGATTCGGCGGGGACGGTCGTGGCGGCGGTTTCGGTGTCGGGGCCGATCGAGCGGATCGGCCGCAAGCCGGGTGCCCGCTGGGCGGCGGACCTCCTGGCCGCGGCGGACGCGCTGCAGGAACGTCTCTGACCCGGTGCTGAACCAGGTGGCCGACGGTGTCTGGGTGCGGCAGAGCGAATGGGTCTGGAGCAACACCACCGTGGTGCGCGGGGACGACGGGCTCGTCGTCGTCGATCCCGGCATCCGCGGTGCGGAACTCGACGGGCTCGCCGACGACCTCGACCGGCTCGGGATCCCCGTCGTCGCCGGGTTCTCCACCCACCCGCACTGGGACCACCTGCTCTGGCACCCGCGCTTCGGCGACGTCCCCCGCTACGCCACCGCGGCCAACGCCCGCATTGCCGGCGAAGCCCGGGAACGAGCCCAGGCCATGGCGAAGGAAACCGTGCCGGACATCCCCCTTGAACCGATCGCACGACTCACCCCGCTCCCGGAGAACGGCAACCCGCTCCCCGGCGAAGTCATCGAGCACGACGCCCACGCCGTCGGCCACGCCGCCCTCCTGCTCGCCGACCGGGGTGTCCTGATCGCCGGCGACCTGCTCTCCGACGTGCTGATCCCCCTCCTCGATCCGCGCCGCGACGAGCAGCCCGGCGACTACCAGGCCGTTCTCGACCGGCTGGAAGAAGCCGCCCGGCACGTCGACGTCCTGATCCCCGGTCACGGCACCGTCGCCGGGAACCGGGAGATCGCCGCCCGCTTCGCCGTCGACCGGGCCTACCTCGAGGCCCTGCGGCGGGGCGAGGAACCGGACGACCGGCGATGGGGGAAGCGCACCTGAGCCGTTCGGGTGACCCTGCGCGAAGTCGCGTATTCGGTGACGGCGGCCACGTCTCCTCATAGTCGGCACGACCAGAGGGGGATGACCACCATGGACACCGAACTGAATCGCCGGGCGATGGCGATGCTGCGGGCCGTCGGGGCCGGGCGGGCCGAACTCACCTGCAGCTGCGAACCCGACCTGCGGGTCGACGGCCTGCCCTGCTGCGACCAGGCGACCGCGCACCAGCTGGCGCGGGCCGGCCTGATCCGGCCCGTGCGGGCCGTCGCCGTCGGGCAGTGGACGCGGGCCGAACTCACCGCCGAGGGCCTGCGGGCACTGGGCGGTAATCTCGCCGCCGCGTGACGCAACCTTCCGGCCCGCTCGCGCGTGTACCCGGCAAAACGCGAGGGGGATCCATGAAGATTGCCGCCGCTCTGCTCGGAGCCGGCCTGCTGTTGACCGCGTGCGGGAACCCACCGGCCCCGGCCCCACCGGCCCAGAGCCCGGGCCCGAGCCCGATCGGGACCGTCACGTCCGCGCCGACCGCCGACCCGGCGGCCGTGCGCTGGATGGACGGCCTCTGCTCCGCCGTCCACGGCTACCGGGAACGCACCAACCGGGAAGTCCAGCCCGGCCAGCCGACGCCCAAGTCGGTCGCGGAGGCGCAGAAGGCGATCAGCGCGACGCTGGCCGGCATCGAGGCCCGCACCGGCGAGGCGGTCGCCAAGCTCACCGCGCTGCCGCCGGCACCGGTGCCGCTCGGCGACACGGTGCGGCAGGCCCTGATCACGAAGTTCACGAAGGCCCACGACCGCGCCGCCGAGGCGAAGGCCACGCTCGACCGCGCGAAGCCGGGCAACGAAGCGTCCCAGGTCCCGGCGGCCGAGGCCGTCACGCAGGCGCAGCAGGAGGTCGACGGCACCTACGACCCGGTCGGCGCTGTGAGCTCGTCCCCGGAACTGGTGCTCGCCGCCGCCACCGCGCCCGGCTGCAAGGGCTGAGGCCTCACCGCCGGACCAGCGGAACCTGCAACGGCAGGGACCGCGACGAGCCGCCGACCGACACGGTGAACCCGCCACGCACCGGCTGCCAGGCGTGGCTCACCGTGTCCCAGGCGGAGAACGCGCGCGCGTCGAGCCGGATCGTCACGCGCCGGGCCTCCCCCGGCGCCAGCGAGACCCGCTCGAAGCCCTTCAGCTGACGTGGCGGCTCGCCCGCGGCCGCCGGGAAGCCCAGGTACAGCTGGGCGACCTCGGTGCCCGGCCGGCGCCCGGTGTTCCGGACCGTGAAGGTGGCCGTGGCACCGTCGCCGGCACCGCGCACCGAAAGACCCGAGTAGGCGAACGTCGTGTACGACAGGCCGTGGCCGAACGGGAACAGCGGTGCTCGCCCCTGTGCGTCGAACCACCGGTAGCCGACCTGCAGCCCCTCCGAGTACGTGGCGACGCCGCCGACGCCGGGGAACTGGGCCGGGGTGTTCGCCGGGGTGTCGGCGTCCGCCGCCGGGAAGGTGATCGGCAGCTTCGCCGACGGGTTGACGTCGCCGAAGAGCACGCCGGCCACCGCCGCGCCGTCCTGCTGGCCCGGGTACCACGCCTGGAGGATCGCCGGCACGCGCGCGGCCCACGGCATGAGCACCGGCCCGCCGCTCTTCACCACGACCACCGTGTGCGGGCTGGCCTCGGCAACGGCGGCCACCAGGGCGTCCTGGTTGCCGTCGAGGGCCAGGCTCGGCCGGTCCTTGCCCTCGGTTTCGTTGTCCCCGACCATCACCACGGCGACCTCGGCGGTCCGGGCCAGCGCCGCCGCGCGCGCCGGGTCGCTGCCGTCGTCGAGCGTCACCTGAGCACCGGGAACGCGCTGCCGCAGGCCCGGCAG
>NZ_MUMI01000860.1:0-144 GCF_002155975.1 Amycolatopsis kentuckyensis
GAACGGGGACGTCTTCGAGCGTGCCGTCGTCAGCACGGCCTTCTCGGACGAGTTCTTCGCGGCCGGGCTGTCGGTCGTGCTGCACCCGCGCAACCCGTACGTCCCGGCGTTCCAGGCGCACTTCCGCTACCGCGAAGCCGCCGA
>NZ_MUMI01000860.1:201-674 GCF_002155975.1 Amycolatopsis kentuckyensis
CGGCGGCGTTCACGGCGGCGGGCATCGCGGCGATCGCCCCGGCGTACTTCCCCATCGTGCGACGGCGCAAGGACGTGCCGTACGGCGAACGCGAGCGGCAGTGGCAGCTCTACCGCCGCGGCCGGTACGTCGAGTTCACGCTCGTCCACGACGCGGCGCAGGCCGACGCCGACACGATCCTGACGGCACTGCCGCCGTCGGCGCGGTGGCAGTCGGAGTTCACGCCCGAGCCCGGGAGCGCGGAGGCGGAGCTGGCGTCGTTCCTCGTCCCACGCGACTGGGCGGCCGAAACTGTCGGTGCCCGCCGGTAGAGTCGAAAACGGGGGGCGCCCCGGCGGGCAGAGGTCGGAAATCCGGCAAAGGAGCAGCGCCCCAGGCGCTTCACCGGCGCTTCACCGGCAGTGAACGGAACGCGGCCGCACAACCGGCACCCCACCCAGACCCCCTCCCCCACCCCGATCCGAAGCCTGCAC
>NZ_MUMI01000861.1 GCF_002155975.1 Amycolatopsis kentuckyensis
CGGCCACCGGGACGACCGGCAGGGCCACCTCGTCCGGCGGCAGGCACTCGGCCCGCGGGACGCCGTCGACCGGCCGGATGCGCCAGCGCAGCACGTCATGCCGTTCGGCCACCGCGCCGAGCGCGGCCTTCAGCGCCGCGACGTCGAGGGGTCCGGTCAGCCGGAACGCCATCGCGATGTTGTACGGGGCCGCGTCCGGGGCGAGCTGGTCGAGGAACCACAGCCTCCGCTGCGGCGGCGACAACGCCGGCGCGTGCCCGGTCGTCAGGCCGGCCCCGGTGAGCGGGGCGGCCGCGGCCACCCGCCGCGCGAGCCCGTCGAGGGTCCGACCGGCGAAGACGTCCTCGACGGACACGTCGGCGGCGAACTCGGCCCGCAGCGCCGCGACCAGCCGCATCGCGGAGATCGAATCCCCGCCGGAAAGCAGGAAATCCGGACCGGCGGCCGCGCCCAGGACCTGCCGCCACACCGCGGCCACCGGCGACGCGGGGACCTCGGCCGCCCCGGGCTCGCTTTCGGCGAGGGTGCGGAGGGCGGGCCGGTCGATCTTGCCGGTGACGGGGTTGACGGGCAGCTCGGCCAGGCGCCGGATCGCGGCCGGGCGCATCGCCTCGGTCAGCCGGTCCCCGGCGAACGCGTGGATGTCCTCGTCGGACGGCGCCGACCCGGGGGTGAGGAACGCGACCAGCCGCGTACCGCCGGGTCCCGGCACGGCTTCGACCGCGACGGCGCCGACGTCCGGGTGCGCGCCGAGGGCGGCCTCGACCTCACCGAGCTCGATCCGCTGGCCGCGGACCTTCACCTGGCGGTCGGCGCGGCCGGCGAACTCCAGCCGGCCGTCGGGACGCAGCCGGGCCAGGTCACCGGTGCGGTAGAGCCGCTCCCCCGGCGTGAACGGGTCTTCGACGAACTTGCGCGCGGTCAGCTCCGGGCTGTTCAGGTAGCCCGCGGCCAGCCCGGGCCCGCCGATCACCAGCTCGCCGACCTCGCCCGGCGGGACGGGCCGCAGCCCGGCGTCGACGACGTGCGCGCGGTGGCCCGGCGTCGGCGTCCCCAGCGGCAGCGGGTCGGCCGGGATGCCGGTCACCTCGTCGGTGAGCACCACGACGGTCGTTTCGGTCGGGCCGTAGACGTTGAAGAACCGCCGGCCGGGCAGCCAGCGGGCGGCCAGCCCCGCGGGCACCGGCTCGCCACCGCAGGCGATGGTCCGCCAGCCGGGCACGTCTTCGGGGTCCAGCAGCGACAGCAGCGTCGGCGTGATGAACCCCCAGTTCACGTCGTGCTCGACGACGAACCGGCGCAGCCGTTCCGGGTCGGCGCGGTCGGCCGAGCTCGCGAGCTGGACCGAGCCGCCGGCGATCAGCGGCACGAAGACGTCCATCGTGAACGCGTCGAACCCGGGCGAGGCGACGCCGAGGGTGCGGGTGCCCGGGCCGACCCCCAGCCGCCCGGCGAACCCGGTCGCGAACGCGACGATGTTGCGGTGGGTGGTGAGCACGCCCTTCGGCCGCCCGGTCGAACCGGAGGTGTAGAGCACGTGCGCGGTGCTGTCCGGCGAGGCCGGGCAGCCCCCGGGCGCCGCGGGTGGCGGGACGTCGATCCCCAGCGCGGGCCCGAACTCCGCGACCGCGGCGTCGCCGATCACCAGCGAGACCCCGGCGTCGGCGACGATCCCGGCCAGCCGCGCCCGCGGGCCGCCCGGTTCGAGCGGGACGTAGCAGCCGCCGGAGAACAGGACCCCGAGGACGGTGGTCACCAGGGCAGGCGCCCGGTGGGCGCACACCCCGACGCGGGATTCCGGGCCCACCCCGCGTGCGCGGAGGGCCGCGGCCACGCCCCAGGCCGCGGCGACGAGTTCAGCGTAGGTGAGCCGGGTGGCTCCCTGCCGCACGGCGAGCGCGTCCGGCGTCCGCTCCGCCTGCGCCAGGATCAGCTCGGCGACCGTCGTGTCCGGATAGGACAGTCCGGTGCGGGACCGGGCCGGGCCGTCGATGCCCGTGCCGGGCAACGTGTCGGTCAACGTGAACTCCCCAGTTCGGCACGGCCGCGGTGGCGGCCGTGTGGTCGTGCGTGCGGCTCACGGGTGGTGTCCCCGAGCCGGCGGGTCGATCCAGAACCTGCTGCGCTGGAACGGGTAGCCGGGCAACGGCACCCGTCCCGGGCGCGCGCCGTCGTGCCGGGCGGCCCAGTCGACGTCCGCGCCGCCGACCCAGCGGGCGGCCAGCTCCCGGGCGGCACCGGGCGGCCCGGCCAGGCCGGTCCCGTCCGCCAGCAGCGCCTCGAGGGCTTCGACCGCCTCGGCCGCGGTCGTCGCGACCACCGCCGCCCGTGCGGCGAGCTCCCGGCGGCCGACGGCGAGGGTGTAGGCGACGTCGGCCAGGTCCGGCGGGTCGGCGGCGAGCCGGTCCCGCAACGCCGCCAGCGCCTCGCGCAGGGCTTCCGGGTCCCGCGCGGACACCGGCAGCACGTGCGGACCGTCGGCCGTCACCCGCGGCCCGGGCACCGGTGCTTCTTCGACGATCACGTGGACGTTGGTCCCGCCCATGCCGAACGCGCTCACCCCGGCCACCCGCCGCGGCACGTCCGGCCAGTCGGCCGCCTTGACCGGCACGTAACACGGCCCGCCGGCCAGGTCGACCTCCGGGTGCGGCGCGGTGAAGTGCAGGTTCGGCGGGATGACGCCGTGGCGCACCGAGAGCACGGCCTTGATCAGCCCGGCCACACCGGCGGCCGCGTCGAGGTGGCCGATGTTCGTCTTGACCGAGCCGAGCGCGCAGGTGCCGGGCGGGACGTCCCGGTACACCCGGTTGAGCGCGGCCACCTCGATGGCGTCGCCGAGCGGGGTGCCGCTGCCGTGCGCCTCGACCAGCCGGACCTCGGCCGGGTCGACCTCGGCCACCGCCAGTGCCTCGGCGACCGCG
>NZ_MUMI01000862.1 GCF_002155975.1 Amycolatopsis kentuckyensis
CCTGGTGGACGCCGGCCGGGCCGGTGACCATCACGATCCGCTCGCACACCTCGGCCAGCAGGTGGGTGACCGCGAGCTCGCCGCCGTGGCGGTCGTCCACCGCGACCGAGCACAGGTCGTCCGCCGCGGTCGGGTGGTCGAGCAGGACCACCGAAATCCCCCGCTCCCGCAGCCACCGCACCGGCACCGGCCCGGACTCCACCGGCGTGATCAGCACCCCGTGCACCCGCTGCGCGGCCAGCAGCTCGACGTGCCCGCGTTCCTTGGCCGCGGATTCGCCGCTGTTGCACAGGATCACCGCGTGCCCGGCTTCGCTCGCCGCCTCTTCGACGCCGCGGGCGACGTCGGTGAAGAACGGGTTGCCGACGTCGCCCGCGGCGTCGAAGAGGCGGCGAGCGAAGCCGGGCACGCGCCGATCCTGTGCAACAGCGGCGAATCCGCGGCCAAGGAACGCGGGCACGTCGAGCTGCTGGCC
>NZ_MUMI01000863.1 GCF_002155975.1 Amycolatopsis kentuckyensis
ACCGGCCGGGAACATTCCCGGGAACGTTCCCGAGCAACGGCGCGAAAGGAGGCGGCGACATGGGCGGCACTCCGTGGGCAGCTGGGCCGGGCCGTCGCCGCAGGTCCCGCCGGTCCACAGTGGACTGCCGGCCCCGCGCCGCGAGGTCTCCGCTGAAGCGCACGCCACCTCCGATGCCCGGACCACCGCGCCAGGCCCCGGCCGAAGCCGCCGCCATCCCGAAAGGACCGAACGCAATGGTGCGTACTTCTCCCCCGACGAAACGGCTCCGCCGGCTGGGCGCCGCCGTGACTGCCGCCGTGCTCGTCCTGGTGACCGCCGGCTGCGGGAGTGCCGACTCCGCCGCCCCGGCCGCCGCGGCCTGTGCGCCGTCCGGCGGGAAGGTCGAGCTCTCGTTCTGGTCCTGGCTGCCCGGCATCGACCAGGCCGTCGCCCTGTGGAACCAGGGACACCCCGACATCCACGTCACCGTCGAACAGACGCCCCAGGGCAACCAGGGCACCTACAACAAGATGTTCACCGCGCTGAAGGCGAACCAGGCGCCGGACCTGGGGCAGGTCGAGTTCGACTCGCTCCCCGGCTTCCGCGTCCAGCAGGGCCTGCAGGACATCTCGGCCTGCCCCGGCGTCGCGGACGCCAAGGCGAAGTTCGTGGACTGGACGTGGGCGCAGGCCTCGGTCGGCGGCGACGGCGTCTTCGCGATCCCGCAGGACACCGGCCCGATGGGCCTGTTCTACCGCAAGGACCTGTTCGAGAAGTACCACGTGCCGGTGCCGACGACCTGGGACGAGTACGCCCAGGCCGCGAAGACCCTGCACGCGGCGGACCCCAGCCTCACGATCACGCACTTCCCGCAGAAGGACGTCAACTGGTTCGCCGGTCTCGTCTGGCAGGCGGGCGGGCACTGGTTCACCCAGGACGGCCAGCAGTGGAAGGTGAACCTGACCGACCCCGCGTCCACCAAGGTCGCCGACTACTGGCAGAACCTGCTTTCGCAGGGCCTGGTCTCGAACTACCAGGGCTTCTCCGAATCCTGGAACAAGGCGCTGGACTCCGGGCAGATCGCCACCTGGACCGGAGCCGTCTGGGGCGTCGGCACGATCGCGAAGGCCGCGCCCTCGACCGCCGGGAAGTGGGCCGTGGCGCCGCTGCCGCAGTGGACCAAGGGTGAGCAGCGCTCCGGCAACTGGGGCGGCTCGACCACCGCGGTGTTCGCCGGGACCAAGCACCCGGCCGAAGCGGCCCAGTTCGCCCTGTGGCTCAACAGCGACCCGCAGGCCCTGGCCATCCTGACCGCCCAGGGCGGCATCTACCCCGCCACCGTCGCCGCCCAGGAGTCGGCAAAGGCGTCGGCGGAGAACACGCAGTTCTTCGGCGGCCAGGACGTCGACGCGGTGTTCCGCGAGGCGGGCAAGGGCGTCAGCCAGGACTTCACCTGGGGGCCGTCGATGGAGCAGACCTACGCCCACGTCCGCGACGGATTCGGCGCCGCGCTCGCCGGCAACGGCACGCTCG
>NZ_MUMI01000864.1 GCF_002155975.1 Amycolatopsis kentuckyensis
GCGTCCCGGTTCCGGGACGCCCGTCGGCCACCGCACCCGCAGGAAGGACCCACCATGACCCGGACCCGACGGCGGGACACCCCGCCCCCGCGCACCGGACCGGCCGAGAAGGACGTGCTGCGCGGATTCCTCGACCACCTGCGGGCCGCCGTGGCCGCCAAGGCCCAGGGCGTGCCGGAACCGCAGGTCCGGACGCCCGGTGTCCCGTCGGGCACGTCGCTGCTGGGCCTGGTCCGGCACCTGGCGCACGTCGAACGGTTCACCTTCCTCGGCGAGCACGTCGCCGACTGGCCGGGCACCTTCCGGCCGGGCCCGGAGGAGACCGTCGCCTCGGTCCTGGCGGACTACCGCACCGCGTGCGAGGCGTCCGACGCGGTCATCGAGG
The DNA here is from genome assembly GCF_002155975.1 of Amycolatopsis kentuckyensis. Classification (GTDB taxonomy): domain Bacteria; phylum Actinomycetota; class Actinomycetes; order Mycobacteriales; family Pseudonocardiaceae; genus Amycolatopsis; species Amycolatopsis kentuckyensis. The sequence continues at coordinate 386 of NZ_MUMI01000864.1, forward strand.
CCTGCACCGACCTGACCCGGCCGGTGGCCCGCCCCGGCCGTACCGCGCCGTCGATGCGCTGGGCGCTGGTCCACCTGATCGAGGAGACCGGCCGCCACGCCGGACACGCCGACGTCCTCCGTGAGCTGATCGACGGCAGCACCGGTCGCTGACCTGGCATGATCGGCTTCCGTGCGGGTACTGCTGGTGGAAGACGACCAGCCGATCGCCGACTCGCTGCGGCGCGGTCTGGTGCGGTACGGCTATGAAGTGACGTGGGTGCGCACGGGCGCGGAGGCGCTGGACGCCGAGCCCGCGGACATGGTGCTGCTCGACCTGGGACTGCCCGATGTGGACGGTCTCGACGTCTGCCGTGAGCTGCGCGCCCGGGGTGACGTGCCGATCATCGTGATCAGCGCGCGGGCCGACGAGGTCGACCGGGTGGTCGGGCTGGAGATCGGCGCGGACGACTACGTGTCGAAACCCTTCGGCGTCCGCGAGGTCATCGCGCGGATGCGGGCGGTGGCGCGCCGGGCCCGGCCGGCCGCCTCCGGGACACCGGACGCCCCGGCGCCGGATTCGCTCGCCGGCGGGCGGCTGGTCATCGACCGCCGGGCGCGCCGGGTGCACGTGGACGGCACCGAGCTGGCGCTGGCGCCGAAGGAGTACGACCTGCTGGCCTACCTCGCGGACGCGCCGGGCGCGGCGCTCACCCGCGAGCAGATCATGGAGGCCGTCTGGGACGCCCACTGGTTCGGCCCGACGAAGACCCTGGACGTCCACATCGGAGCGTTGCGCCGCAAGCTCGGCGACGCGGCCGTGGTCGAGACGGTCCGCGGGGTCGGGTTCCGGCTGGTGGTCGCCGGGTGAGCCGCCCGACTTCGCTGAACCGGCGGCTCGTCGTCAGCTACGTGCTGCTGGTGGCGATCGCGATCGGCGCGTTCACCGTGCCGGTCGCGTTCGTGCTCACCACCCAGCTGCGCGGCGACGTCGAGACGTCGGTGCGGCGCGAAGCCGACACCGCCGCGCTGCTGCTCTCGGCCGGGGACCTGCCGTCCCGGCAGGCGTTGGCGCGGCTGGCCGAGGCCTACGGCAAGGAGACACCGGGGCGGCTCGACGCCGTCCTCGCGGACGGCACCGCGCCGGGTCCGCTGCCGGTGCCGCCCGCCCCGGACGACCCGGCCTTCCGCGACGCGCTGGCCGGGCAGGGGTCGGCCCGGTGGACCCACGCGGCCGCGCTCGACGCCGACGGTCTCGTGCTGGCCGTG
>NZ_MUMI01000865.1 GCF_002155975.1 Amycolatopsis kentuckyensis
GCCGACGTCTACCGGCCCGCGGCCGAGGGGCCGTGGCCGGTGCTGCTGACCCGGCTGCCCTACGGCAAGAACCTGCCGATGCTCGCCGCCTTGATGGACCCGGTCGGCAAGGCCCGGCGCGGCTTCCTCGTCGTCGTCCAGGACACCCGGGGCCGCTTCGCCTCCGACGGCGAGTGGGAGCCGTTCACGCACGAACTGGACGACGGCTACGACACGGTTCGCTGGGCCGCCGCGCTCCCGGGCTCGAACGGGTCCGTCGGGATGTTCGGAGCCAGCTACTTCGGCAACTCGCAGTGGATGGCCGCGCTCGCCAAGCCGCCGGAGCTGAAGGCGATCTCGCCGATGGTCACCTGGTCCGAGCCGGACGACGGGCTCTTCGCCCGCGGCGGGGCCCTCGAACTGGGGATCACCGTGCCCTGGTCGCTCATGCACAGCGTCGACACCCTGCTGCGCCGGCACGCCGGCGACCCGACGGCCCAGGGGCAGGCGCTCTTCGCCTTGGTCGGCGATCTCGACGCCGTCGCGAAGACCACGTACTGGGAGCTGCCCGCCGGACACCACCCCGCCTTCGAACGGCACGGCATCCCGGAACTCGGCTTCGAACGGTCCCGGCGGGACCCGGAGTGGAGCGCGGCCTGCCGCGTCGCCGGCCGGCAGGCGGAGGTCGACCTGCCGAGCCTGAACACCGGCGGCTGGTACGACATCTTCTGCCAGGGCACCCTCGACAACTTCGCGGCCATGCAAGCCGCCGGCCGGCCGGCGAACCTGATCATGGGCCCGTGGTCGCACACCGGCAACGCCACGGGCTACCTCGGCGACGTCAACTTCGGGCTGGCCGCCAGCACGGAACTGCTGGGCTTCCGCGGCCGGTTCGCCGACCTCGAGCTCGGCTGGTTCCGCCGGTGGCTCTCCCCCGGCGGCGAACCTTCGCAACCCGAGTTGCCGCCGGTGCTGCTGTTCGTCATGGGGATCAACCAGTGGCGCGAGGAGCAGGAGTGGCCCCTGGCCCGGGCGGTCGACACCGACGTGTTCCTGCGTTCCGGGGACCGGCTCACCTTCGAAGCCCCGGACACCGGCGAGGAAGCCGACACGTTCACCTACGACCCCGCCGACCCGGTGCCCACCGTCGGCGGCGCCCTGCTGATGTCGAACGAGTTCGCGCCCGGTCCCCTCGACCAGGCCAAGGTCGAAGCCCGGCCGGACGTCCTCGTCTACAC
>NZ_MUMI01000866.1 GCF_002155975.1 Amycolatopsis kentuckyensis
GACCCAGCCACCGACCCAGTTCGGGCGTACGGATCTCCACCACACCCGTCTCGGACGGGGTCCGCGACGCCAGTACGATCACCGCCAACCTGACCGCATCCGACGCGCCCTCGAGGCCGGGGGCATCCAGCAGCGCGCCCACCGCACCGCGAAACCGGGCCTGGGCGTCGTGCCCCAGGGCCAGCGGGGGCGCCGGACCACGCTCCGGCACCGGGCCGGCCTGTGTCGGCACCGACCGCAGCCAACGCCGCGAGCGCCCGGCCGGAGCCCCGTCGACGGAGTTGTCGACGGATTCCCACAGGGGGTGATCCAGCGTGGCGGCCGACGCCGCTCCCGCGCTCACAGGAACATCCCCGAGGTCAGGCGGTCCGCCGAACCGGCGTCATCCGTGTGACAGTCAAGGTGTGTGATGTACGTCACAATCCCGCCAGGGGGGACACCACAACCAGCAGAAATCCCCCCCGGCGGGGTTGACGCCTGGTCGTGGTCGACCTGACAAGACGACTCACGCTCGTGCACTATGGCGATACCGACCTTCCATATGGATCAACGCAGAGGGGCCCCTTGGCCGGGCCTCGGAACGAGAAGCGGTACTTCGGTACTGCGACCGCGAAGCCCCTTGGCGGGGGCCCGCGGGTGTTGCATTGGCCCTGATGAGGGGCCGGATGGAAATGAGCGGCTTGATAAGCCGCGGCTCAGAACCGGTGACAGCCGGGATCTGAGCGGACCGCTCTGGTGGCGAATCCAGGCGGTAGACGGGCCGCGCGAGGCCGAAGGGGATGGCGAGTCCACTCTTCTTGGCGCGCGCGGCCGATGGCCACTAGGTCATCCCAACCCCCTGAATCCGGAGGCTGGCGTCAGCATGCGCGCGTACAGCCCGGATGGCGTGATCGCGGTGGAAGAACGGCGTAGCTGCGCGTGTGGTTCCACGCGTGCGGGTAGCCTTCATCCCGCGAGCACCTCCCATCAAGGTGTGTCGCCCAACGGAGCTTCGCCCCGTTCGAGAGCCCCCAGTGGACCAGGCCCGGTCCCGGGGGTTCTCGCCGTTTTGGATCACTTCTGCGAACAGCCTAACCGCACGACCGGACATAACTGCGAGGCGAATTCGCACAACGCCCGAGGTGCCCGGAATGCCGAGCCCGCCAGACGGGAAGCGCGCGGCAATTTGCCCGCCACACGGG
>NZ_MUMI01000867.1 GCF_002155975.1 Amycolatopsis kentuckyensis
GTCGACGAGCTCCGCGCGGTCGGCGCCGGGCTGGTCGAGCTCGGTGATCGGAAGGCCCGCGAGGAATTCGGCCACGCGCCCGGGTTCGACGAACTCCCCGCACCGCGCGGAGCTCGTCGACCTGCTGCGCCGGCTCGGGTTGAAGACGCTCGGGGCGTTCGCCGCCCTGCCGGAACGTGACGTCGCCGGCCGCTTCGGCGCGGACGGGCTGCTCGCGCACCGGCTGGCGCGCGGCCGGTCCGAACGGCCGCCGCTGCGTCGACGGCCGCCGCCCGAACTGAGCCTCGCCGAGGAGTTCGACCCCGTTGTCGAGCGAGTCGACGTCGCTGCGTTCCTCGCCAAGGGGCTCGCGACGCGGTTCTGCGCGGGCCTCGCCGCGCACGGCCTCGCCTGCACCCGGCTCGGCATCTACGCGGTCACCGAGGAAGGCGAACACCTCGGCCGGGCGTGGCGGTGCGCCGAACCGCTGACCCCCGCCGGCGTCGCCGATCGCGTGCGCTGGCAGTTCGAAGGGTGGCTGCGCGCCGCGCCCGGGCAGCGTCCGACGTCCGGTGTCGTGCGGCTGCGGCTGGAGCCCGAGGAGGTCGTCGAAGGGCGGTCGCTGCAGCTCGACCTGTGGCGCAACGGCGGCTCCGACGAGGACGACGAGCGAGCGGCCCGCGCGTTCGTGCGCGTCCAGGGCCTGCTCGGGCCCGAAGGCGTGCTCACCCCGGTGCTCGACGGCGGCCGCGACCCCGCGGGCCGGGTCCGGCTGGTCCCGTGGGGCGACCCCCGCGAGCGGACGACGCCGCCGGACGCGACCTGGCCGGGACGCCTGCCGTCCCCGTCCCCGGCGACGGTCCTCGCCCGGCCGGTCCCGGCGCAGGTCTTCGACGACGCCGGCCGCGCCGTCGGGATCACCGCGCGCGAGCAGGTGACGGCGCCCCCGCGGCGCCTCAGCATCGCGGGCGGCGCGGGCCGGGAAGTCGTGGGCTGGGCGGGTCCGTGGCCCCTGACGGGCGACCGCAGACGGCTGGGGGCGCGAAGAGCGCGGCTGCAGCTGGTGCTGGCCGGCGAGGGGGACGAGCCGCCCGAAGCGGTGCTGGTGCACTGCGCAGGCACGGAAAATCCACTGTGGACGGTCGAGGGAGTGTACGACTGAGCATGGACGAGGACTACGCACGAAAGCTGCGCAACTGGCTGCGAGCCGAACCCGGGGCCACGCCCCGCGGGGCGT
>NZ_MUMI01000868.1 GCF_002155975.1 Amycolatopsis kentuckyensis
CGGTGGGGCCGGCGTTCTCCTGGGACGACGACCCCGGCAGCCTGACGTACGCCGCCCCCGACCCCGTCGGCGACCCCCTCGCGCCGCAGCGGCTCGGCCTGCCCGGCGTGCGCGTGCGCACCGGCCGCTACACCTCGCCCCTGATCGCCAGCATGGGCCAGGCCACCGACGTCGCCCGGGCCCGGCTCGCCGACAGCCTCGGCGTGCAGTCCTCGCTCTCCTTCACCTCCGTGTGCAATCCGGCGATGGAGCCGGGCGACGTCGTCGAGGTCGAGGTCGAGGACGGGGTGTGGGAGCGGCACCTGATCGACTCCTGTCCGTACACGCTCGGCGGGATCACCCAGACCTGCCAGACCCGCACGAGCACCAGGAGGCTGTGATGGGGACCCGCGAGCAGCTGGGCAAGACCCTCGACACCCTCGACAAAGCCGCTGGCGGACTGCAGACCGTCTCGGCCACGGTCACCGACGTCACCGACGCCGGCACCGTCCATCTGTCCATGGGCGGCGGCGCGTTCTACGACGTCGCGTGCACCGACGCCTACCGCAACCGCAAGGCGGGGGACGTCGTCGCGGTGCGCCGGGGCGCGGTGCCGGTGGTGCTGTGGCGCCTGGGCGACGACCCCGCCGAGACCGACGAGGAGGCGATCGCCGAGGTCGCCCGCGAGGCTGCCTCCGACCTGATCGCCATCTCCGCATGCACCTGGGCGACCGCCGCCCCAGCCGCCGGGTACGAGGAAGGCACGGGC
>NZ_MUMI01000869.1 GCF_002155975.1 Amycolatopsis kentuckyensis
GAAGACCGCCGACCGTCTCGCCGGACAGCTCGGCGCGTCCGGCAAGGGGGCCGAGCGGGCCGGGAAGCTCGCCGGGTCGCTGTACTCGAAGGCGGTGGTCGACACCTTCGAGGACGGCGCCGAAGCGGTCCGGCAGGTGATGGGCTCCGGCCTCATCCCGGAGAAGGCCACCGGCAAGGCCATCGAGTCGCTGACCGTGAAGGTCACCGACCTGTCGAACACCTTCGAGCAGGACCTGTCCAAGACCGCGAACGCCGCGGCGACGATGATCCGCACCGGCATGGCCAAGGACGGCGGCCAGGCCCTGGACATCCTCACCAAGGGCTTCCAGTCGTCGGCGAACAAGGCCGATGACCTGCTGGACACGATGAACGAGTACTCGACCCAGTTCCGGCGGGTCGGGATCGACGGCAGCATGGCCATCGGTCTGATCGACCAGGCCATCAAGGGCGGCGCCCGCGACAGCGACCAGGTCGCTGACGCCATCGGTCAGTTCGGTGAGCTGGCGCTGGCCTCCGAGCAGGGTGTGAAGGACGCCTTCAAGTCCATCGGCCTGGACGCCGGGGACATGGCCGACCTGATCGGCAAGGGCGGCAGCTCGGCGACGAGCGCGCTGCAGCAGACCCTAGACGCGCTGCGCGGCACCGAGGATCAGACCGTCAAGCTGACCGCCGCCACCGCGCTGTTCGGCGACCCGGGCACCGTGATGGGCGACGCTCTGTTCGCCATGGACCCCGCCTCCGCCGCCGCCTCGGCCGGTATGGACAATACCGGCCGGCGCGGCGGCGAAGCTGGGCAAGACGATCCGGGGCAACACCGCCACCCGCCTCGAAGTGTTGAAGCGCCGCTTCACTGACACCTTCGGTCAGGTCGTGAGCGCGGTCGTCCTGCCCGGCATCAACGGCCTGATCGACGGCGTCCGCTGGGCGGGCGACGCACTGGAGGCGACC
>NZ_MUMI01000087.1 GCF_002155975.1 Amycolatopsis kentuckyensis
CAACGACGTCCAGGCCGCCGCGATCCGCGCGCTCGCCCCGCACGTCGTCGGCCGGGACGTCCCGGAGGACGCGGCCGCGCTCGGCGACCTGTCCCGCACGCTCGTCGGCGACTCGCAGTTCCGCTGGCTGGGTCCGGAAAAGGGGGTCGCGCACATGGCCGTCGGGGCGGTGGTCAACGCCGCCTGGGACCTCGCCGCCCGCCGCGCCGGCCTGCCGGTCTGGCAGTTCGCGGCGCGGATGACGCCCGAAGAACTCGTGTCGCTGGTCGACTTCCGCTACCTGAGTGACGCGCTCACCGAAGCCGAAGCGCTCGACATCCTGCGCCGCGCCGAACCCGGCCGGGCCGAGCGCACGAAACAGCTGGAAACGAACGGCTACCGCGCCTACAGCACGTCCCCCGGCTGGCTCGGGTACGCGGACGCGAAGCTCGTGCGGCTCGCCGAACAGGCCGTCGCGGACGGCTTCGGGATGATCAAGCTGAAGGTCGGCGGCAACCTCGAGGACGACGTCCGGCGGATGAAACTGGCGCGGGAGACCGTCGGCCAGGACGTCCGGATCGCCGTCGACGCCAACCAGCGCTGGGACGTCCAGGCCGCGGTCACCTGGATGACCGCGCTCGCGCCCTACGACCCGTACTGGATCGAGGAGCCCACCTCCCCGGACGACGTCCTCGGCCACGCGGCGATCGCGAAAGCGCTGGCGCCCATCAAGGTCGCGACCGGTGAGCACGTCCAGAACCGCGTGGTCTTCAAGCAGCTGCTGCAGGCGGACGCGATTTCGGTGCTCCAGCTGGACGCCGCCCGGGTCGGCGGCTTCAACGAGAACCTGGCGATCCTGCTGCTGGCCGCCAAGTTCGGCGTCCCGGTGTGCCCGCACGCCGGCGGGGTCGGGCTCTGCGAGCTCGTCCGGCACCTGTCGATGTTCGACTTCGTGGCGGTGTCCGGCACCGACGCGGACCGCTCGATCGAGTGGGTCGACCACCTGCACGAGCACTTCACCGACCCGGCCGTCGTCGAGCGCGGCCGCTACCTGGCCCCGACCGCACCCGGGTTCTCCGCGCGCATGCACGACGCCACGCTGCGCCGGTTCCGGTTCCCGGACGGTCCCGAATGGACGGAGACCGCACGTGAGTGAATTCGAGGGCCTGGTGGCCGCCGTCACCGGAGGCGCCTCGGGCATCGGCAAGGCGGTGGCGAACCTGCTGGCCGAGCGCGGCGCGCAGGTGGCCGTCCTCGACTTGAAACCGGACGAAGACGGCTTCCGCTGCGACGTCGGCTCCGATCGGGAAGTCCGCGAAGCGATCGACGCCGTCGTGGACCGCTTCGGGCGCCTCGACATCCTCGTCAACAACGCGGGCATCGGCGCGCAGGGCGACGTCACCGCCAACGACGACGACGAGTGGCACCGCGTGTTCGACGTCAACGTCGTCGGCATGGTCCGGCTCGCGCGCGCCGCGCTGCCGCACCTCAGGAACTCGCCGTCCGCGGCGATCGTCAACACCTGCTCCATCGCGGCCTGGGCCGGCCTGCCCAGCCGCGCGCTCTACTCGGCCAGCAAGGGCGCGGTGCTCTCGCTGACCCTGGCCATGGCGACCGACCACCTGCCCGACCGCATCCGCGTCAACTGCGTGTGCCCGGGCACCGCGGACACCCCGTGGGTGGGCCGGCTGCTCGACGCCGCCGAAGACCCGGCGGCCGAACGCGCGGCCCTCGCGGCCCGCCAGCCGATGGGCCGGCTGGTCACCGCCGACGAGGTCGCGAACGCCATCGCGTACCTCGCCAGCCCCCTCTCCGCCTCGACCACCGGCACCGCCCTCGCGGTCGACGGCGGCATGTACGGCCTGCGTCCTCGCGGCCCGGTCCCACCCCAGTAAGACTTGATTTCCGCTGTCATCAAGGAGGATGCGGTGCGCGCTGTGCTATTCCAAAACAGGGTGATCCAGGTGGCCGCCACGGCCGCCGTCTGCGGCCTGGTACTGGCCGCCTGCGGGTCCACGAAGGACAACGCCGCGGCACCCGCCGCGGGCGGTGGCGCCGGCGGCAAGGTCGGCGCGACGCTGCCCCTGCTGACCTCGCCGTTCTGGCAGGCCTACAACAACTACGTGCCCAAGATGGCCAAGGAGGAGGGCGTCGACGTCCTCCCGACGGTCAACGCCGACAGCGACCCCGCGAAGCTGATCACCGACATCGGCACCTTCCTCAACCAGGGCGTCAAGGGCCTGGTCGTGACGCCGCTGGACTCGGCCGCCATCGTCGCCGGGCTCAAGCAGGCCGAGAACAAGGGCGTCCCGGTGGTCGCGGTCGACGTCGCTCCCGAGAGCGGCAAGGTCGCCATGGTGGTGCGGGCCGACAACAAGGCCTACGGCACCAAGGCCTGCGAAGCGATCGGCGAGAAGGTCAAGACCGGCAAGGTCGTGCAGATCATGGGCGACCTGGCCTCGGTCAACGGCCGCGACCGCTCGGAGGCCTTCCGCGACTGCATGAAGTCCAAGTACCCCGGCATCCAGGTGCTGGAGATCCCGGCCGAGTGGAAGGCCGACAAGGCGTCCTCCGGCCTGGACAGCATGCTGACCGCGAACCCGGACATCAAGGGTGTCTACATGCAGGCCGGCGGGGTCTACCTGGCCCCCACCGAGCAGGCGCTCAAGCGCAAGAACCTGTTCTTCCCGGTCGGGGACCCGAAGCACGTCGTGCTCGTCTCCAACGACGGCATCCCCCAGGAACTGGCCGCGATCCGCGCCGGCGAGCTGGACGCCACCGTGTCCCAGCCGGCCGACGCCTACGCGAAGTACGGCCTGTACTGGCTGAAGAAGGCCATGGCGGGCGAGACGTTCAAGGCCGGGCCGACCGACCACGGCAGCACCATCGTCGAAATCAGCCCCGGCATCCTCGAGGACCAGCTGCCCGCGCCCGTCATCACCAAGGACAACGTGGACGACAAGGCCCTCTGGGGGAACAACCTGTGACCGCGCTGCCCGCCGGCGAATCCGCCGTCCCGGTGGTCAGCGCCGTAGGTGTCGGAAAGCGCTACGGCCCGACCGTGGCGCTGCACGACGTCAGCCTCACCGTGCACCCCGGCGAGTCGCACGCGCTCGTCGGGCGCAACGGGGCCGGCAAGTCGACGCTCGTCTCCATCCTCACCGGCCTGTCCGCCACGGACACCGGGCACGTCGAGTTCGGCGGCGAGCCGGCCCCGCCACTGTCCAAACAGGACGAGTGGAAGGCGCGCGTCGCCTGCGTCTACCAGCACGCGATGGTCGTCCCGCAGCTCACCGTCGCCGAGAACCTGTTCCTCAACCGGCAGGCGGGCGGCGGGTTCTCGATCGGCTGGAAGTCGTTGCGGCGCAAGGCGCGTGAGCTCCTGGAGTCGTGGGACGTGCGAGTCGACGTCGACACCCCGGCCGGCGAGCTGTCGGTCGAGGACCGGCAGTTCGTCGAGATCGCCCGCGCGCTGTCCTACGGCGCCCGGTTCATCGTCCTCGACGAGCCGACCGCGCAGCTGGACAGCCAGGCCATCGAGCGGCTCTTCGAGCGGATGCGCCAGATGCAGGCGGGCGGGGTGACGTTCCTGTTCATCTCGCACCACCTGCACGAGGTCTACGAGGTCTGCCAGGCGGTGACCGTGCTGCGCGACGCGAAGCACGTCCTCACCGCACCGGTCGCCGAAGTGGGCCGCGCGGAACTGGTCGACGCGATGACCGGCGAGCCCGGTGGCCTGTCGGTCCGCGACGCGGCGTCCCGGGAGTCCCTCGAAGAGGACGCCGCGGAGATCCTTTCGGTCGACAGGCTGTCCGGTGACAGCTTCCGCGACGTCTCGTTCCGGCTGCGCCGCGGCGAAGTCGTCGGGCTCGCGGGCAGCAACGCCAGCGGGAAGCACCAAGTCGCCGAGACGGTATACGGCCTGCGGACGCCGTCCGCGGGAACGATCCGCGTGGACGACTCGCCGCTGCGGGCGGGCGACATCCCGGCGGCGCTGCGGGCGGGAATCGGCTGCGTCCCGCGCGACCGGCACCACGAGGGCCTGGTCCTGGAGCACTCGATCGCCGACAACGCGACGATGTCCATCTTGGACAAGCTGGGCCGTGGCGGGATCGCGTCGCCGCGGACCCGGTTCGCGCGGGCGTCGCAGGCTCTCGCCGACTACGACATCGTGGCCGCGAGCGCCGAGCAGCCCGTGTCGGACCTTTCCGGCGGCAACCAGCAGAAAGTCGTGCTGGCGCGGGCCCTGATCGGCGATCCGCGGGTCGTGGTGCTGATCAACCCCACGGCCGGGGTGGACGTGAAGTCGAAGGAGGCGCTGCTCGCGGTCGTCGACCGGGTGCGCGCCGAGGGCAAGGCGGTGCTGATCGTCAGCGACGAGCTCGACGACCTGCGCCTGAGCGACCGGGTCCTGGTGCTGCGCGCCGGGGCCGTGGTCGCCGAACACCAGGCCGGGTGGTCCGACGGCGACCTCGTGGCCGACATCGAAGGAGTCGAGCTTTCGTGACCGACGTGATGACCTCTCCGCAAACGGAGCTGCCCGCGCCACCCCGGCGCCGGAAAGCCGTCTGGCTGCGCGAACTCGCGCTGCTGCCCGCGCTCATCGTGGTGTTCGTCATCGGCGGCCTGGTCGACGACACGTTCGTCGGCTGGAGCAACATCGTCAGCATCCTGACCGCGTCGGCCGCGCTGTCGCTGGTCGTGCTGGGCGAGTCGCTGGTGCTGATCACCGGCAAGTTCGACCTGTCCCTGGAATCGACGATGGGCCTGGCGCCGGCCCTCGGCGCGATGGTCGTGCTCCCGGCGGCGTCGGCCGGCTTCGGCGTCGAGCTGCCCGCGGCGATCGGGCTGCTGGTGATCCCGCTGTGCGGGGCGCTGGTCGGGTTCGTCAACGGCTTCCTGATCGTGAAGCTGAAGCTGAACGCCTTCATCGTCACCCTCGCCATGCTCACCGTGCTGCGCGGGGTGCAGGTCGGCTCGACCAAGGGCAAGACGCTGTTCAACCTGCCCGACTCGTTCACCGACCTGGCGACGACGACGTTCCTCGGGCTGCCGATGTCGGTGTGGCTGGCGGCGCTGCTGTTCGCGGTGGCCGGCTGGGTGCTGCGCTACCACCGCGTCGGCCGCGCGCTGTACGCGATCGGCGGCAACCGCGAAGCCGCGCGGGCGGCCGGTGTGCGCGTCGACCGGATCGCGTGGGCGGTGTTCGTCGTCGCCGGGATCCTGGCGGCGATCGGCGGGCTCGCGTACACGGGCTATGTCGGTGCCCTGGGCGCGAACCAGGGCTCCGGGATGATCCTGCAGGTGTTCGCGGCGGCGGTGATCGGCGGCGTCTCCCTCGACGGCGGCAAGGGCACCCTGGTCGGCGCCCTCACCGGCGTCCTGCTGCTGTCGTCGGTGTCGAGCCTGCTCAACTACGCGCACGTCACGGCCGAGTGGCAGGGGGCGATCTACGGCGCCATCATCCTGGTCGCGCTGATCATCGCCCGGTACGCCGGTGGGAAGCCACAGACCTGACGCCCACCCGGTGAAGGTCCGACGTGTTCCGGAGGTAGGCGTGCTACGAGGCTTCCGCGGCCGGCTCGGCGTCCGAGTCGGGCACGGTCGGGTCGTCCGCGGTGCCCAGGGCGTTGCGCAGCCACTGCTCCACGCCCGCGACGTGCACGGTCGCCCACGAGCGGGCCAGTTCCGGCTCGCGCGCGGCGATGGCCTCGTAGATCGCCGTGTGCTGCTCGCGGGTCTTCGCGACCGCGCCCTCCTGGGTGAGCCCGCGCCAGATCCGGGCGCGGGCGGTCGGCCCGGAGAGGCTGTCGAGCAGCGAACACAGCACGGGGTTGCCGGAGCCGTCGGCGATCTTGCGGTGGAACTGCAGGTCGTTGGCGACCAGCGCCTCGACCGTCGGCGAGTCCTCCAGCTCGCTGAGCAGCGTGCCCAGCTCCGCGATGTCGGCGTCGCTCATGTGCAGCGCGGCCAGCGCGGTCGCGGCGGGCTCGAGGATCCGGCGGACGGCCAGGAAGTCCAGCACGGTGTCGTCGCGGTGGAAGTCGACCACGAACGTCATGGCGTCGAGCAGCAGGTTGGGCTCGAGGCTGGTGACGTACGTGCCGTCGCCCTGGCGGACGTCGAGGACCCTGATCAGGCACAACGCCTTGACGGCCTCGCGCAGGGAACTGCGCGAGAGCCCGAGCCGCTGGGCCAGCTCGGCTTCCTTCGGCAGCCGGTCGCCCGGCGCCAGCTCGCCGGAGATGATCATGTCCTTGATCTTGTCGATCGCGACATCGGTGACGGGCATCGCGTCCGCCCTCCCCTGCAACAGACCTCGGATGTTTCGGTGTTACTCCCCAGCGTGCCATGTCCCGGCGAAGGAGGGGCGATGACCCACCAGCGCACACCACAACGAGTGGCTCTGCACACCCGGCTCAAGCCCGGCAAGGAGGCCGAGTACGAGTCCGTCCACGCGGTCATCCCGGCGGAACTGGACACCGCCCTGCGCGAAGCCGGTGTCCACTCCTGGCGGATCTGGCGTAACGGACTCGACCTGTTCCACGTCCTCGAAGTCGACGACTACGCAGCGATGCGCGCGGCGTTGCGGGACCACCCCGCCAACGTCCCGTGGCAGGCCAGGATGGCCGAGCTGCTGGCCGTCGAGGACGACTACTCCGGCGGCGACACCGGCATCGGGCTGGTCTGGGAACTGCCGGTGAAGGAGTGACGGCGTTGGAACTCTCCCTTTCCCCGCTGGGGCTCGGCTGCGCGCAGCTGGGCAACCTCTACCACGCGATCAGCGACGAGACGGCGGCCGCGACCGTCCGGCGCGCGTGGGACGAGGGCGTCCGCTACTTCGACACCGCGCCGCACTACGGCCTCGGCCTGTCGGAGACCCGGCTCGGCGCGGCGCTGCGCGCGTACCCGCGGGACGAGTACGTGCTCTCGACGAAGGTCGGGCGGGTGCTGGAGCCGAACCCGGAGGGGGCCGGCGCCCGGGACGACCAGGGCTTCGCCGTCCCGGCCGCGTACAAGCGCCGGTGGGACTTCAGCCGCGACGGCGTCCTGCGGTCCCTGGACGACAGCCTGACGCGGCTCGGGCTGGACCGCGTCGACATCGTCTACGTCCACGACCCCGACGAGCACTTCGAGGAGGCGGTTTCGGGGGCGTTCCCGGCGCTGCGGGAGCTGCGGGAGCAGGGCGTGATCCGCGCGTTCGGCGCCGGGATGAACCAGGCGCCGATGCTGGCCGAGTTCGTCCGCCGCACCGACCTCGACGTCCTGCTGGTGGCCGGCCGCTACACGCTGCTCGACCAGCCCGCGCTGGACGAGCTGTTCCCGCTGTGCGCCGAGCGGGACGTCCGGGTGGTGGCCGGGGGCGCGTTCAACGGCGGGATCCTGGCGACCGCCGAACCGGGCCGGGTCTACGACTACGCCGAAGCGCCGCCGGAGCTGGTCGAGCGGGCCGGGCGGATCGCGGAGATCTGCGCGCGCCACGGCGTCGAGCTGCCGGAAGCGGCGCTGGCGCTGCCGATGGGGCATCCCGCGGTGGCGTCGGTGGTCGTGGGCGCGCATGATCCGGACCAGGTCGGCGTGAACGCGCGGCGGGCGCGGGCGGTCGTGCCGACGGCCCTGTGGACCGAGCTGATCGACGCGGGACTGCTGCGCGCCGACGTCGTCATCGCCGAAGGAGTCTCATGATCGACGCGCACCACCACCTGTGGGACCCGTCGCGGCGCGAGTACCCGTGGATGACGGGGGACGCCATGGACCCGATCCGCCACCCGTACACGGTCGACGACCTGCGCGCGGTGACGAAGGCGTCGGGGGTGCATGCGACGATCCTGGTCCAGACGGTGTCGTCGGAAGAGGAGACCGCCGAGTTCCTCGCGACGGCGGCCGCGGAGCCGGTGATCGCGGGCGTGGTCGGCTGGGTGGACCTCACCGCTCCGGACGTCGTCGACCGGCTGGCCGCCCTCGACGGCCCCTTGGCCGGCGTCCGGCACCAGGTGGAGAACGAGCCGGACGACGACTGGCTGCTGCGTCCCGAGGTGATGGCCGGGCTGAGCGCGGTCGCGGCGGCGGGCCTGGCGTTCGACCTGCTGGTCCGGCCCGCGCAGCTGCCGGCCGCGGCCGAGGTGGCGTTGCGCCTGCCGCACCTGCGCCTGGTCCTGGACCACGCGGCGAAGCCCCCGATCGCGGCGGGGGAGTGGGAGCCGTGGGCGTCCGCCGTGGCGGCGCTGGCGGTGCGCGAAAACGTCGTCTGCAAGCTGTCCGGGCTGGTCACCGAAGCGGACTGGACGGGCTGGGAGGTCTCTCACCTGCGCCGGTACGTCGACCACGTGCTGGACGTGTTCGGCCCGGAGCGCCTGCTGTTCGGCTCGGACTGGCCGGTCTGCGAACTGGCGGCGTCCTACGAGGTGGTCCTCGACGCGGCGGTCGCCCTGACGGGCTCGCTGTCGGACGCCGAGCGCCTGGCCGTCTTCGAGCACAACGCTCGGACGGCCTACAAGCTGGATGCGGGCGGGGCGACGTCCTCCAGGGGGTAAAAGAGGTCACCCCGCCCGCCCGCAGGGGGTGGTCTGTCAGAACTCGTCGTCGCGGATCATGCCGCGCAGCCGGGTCAGGGCGCGGTGCTGCGTCACGCGGACGTTGCCCGCGGAGATCCCGAGCGCTTCGGCGGTTTCGGTCGCCGAGAAGCCGACGGCGATGCGCAGGGTCAGGATCTCCTGCTGCACCCGGGGCAGGGAGGCGAGCAGCCGGCCGAGGCGGGCGCCGAGGTCGAGGTGCAGCGCGTGGGACTCGGGTTCGTTGCCGGCGACCAGCGGGCGCTCCGGGAGCTCGGGAACGGGCTCGGAGCGGTCGCGGGCGACGGCGCGGTAGGCGTCGGCGACCTTGTTCGCCGCGATCGCGTGGACCAGGTAGAGGAAGGAGCCGCCGCGGTCCTGGTAGTCGGGCAGGGCCTTGAGCACGGCGAGGCAGACCTCCTGGGCGACGTCGTCGGCCGACAGGTAGGAGAGGTCGCGGCCGCCCATGCGGGCGCGGCAGTAGCGGACCACCACCGGTTCGATCATCTGCAGCAGCGAGTGGATCGCCGCCGGGTTGCCCTCGCCCGCGTCCTTGACGAGGGGGTCGAGGTCCTCCTTGGTGAGCCGTCCGCCCGGGCGGGGCATCGACTCTGGAGTGCGATAATCGCGAAGGCTGGAAGCGGATTGTTCGGTGGTACTCGGCGGTGCTGTCATGGTCGTCTCCCCGGCCGACCCTCGACCGTCGCTGCCGGGGGTTCAACACTCCGTAACTGATCCATCGCAGAGGCTCCGGTTGATCGGGGCACATCTGCGGTCCGTGCGACGCAGGGTAATCGTAAGCACCTCCAGGCGGGTCAGTCCAGATTTCAACGACCAATACCCCGTTAGCAGTATCGACCGTGATGTTCCCGCGACCCGGACCCGCACATTGCGATTAATCGGTTTCAGGATGTGCCGAGTTCACTCGTCAGTGGAAGACGACCACGGAAGTGGCGGTCACGGTCACGGCGAGCGACGCGATGGCGGGCAGGAGACGGCTCGGCGGGCCCGGTTCGGTGGCTCGCAAGGCCCGTTCGCGGCGCATCCCGATGGCCGCTAGCAGGGCAGATGTCCCGGCGGCGAGCAAAACGGGGACCAGCGTGCCACCCCAATGGCGCTGGGCGGCGGAATGCAGGAGCAGTACCGTGCAAGCGGCGGACGCCAGCGCGGTCCGCCGCCAGGCGAGCCCGGTCCGCTCGGCCTGAGCGCCCGCGGGGGTGGTCACGGCCGGATCTCGGACGGTGTGTCGGTAGTTTTGACGTCACGATAATCGCGAACCGGCGGTATTCGCGTCGGAAGGGCCCGCTCGCCCGCCTCGGCCGGCCCGGCTCGCCGGGTGGCCGGACCGGTTTTCCCGGCCGTCACCGTCCGCTTCCATTCGTCTCACTCACGAGACCACCAGCAGCACGGCCGCGGCGACGATCAGCGCCAGCAGCCCGCCCGTCAGCGCCAGGATCATCCAGCTCCGCGGCAGCGGCTCCCCGGCGCGCATCGCGATCTGCACCCGCCGCCAGCGCGGGTAGGCGGTCGCGGCGAGGACGGCGGCCAGCGCGACGCACAATCCGGCGAGGACGGTGCTGGCCGCGGCCGGCGACGGCACCAGCTGGTGGACGGCCACGCCGCCGGCGAGCAACCCGAGGGCGGTGCGCAGCCAGGCGAGGAAGGTGCGTTCGTTGGCCAGCGTGAAGCGGTAGTCCGGTTCGGTGCCGCCCGCGTGGGGCTTGATGTCGTCCGGCTTGCTGTCGTCCGGGGTCACGTCCGCAGACGCTAGCCGGTGTGGGCCGCCGTGGCCGGTTCGGTGCGGTGCGCGAAGACCCACCAGCGCAGCACGGCGAACCGCACGAACCCGCCGACCAGGCTGGCCAGCAGCAGGGTGCCGGTTTCCTCCCACGACGTCGGCCGGTCGACGAAGGCGCCGAGCAGGGCCAGCACGGCCGAGCCGTACAGGGCGTAGAAGGCGAAGGTGAGCAGGTCCTGCAGGTGTCGCTTCCCGGCGTTGCTGGGCCGTCCGGCGAAGGTGACGCGGCGGTGGAACTCGGTGTTCCCGACGGTGGTGAGCGCGATCGCGACCAGGTTCGCGACCTGGGAGCCGAGCTCGTCGCGCAGCAGGAGGAACAGAACGGCCTGGACGCCGGTTGTCACTACGCCGGCCACGACGTACCACGCGGCGTGCGTGCCGAGCTCGTGGTGCCGGTCCGGGTCGGTGGCGAGCAGCCGGTGGTCCGGTGCGCACCTGGTGGTGGCCATGATCCCAACCTAGCTGACATTCACAAACTTGTGAATGTGTTAAACCGGTTGAAGAAATGTGATCCCGGCGACACCGCGGGGTTTCGCCGCCCCGCCGCCCGGGGTAGGTCACCGGCGAGGGGATGTTGCCGATGCGCCAGGAGGGCCAGTGAGTGATCGTGACTCGGCCGAACCGCAGAGCTTGAGCCCCAGCGAAGCGCTGGACGAGGACGAGCTGCGCGTGGATTCGCTCGAGGAGGGCATCGAGCCGCCCGAGCACTGGAGCGCGGCCGACCGGTACGGCACCACGCCCCGGGAGATCCGCGAAGGCGAGCCGATGGACCAGCGCCTGGCCGAAGAGCTCCCGGACGCCGAGCCGGAGCCGGTCCCGGAGCGCCCGCTCGCGGCCACCCCGGCGGCGGAGCTCGACGAGACGATCGAAGACGCGCCACCGGACTTCGAGCCGGTTGTGGCGGAGGACACGGTGCCCCGCCGCCACTCGAACCAGGGCCGCCGCGAAACCACGGACTACGCGGGCGAATCGGTGGCGGACGCCATCCGCGCGGCCCGGCAGGGCTGATCCGCTCAGACTGCACGTCCGTTCGGACGCCCCTAGCGTGGGGCTGCATCGGACCGCGACGAAGGGAAGGCCGAAAATGCTGACCGTGACCGAAGCCGCCGCCGAGGCGATCACTGCTCTGACGAGCCAGGGTGAGGGCGACGCCGGGCTCCGCCTGGCGGTCCAGAACGCCGACGGCGAAAGCGCCCAGCTGGCGCTGTCGGTGGCCCCCCAGCCGGCAGAGGGCGACAGCGTGCTGGGAGAGGACCAGGGCCCGAAGGTGTTCCTCGAGCCCCAGGCGGCAGCGCTGCTGGACGACAAGGTCCTGGACGTCCAGGAGGACGAAGCGGGCGGCGTGGCTTTCGCCGTGCTGCCCCAGCACACGAGCTGACCGCGGCGGACGGGCCTTTCGCCGTCGGGCGCGGAAGGTCCGTTCGCCCGTGCGCTTTTCCGCCGCTCGCTCGACTTCCGGGCGAATCGCGCTCAGACCTGGTGCACCCGCGCGGCGGCGTGCGTCGGCGGGATCACCCGCTGGACGCGCCGGCTTCGGCCACGGGCCGGTCGGGCACCAAGCAGCTTCGCGCGATCCTCGCCGACTCCGGGCCGATCGTGGCCCGGGGTGAGCGCCAACACCCGCCGCCCGCCCGGTTGGCCGCCTCCGCCCTGCGCTACCTCTCCTGCCAGGCGCGCACCAGCTCCGCAGCCCGGCCCCGCAGCAACTCCGCCGCATGGCTCCGGGCGTGGTCCAGTGAAGGTGCGTGGTCGATCAGCGCGCTGCTCCCCACCACCCCCAGCCGCGCCAAGCCCGCCGCGTCGAGCTGGATCCGGCCGGCCAGCACCATCAACGGCACTCCGCGCGGCCTCGCGCGGTCGGCGATTCCCGCCGGGGCCTTGCCGTTCAGGCTCTGCTCGTCCAGCGAGCCCTCGCCCGTGATGACCAGATCCGCTCCCTCCAGCGCCGCGTCCACCCCGGTCAACCCCGCGATGAGGTCGAACCCGGACTCGACGCTCGCCCCGAGCGCGATCGCCGCCGCCGCGACCCCGCCGCCGGCGCCCGATCCCGGCACCCGCGTGACGTCCGGCGCGCCGCCCACCTGCAGTGCGTGCCCCCACCGCGTCAATCCCTCGTCGATCAGCGCGACCTCCTCCGGCCCCGCACCCTTCTGCGGCCCGAACACCGCCGCCGCGCCTTCCGGGCCCAGCAGCGGGTTCGTCACGTCGGTCGCGACCGCCACGCGCACGCCGTCCAGCCGCTCGCGCACCGGCGTCAGCTCCGTCGACGCCACCCGCGTCAGCGTCCCGCCGCCCAGGCCGACCGGCGCACCGAACGCGTCGAGCACGCCGGCGCCCAGCGCCCCGAGCATCCCGGCCCCGCCGTCGGTGCTGGCTGTGCCGCCGACCGTGAGCACCAGCCGTTTCGCGCCGTGCACCAGCGCGTCCGCCAAGAGCTCGCCGACACCCCAGGTGTGCGCGGCCAGCGCTGTCGCCGGCGAAGGCTCGACGAATTCGATCCCGCAAGCGCGCGCGGATTCGATGTACGCGGTGCCTTCCAGCACCGCATACCGCGCCTGGACCGGCTCCTCGAGCGGCCCGCGAACCGTCATCCGCACGATCCGCGCGCCCGCGGCTTCCAGCACGTCGAGGGTGCCTTCGCCGCCGTCGGCGACGGGACAGGTGACGATTTCCGCGTCCGGCAAGGCATCGCGCACGCCGAGCGCGATCGCCTCCGCGGCCTCGACCGCGGTGAGACTGCCCTTGAACTTGTCGGGCGCGATGACGATCCGGGTCACGGCTTCACCTCCGTCAGCGGGGGACGCCCGGCGAGCACCGCCGCGACGTTGCGCGCGGCCAGCACGGCCATCGCGGTGCGGGTCTCGACCGTCGCCGAGCCCAGGTGCGGGCTGAGCACGACGTCGTCCCGGCCGAGCAGCCGCGGTTCGACCTCGGGTTCCTTCTCGAACACGTCGAGCGCGGCCCCGGCGATCTCCCCGGCCTCCAGCGCATCGGCCAGCGCGGCCTCGTCGACGACCGGGCCGCGGGTCGTGTTCACCAGGTACGCCCCGGGTTTCATGGCGCGCAACGCGGCGGCGTCGACCAGGTGCCGCGTCTCGGGCGTCAGCGGGCAGTGCAGCGAGACGACGTCCGAGCGCGCCAGCAGCTCCCCGAACGACACGTACTCGGCTTCGGTGTCCTGTTTGGACCGTCCGGAGTAGACGACCGACATCCCGAACGCCGCCGCCCGGTGCGCCACCGCCCGCCCGATCTGCCCGAACCCGACGATGCCCAGCGTCTTCCCCTGCAGCCCGGAGCCGAGCAGGAAGCCGAGGTGGAACGACCACGGCGTGCGCGACCGCAGCAGCCGTTCGCCCTCGCCGATCCGCCGGGTGACGGCGAGCAGCAGCCCGAACGCGAGGTCGGCCGTGGCATCGGTGAGCACACCCGGCGTGTTCGTGACGACGACCCCGCGGGAAGCCAGCGCCGCCACGTCGACGTTGTCGTACCCGACGGCGACGTTCGCGACCACCTTCAGCTCCGGACCGGCGGCGTCGGCCAGCGCGCCGTCGAGCCGGTCGTGCAGCATCCCGACCACGGCCGCCGCGCCGCGGACGAACTCGTGCAGTTCCGCAGGGGTCAGCGGACGATCGGCGGGGGAGACCTCCACGTCGCCTGCCTCGGCGAGGAGCTTCACCGCGTCGTCGGGAATCCATCGGGTCACCGCGATCTTGGCCACGACGACAGCCTAGGCCAAGCCACCGACAATTCAGCCGACCCGCGTCAGCCGCACCACCGCGCTCGCGTACCCGCTACCGGGAAAGCCGACGTCCAACCCGTGGCTCAGCAACACAGCGCCGTGGTGCACCTCGCCGTCCTGGTCGCGGTACGACCCGGCCGGATCCAGCCCGGCGAGCCGCGGCGGGGTGAACGGCCGCGCGAATTCGGTGGGCCGCCGCCAGAAGAAGACGACAGCGGAATCACCGAGCACGTACTGCACGGCCGTCAGCGCCGAGACCGCCGGATCGGCCAGCCGGTACAGCGTGCCGTGCTGCACCACGGGCCGGATCTCCTTGTACAGCGCCACGAGCGACGCCGCTTCGGCGAGTTCGTCCGGCGTCCAGCGCGGCAGATCGCCGCCCAGGCCGAGGACCCCCGCCATCGCCACGTGGAAGCGGAAACTCAGCGGGGCCTCGCGCCGGGTCGCCGGGTTCGGGCTGTCGGTCACCCAGGCGGACATCGTCCCCGCCGGGTAGATCTGCCCGTAGCCGTGCTGGATGGTGATCCGGTCGGCCGCGTCGGTGTTGTCCGACGCCCAGATCTCGTCGGTGCGCGCGAGGATCCCCAGGTCGGTGCGCCCGCCGCCGCCCGCGCACCCCTGGATCCGCAGGTCCGGGTGGTCGGCACGCAGCCGGTCCAGGATCGCGTACACCGCCCGGATGTGGCCGACCCACAGCCGCTGCGCGTCCGGGCCCGCCTCGGGCCAGCCGGCCTCGGTGAACGCGCGGTTCATGTCCCACTTGAGGTAGTCGATGCCGTGCTCGCCGACCAGGCCGTCGAGCCACTTGTGCGCCCAGTCCGCGACTTCCGGCCGCGCGAAGTTCAGCACGAGCTGGTTGCGCAACGTCGTCCGCGACCGGTGGGCCATGTGCAGCACCCAGTCCGGGTGCGCGCGGTAGAGGTCGCTGTCCGGGTTGACCATCTCCGGCTCGACCCACAGCCCGAACTGCATCCCGTGCGCGTGGACGGCGTCGACCAGTGGCCGCAACCCGCGCGGGAAGCGCTGGTCGTTGGCGATCCAGTCGCCGAGCCCGGCCGCGTCGCCGGTGCGGGCGCCGAACCAGCCGTCGTCCATGACGAACAGTTCCGCGCCCAGCCGGGCGGCGGCCGCGGCGAGCTCGGTTTCGTTCCGCTCGTCGACGTCCCAGCCGGTCGCCTCCCAGGAGTTGTAGACGATCGGCCGCAGCTCGTCCGGGTGCGGCTGGACGAACTCGCGGACGTAGGCGTGCCACCGACGGCTGGTCCCGCCGAAGCCGTCGGCCGCGTAGAGCCCGGCGAACACCGGCGTCTCCCACGTTTCGCCCGGCTGCAGCCGCCAGGCGACGTGCTCGTGCCCGAACCCGCCGGTCCACGTGACGCGGCCGGTGTGCGTGCGCTCCACGGTGATCCGCCAGCTCCCGCTCCAGGCCAGCGCCGACGACCACACCTCGCCGAGGGTCTCCGTCGCGTCGCCCGCGTCGAGCATCACCCACGGGTTGACCTGGTGGCTGGAGGCGCCGCGCCGGCTGGTGAGCGTGGTTTCGCCGACCGGCAGCGGTTCGCGCAGCACGCCGTACTCGGCGCTCCACGCCCCGGACGTCCGGCTCAGCCGCGCGCCTTCGCGGCGGGGGAGCGTCCACGACGCGGAATCGGTGCGCAGCAACGCGATCGGCTCGCCGGAACCGGTGTGCCGCAGCGACGTCCAGCGTTCGACGACGTCACCGCGGACGCGGTAGTGCAGGGACAGCTCCAGGGGGTAGTGCCGGTCGGCGAGCCGCACGACGAGCGTGTCGTCTTCGAGCGCGAAGCCGTCGTAGCGCCACTCGAGCGCCGAAGTTCCGTCGGCGTACTGCACCGCCAGTGCCGCGACGCCGAAGAACGCGCCGCCCTCGGCGGGGAGCTCCTGCCGTTCGTCGCCGGGCTCGTCGAAGCTGCTGTCGGCCGGGTTGCGGCGCGCGGCGACCTGCGTGGCCTGGGCCAGCGTCAGCGGCGGGCCCCAGTGGACGTGCCGCGGGCGGTCGTCGGGGTCCAGCCGGAAGGCGTACGAGCTCTCGGGGGTGCGCAGCAGCCAGAGCCGGCGCGCGGGATCGTGTTCGACGAGCGACATGCCCGCCAGCGTAGAGCTGACCAGCGCAAAAATAAATTCTTGACGAAGTTAATTAATCCGGCCTAGCCTTCCCGCCATGCCTCGCAGTGCACCGGCAAGGGCGCCGATCACCAGTCCTGCGGCCGCGACCGTGTTCACCACGGTCCTGACCGAAGGGCCGGTGTCCCGCGTCGACGTCGCCCGCCGCACCGGGCTCTCCTCCGCCGCGGTCACCAAGGCCGCCCGGCCCTTCATCGAAGCCGGCTACCTCGAAGAACTCACCTCCGGCGGCCGCACCGCCCCCGGTGCCGGCCGCCCGGCGAACCCCCTGGCCATCCGCCCGGACCGGGAGTACTTCGTCGGCGTCAAGATCACCGGCGACGACCTCATCGGCGTCGTCACCGACCTGCGCGCCGACGTCCGGGCCAGCGCCCACCACGCCCTGACCAGCCACGACGTCGGGCACGTCGTGCAGGCGCTGGCCGACCTCGTCGGGGAGCTGCTGTCCGGCGATCTCCGCGAGCGTGCCTACTGCCTGGGTGTCGCGGTGTCCGGCGACGTCGACCGCGCGTCCGGCGTCGTCCGGTACTCCCCGTTCCTCGGCTGGCGGGACGTCCCCCTGGCTTCCCTCCTGGAAGAGGCCACCGGGCTCTCGGCGACCCTGGAAAACGACGTCAAGGCCCTCGCCGTGGCCGAGCAGTGGTTCGGCGAAGGCGTCGGTGCGTCGTCGTTCGCGCTGGTCACGGTGGGAACGGGGATCGGCAGCGCGCTCGTGGTGAACGGCGACCTGATCCGCGGCGCGCACGGCGTCGCGGGCGAGATCGGGCACGTCCCGGTCGCCGACGGCGGGCCGCCGTGCCACTGCGGTGGCCGCGGCTGCGTCGAGGCGATCGCGTCCACCGAGGCGATCCTGACCCTCGCTCGCGACGTCTCGGGGGAACCCGGACTGACCATGGAAGACGCGGTGGCGCGGGCTCGCGGCGGCGATGAACCGCTGCGCGGGGTGTTCGCCGGGGCGGGGCACGCGATCGGGCTCGGCCTGGCCGCGCTGGTCAACCTGTTCGGCCCGGAGCGGGTGGTCGTCTCCGGGGAAGGTGTCGCCACCTACGACCTGTTCGAGGAGCAGATCCGCCGGACCTTCGCGGTCCAGGCGTTCGGCAGTGCCGCCCGGTGCGGCCTGGTGATCCGGCCACTGCCGTTCGAGGAGTGGGCGCGGGGCGCGGCCGCCGTCGCCATCCAAAGCCTTTTCGCCGCCGAGAGCGTCTAAGGAGTCCCTGTGAGCCCCATGAATCGCCGAAGCTTCCTGGTCGGTTCCGTCCTCTTCGCCGGGGGAGCGGCCCTCGCGGGCTGCACCTCCGACCCGTTGAACAAGAACGCCTCTTCGGGGGCGAAGACCACGTTGCAGCAGTGGTACCACGCGTACGGCGAATCCGGGACGCAGCAAGCGGTCCAGCGGTACGCGCAGGAGTTCACCAAGGCCAACCCGGACATCGCGATCAACGTCAGCTGGATCGCCGGCGACTACGAGACCAAGCTGAACTCGGCGATGCTCACCGCGCAGGCGCCGGACCTGTTCGAGCTCGGCGACTTCCGGTACCAGAACGTCAAGAACGGCCTGCTCGCGCCGCTTGACGACGTTGTCGGCCCGGTCAAGGCCGACTTCAGCCCGGCCGCGCTGGACACGGTCACCGTCGACGGCAAGATCTACGGCGTCAAGATGATCGACGACGTCATGATGCTGTACTACCGCAAGAGCGCGCTGCAGGCCGCGGGCATCCAGCCGCCGCAGACGTTCGCCGAGCTCCTCGAAGCCACGCGGAAGCTGAACAACGGCAAGCAGAAGGGCCTCTACGTCGGCACCGACGGCGTCGGCGAAGCCGCGACGCTCCTGCTCTGGTCGTCCGGCGGCGACTTCTTCGACGCCAGCGGCAGGAAGGTCGCGTTCGCCTCGCCCGAGGCGATCGCCGCGATCGGCGGGCTCAAGCAGCTGCACGACACCGGCGGCCTGCTCCAGGGCTATCCGACCGACTGGTCCGACCCGGGCGCGTTCGCCAACGGCGCCACCGCCATGCAGTGGGGCGGACTGTGGTCGCTGCCGGACATCGAAAAGGCCCTCGGTGACGACTTCGGCGTCGTCGCGTGGCCGAAGTTCGGGGACGCGGGCAAGCCGGTCGCGCGCGTCGGCGGCTGGTACCAGCTCGCGAACGCCAAGTCGGCGAACCTGGACGCCGTCAAAAAGTACATCGACTGGCTGTGGATCAAGAACGCCGACCTGCAGAAGGACTGGTGCGTCAAGTACGGCTTCCACATCCCGGCCCGCAAGGAGGTCGCGGCGCGGACGACCGAGTTCTCGAGCGGGCCCGCGAAGGACGCCGTGACGATCTCGCAGCAGTTCGGGAAGTCCTACTCGGGGCTGTGGAACAAGGCGTCGGCGACGCTGTTCCTGCAGGCCGCGACCAAGATCGCGAACGGGCAGGCCGACCCGGCCGCCGAGCTCGGCGACGCGGCGAAAAAGGCGCAGGCCGAAGTCGACAAGCAGCTGGCATGACGGCCGTGGTGGAGGCCCCGGTGGTTCCGTCGGCGCCGGCGAAGAAGCGGCGCCGGCGTCGCGACTGGCGGGCCATCGGCGCGTTCGCGGTGCTGACCGGGCCGGTCGTGTTCGGGCTGGGGCTGTTCAAGTACGTCGCCATCGGCTGGAGCTTCCTGCTCAGCTTCAGCGACGCCCGCGGCACCATCACGCTCGGGAACTGGATCGGCTTCGGCAACTATGCGTTCCTCCTGGGCGACGACGCCTTCCTGACATCGTTGACGACGATCGCGGTCTTCACCGTCTTCATCGTGCCGATCACCTTCGTCGCCTCGCTCGGCCTCGCGGTGCTGGTCAACAGCATCAAGCGCGGCAAGGCGTTCTTCCGGACGGTGTTCCTGATCCCGGCCGCGGTGTCGTACGTCGTCGCGGCGCTGGTGTGGAAGATGGCGCTGTTCAACGGCCTGCCCTCCGGCGTCGCGAACGTCGTCGGCGGGCTGTTCGGCGCCGATCCGGTGCCGTGGCTGTCGACGACGAGCCCGCCGGTGTACTGGGTCGCGGTCGTCACCCTGCGGCTGTGGCTGCAGGTCGGGCTGTACATGATCCTCTTCCTGGCCGGGCTGCAGGCGATCTCGCCGACGTTGTACGAGGCCGGTGCGCTGGACGGCACGACGAAGTGGCAGGCGTTCCGGTACCTCACGCTGCCGCAGCTGCGGAACACGTCCGTGGCGGTGCTGCTGCTGATCCTCATCGCCGCGTTCCAGGCGTTCGACGAGTTCTACAACCTGTTCGGCACCGGGCTTTCCGGCACGGCGACCGCGCCGGTGAAGCCGCCGCTGGTCTACCTGTACGACTCCGCGCTCGGCGACCAGAACTACGGCGTCGGCTCGGCGGGGGCGTTCCTGCTGACGGTGATCATCGTCGTGATCACGCTGCTGCAGGGCCGGTTCGCCGGCTTCGGGAAGAAGGACTGATGGCCGTCGTCGCGGTGCCCCGGAAAGCGCCGAAGTACGTTCTCGCGTCGGTGCTTTCGGTGATCTTCCTGCTGCCGTTCTACATCATGCTGCGCAACGCGCTGATGACGCGGCAGCAGGTCGGCTCGCCGGACTGGTCGTGGCTGCCGGACCCGCTGTCGTGGGTCAACTTCGGTGACCTGTTCGCCGACGCCTCGGTGCCCATGGCGCACTCGTTGTGGAACTCGTTACTGGTCGCCGCGGTGACCGCCCCGGTCGCCACGCTCTTCGGCTCGATGGCCGGGTACGCGCTGGCCAGGATCGACGTCCCGGGCCGTCGGGCCGTGTTCACCTACGTGCTGGTCACGCTGATGATCCCGCAGTCGGTGACGTTCGTGCCGACGTTCGTCGTGGTCGGTTCGCTGGGCGGGGTCAACACCGAGTGGGGCATCATCGCGCCGAACCTGTTCAGCGCGTTCACGGTGCTCCTGTTCCGCAACTTCTACCTGCGGTTCCCGGCCGAGATCGAGGAGGCCGGGCGGCTCGACGGGCTCGGCTACCTCGGCGTCTACCGGCGCCTGGTCCTGCCGAACTCCGGCAGCATGATCGCCTCGCTCGGGGCGCTGATGTTCATCGAAAGCTGGAACGCGTTCCTGTGGCCCCTCGTGATCGGGCAGGACCCGTCGTCGTGGACCGCGCAGATCGCCCTCTCGACGTTCCTGACCGCGCAGTCGGTCAACCTGCCGGCGCTGTTCGCCGGCGCTCTGGTCACCATCGCGCCGCTGGTCGCGATGTTCCTGGTCGCCCAGCGGTTCATCGTTCGCGGGATCGCGGCGAGCGGGCTCAAGGAGTAGGTCCCCTCACCGAGGAGTGTTCAATGAAGCGCCTCCTTTCCGTTTTCCTCTCTGTGCTCGGGCTGTTCTCACTGGTCGTCCCGCCGGCCGACGCGCGGACGCCGTTCGTCGAGCCGTTCATGGGCTGGAGCAGCTGGAGCCTCGAGTCGTCGACCCGCGCGGGTTACGGCACTTCGTGGCTGAACGAGTCGCACATCCGCGACGCGGCTTCGGCGATGGCTTCGAAGCTCAAATCCGCCGGCTACACCTACGTCAACATCGACTCGGGCTGGAACGCCTCCCAGTCGTGGGTCTTCCACACCGACGTCAACGGCATCCCCGACCCCGATCCGACGCGGTTCCCCTCCGGGATCCCGGCGCTGGCGTCGTACGTGCACTCGCTCGGGCTGAAGCTCGGCCTGTACGCCGTGACCGGGCTCGAGAAGGAGGTCTACGACAAGAACGCGCCGATCCTCGGGACGTCGTGCCACGCGCAGGACATCGCGTACCGGCCGCTGACGCCGTCGAACGGCTGGGGCGGCAACTGGAAGGTCGACTTCACGAACCCGTGCGCGCAGAAGTACTACGACTCGATCGTGGCCCGCTTCGCGTCCTGGGGCGTCGACTTCGTCAAGGTCGACGGGACGACCGCCGACAACGTCCCCGACATCCGGGCCTGGTCCACGGCCATCGACCACTCGCGGCGGCCGATGTGGCTGACCGCGAGCGCGTGGCCGGTGCCGCGGTCCATCGGCTCCGCGCTGGCTCCGTACGCGAACGGCGTGCGCGTC
This sequence comes from Amycolatopsis kentuckyensis, assembly GCF_002155975.1. Lineage (GTDB taxonomy): Bacteria > Actinomycetota > Actinomycetes > Mycobacteriales > Pseudonocardiaceae > Amycolatopsis > Amycolatopsis kentuckyensis. Next base: position 21,258 of record NZ_MUMI01000087.1, read on the forward strand.
GACACGGACATCGAGTGCTACTGCGAGACGGTGTCCACCTGGGACAGCTCGGTGAAGGCGCGGTGGGCGGACCTGCCGGGCTGGCTGGGGGTGTTCGGGCCGCAGTACCGGCCGGATCTGGACTCGATGCCGATCAGCAACAACACCGGGTCCGGCATCCAGGACGGGATCTCCGACGTCGAGCGGCAGAGCGTGATGACGTTCTGGTCCATGGCGTCGTCGCCGCTGTACGTGGGGGGAGACATCTGGTTCCTGGACGCCTCCGCCGTGTCGATCCTGACGAACCCCGAGGTCATCGCGGTCGACCACGCCGGTTCCTACCCGGCGCAGGTCACCGGCGGGGATCACCAGGTGTGGAAGAAGCGGGCGCCGGACGGCCGGTGGTACGCGGCCGTCTACAACCTCGGTGCCACACTCGCGGACATCCCGGTGGACCTCGGGATGCCTGGGGCGCGACCGGTGCGTGACCTCGTCGCGCGCAAGGACCTCGGGCGGTTCCGGGGCTCGTGGACGGCTGCCGCGGTGCCGCCGCACGGCTCGCGGTTGATCCGGATCGGCTGACTGTTCTTGCCGAAGGGGACTCTTCTCGCTGTCCGGGCGAGAAAAGTCCCCTTCGACGTGCGTGCGTCATCCATTGGGTGGAAGACACCTGGTCGGGCCCCCGCCCACCGTGCTATGTTCGCTGGCAGAACGGGTGTGCGTGATGCGAACAGTGCGGAGGGTGGAGATGGCGGCGCTGCTGTCACTGGAGGAGGCCGTGGCCCGGCTGGTGCACGACGGCGACACCGTCGCGCTCGAAGGGTTCACGCACCTCATCCCGGTCGCGGCCGGGCAGGAGATCATCCGGCAGCGCCGGCGTGACCTCACGCTGGTGCGGATGACCCCGGACATCGTGTACGACCAGCTGATCGGCGCCGGCTGCGCGCGCAAACTGATCTTCTCGTGGGGTGGCAACCCGGGAGTCGGCTCGCTGCACCGTTTTCGCGACGCCGTCCAGCACGACTGGCCGGTGCCACTGGAGATCGAGGAACACAGCCACGCGGGCATGGCGAACCGGTACGTCGCCGGCGCGTCCGGCCTGCCGTTCGCGGTGCTGCGCGGCTACACGGGCACCGACCTGCCGGCGCAGACCGCCACGATCAAGCCGATCACCTGCCCGTTCACCGGCGAGAAGCTGACGGCGGTACCGGCCTTGAACCCGGACGTCTCGATCGTCCACGCCCAGCGCGCCGACCGCTCCGGCAACGTGCAGATGTGGGGCATCACGGGCGTCCAGAAGGAAGCGGTGCTGGCGGCGAAGCGGTCTTTGGTGACGGTCGAGGAGATCGTCGACGAGCTGGAGCCCCGCCCGGGCGCCGTGGTCCTTCCGGCGTGGGTGGTCACGGCGGTGGCCGAGGTTCCCGGCGGCGCGAAGCCGTCGTACGCGGCGGGGTACTACGAGCGGGACAACGCGGCGTACCAGGCGTGGGACGAGGTCGGGCGCGACCGCGAGGAGTTCACGAAGTGGCTGAACGAGCTGACCGGGGTGACGGCATGAGCGCGGAGTACACCGCCGACGAGATGATGAGCGTCGCGGCGGCCCGCGCCCTCGGCGACGGCATGTCCTGCTTCGTCGGCATCGGCCTGCCGAGCAAGGCGGCGAACCTCGCCCGCCGCGCGCACGCGCCGGACCTGACGCTGATCTACGAATCCGGCTGCCTCGGCGCCAAGCCGTCCCGCCTGCCCCTCTCCATCGGCGACGGCGAGCTGGCCGACACGGCGGACGCGGTGATCAGCGTGCCGGAGGTGTTCAACTACTGGCTTCAGCCGGGCCGCATCGACGTGGGCTTCCTCGGGGCGGCCCAGCTGGACAAGTTCGGCAACATCAACACGACGGTGATCGGCTCGGACTACCACGACCCGAAGGTCCGCCTCCCGGGAGCGGGCGGCGCCCCGGAGATCGCAGCCTCGTGCGGCGAGGTGTTCATCGTCCTGCGCCAGAACCCGCGCGCGTTCGTGGAGAAGGTCGATTTCGTGACGTCGTTCGGCCACGGCACCGGCAAGGGCGACCGGGAGAAGCTCGGCCTCCCCGGCCGCGGCCCGACGCTGGTGGTGACGGACCTGGGCCTGCTCCGTCCCGACCCGGAGACGGCCGAGCTCACCCTCACCGAGCTGCACCCGGGCGTCGACCTGGACAAGGTCGTGGCGGCGACGGGCTGGAAGCTG
>NZ_MUMI01000870.1 GCF_002155975.1 Amycolatopsis kentuckyensis
TGCCCGCGGTGAAGGCGAACCAGCTGGGCGACTGGTCGGCCGAGCCGCGCTTCAACCACCTGCTCGCCACGCCGGTCATCCAGAAGCTGACCGCGCTGGTGAAGGGTGCCCGCACGGACATCACCGCCTGAGGAGGCCCGCGATGACCAACCCGTTCGAAGACCCGGACGGCACGTACCTGGTGCTGGTGAACGCCGAGAACCAGCACAGCCTGTGGCCGGAGTTCGCGGACGTCCCGGCCGGCNNTGGCTTCCGGTGTGTCGTCCATTCGGCCCCGTCACCATTAATCGGTGTCCACCGGCCGCGCAAGATCGGTACTGTCCGCCACGTGAAAATCACATTGCGCATCTTCACTGTCATTGTCGCGGCAGTGGCCATGGGATGGGGAGTCGCGGCTCCCGCGATCGCGGAAACCAATCAGACGCTCGAAATCAAGAATGTCGCTTTGGGCAAATGCCTCGCCGTCGGGGCGCCGGGCTATGCCTGGTTGACGGTGGAGACCTGCACCGGCGGGCAAACCCAGCAGTGGGAGCGGATCCCCGTGGACGGGGACAAGGTGATTCTTCGCAACCTGGGCGACCGAACCTGTGTGAAGGGAAT
>NZ_MUMI01000871.1:0-426 GCF_002155975.1 Amycolatopsis kentuckyensis
GAAGAGCAGCTGGACCTGTTGCGGCAGTTCATCCGCGTCGCCCAGCAGGCCGAGCGGGCCGCCGAGGATCGCAAGAAGACGCCGTCCTGGAAGACGGCCGCTCTCGATGTCGTCGACGAGTTGTGGGTGTGTGAACGGATGATCCACGTCCTGTTCGCCTCGACCCTGCACGGCCTGGCCCGCGCCTACGTCAAGGCGCTGGACCACGTCATCTGGCAGGAGCCCGGAGAAGGCTCGATGTGGGACTACCTCAGGGGCCCGAAGGTCGCCTTCCTCGATGCGGCGCGGGAGGAGCTGAGCGGTCAGCTTGACTTGAAGGGCTCTTGAAGTGTGAGCGTGGTCGGCACAAGCTGATCACGAGGAGCGCACCATGACCGTTCTCGTCACCGGGGCCACCGGCCACACCGGACGGCACGTCGTCGCCGG
>NZ_MUMI01000871.1:498-620 GCF_002155975.1 Amycolatopsis kentuckyensis
ACGTCGAGGCCGCCGTCGAAAAGGTCACCGACGACTGGACCTTCCTCCGCGTCACCGGCCTCGCCACCAACGCGCTCGCCTGGGCGCAGCAGGCCCGAACCGGCGTGGTCCGGGCGGCTCAC
>NZ_MUMI01000872.1 GCF_002155975.1 Amycolatopsis kentuckyensis
CCCGGGCCCCCGCCGCCCGGCGGACGGCCACCGGGCGGCGGGGGCCCGGGCGGGCCAGGCGGACGTGGAGGAGTGGTGACGGACATCCGCGCTTTCTCTTCCCCTCGTGCTTGCTGCGTACCCGGAAGCCGGGTCCCGGGGTGCCCGACACTAGCTTGAGTTGGTAGAAACCCCACACCAGACGGTCCCCGTACGGCTATCCTGCGGAACCGTACCGCGACGGGGAGAGCTGTAGGTCGAGAATGCCATCAACACCCACGACTAAGTCTCAGGTCCAGGCGTATCAGTTCGTCCTACGGCGGATGCAGTCGGCGCTGGTCCGGCGGGACGCCGTGATGCTGCACGACCCGATGCGCACCCACACGCGGGCCACCATCGTGGGGGTGGTGCTGGGCGTGCTCGGCATGATCGTCTTCGTGGTCTGGGGCCTGCTCAGCCCGGCGCCGTCGGTGCCCGAGGCCGGGAACATCGTGATCGGCGAGCAGTCCGGCACGGTCTACGTCGTGACCGGCAACCCGAAGAAGCTGATCCCGACCTTCAACCTCGCGTCGGCCCGGCTTCTCCTGCTGGCCCAGCAGAAGAACTCGGGTCAAGGGGCCGGCGGCGCGACCGCGGCACCCGCGCCCGCTGCGGCGAGCCCGGCCAGTGTGAAGAATCCCACGGTCGTTTCCGACGAGCAGCTGAAGGACATTCCGCGCGACAAACTGACCGGAATTCCGGACGGTCCGCAGCTGATCCCGACGGATTCCCAGCGAATTACCCCCAATTGGGCCGTCTGCGACCAGGTTCAGCTGGAGCCGTCCCTGCCGAATCCGGACACCGGCCGGACCAACACCTACGTTTTCGGCGGCATCGCGCCGAGCGGCCTCGGCACCGAACTGGGCGAGAACGAGGCGCTGCTGGCGAAGGCCGACAACGGGAAGACCTACCTCGTCTACCGGCTGCCGAGCTCCCGGAACCGGCCGAACGCGAACACCGTGCGCGCCGAGATCGACGTCGACAACCCGAACGACGCCGTCCGGACGGCGCTGCAGCTGCCGCCGTCGCCGCGCAAGATCACGCAGGGGCTGCTCAACGCGATCCCCGAGGTCGCGAAGCTGACGCCGCCGAAGATCCCGAGCGGCCCGGCCCCGGCGGACTTCGACGGCCTGGCCTCGGGTGACGTCTTCGCCACGCAGCAGGCCGGCCAGCGGGACCTGAACTACTGGGCGATCACGCCGGCCGGCATCCAGCGGGTGTCCAACGCCGTCGCCGACATCATCCGCGTCGCGAAGAACGGCAGCTCCAGCAGCATCCAGACGCTGGGCCCGGACAAGCTCGCCGGGGTGAAGACGCTGCAGCCGGGCGACCCGGCGTACATCCCGGTCGACGACTTCCCGCGCTCGGTGCCGACGATCCTCGACGCGACGAAGAACTCCTCGGTCGCGTGCCTTGGCTGGTCGCTGGTCGGGTCCGGTCCCGACCAGGACGGGCACACCTCGGTGTACGTCGACACGCAGCTGCCCGGCCAGAAGAGCGCCGGCGAGAAGTTCACCCCGATGACGGTGACGACGCCGGGCCCGAACCGCGTGCCGCTGAACGGCTTCTACCTCAAGCCCGGGTTCGCCGCGGTCGTCCAGTCCGCGACCGGCAAGGCCAGCTTCGGCAAGGGCGCGATCCAGCTGATCTCCGACCGCGGCGTCCGGTACAGCGTTCCGGACGCCCAGACCGCGGACGCGATCGGCATGAACAACCGGCAGCCCGCGCCCGAGTCGATCATCGGGCTGCTGCCGACCGGGGCGTCGCTGAACACCCAGGACGTGCTGCGGCAGTTCGATTCGGTGCCGATCGACCCGAACGCCGGCACCTACCCGACCGCGTCCCAGCCGCCGGGGAACTGAGCGGAACCGGCGGCCCGCGGCGGGCGTCCCAGGCTCGAAGGTCTTTCTCGCGAGCGGAGGTGCCGTGGCCGGCTTGAAGATGGACGGCGTCGTCGTCGCCCGGTACGCCGAGACGGCCGAGGCCGCCGCGGACGACCTGGACGCGGCGGCGGCC
>NZ_MUMI01000873.1 GCF_002155975.1 Amycolatopsis kentuckyensis
GGGTGAGGACGACGACCTTGTCGCCGCTGCCGAACTCGGTGTACCAGAGCCGGTGTCCCTCGTGGTCGATCGAGCTCACCGGCTCGTTCGACCACGAGGGACACCGGCTCTGGTACACCGAGTTCGGCAGCGGCGACAAGGTCGTCGTCCTCACCCACGGGATCATGCTGACCCGCCGGATGCACGCGCCCCTCGCGCGGCGGCTGGCCCGGGCGGGCTTCCGGGTGATCACCCTGGACCTGCTCGGCCACGGCGACTCCGACCGGCCGACCGAGTCGTGGCTGTACTCGATGCCGTCGTTCGCCGAGCAGACCCTGGCGCTGCTGGACCACCTCGAGGTCTCGTCCGCCGTGATCGGCGGGACGTCACTGGGCGCGAACGTCTCGCTGGAAGTGGCGGTGCAGGCGCCTTCGCGGGCGCGCGGGCTGATCGTCGAGATGCCGGTGCTGGACAACGCGATCGTCGCCGGGCTGTTCACCTTCGCACCGCTGCTGATGGCGGCCCGCTTCCTGCCGTTCACGGTGCAGGCGGTGGCGCTGGCGGCCTCGGTGGTCCCGCACGGCAACCAGTGGGTCGACGTCGTCACCGACACGCTCTCCCAGCGCCCGGCCCCGATGGCGGCGCTGCTGCACGGGGTGCTGTTCGGCCGGATCGCGCCCCCGAAGTCGGTGCGCCGCAAGATCTCGACGCGCGCGCTGGTGATCGGGCACCAGGGCGACCCGATCCACCCGTTCGGCGACGCGGACACGCTGGCGATCGACATGCCGGACGCGGAGTTCGTCCAGGCGCGCAGCCCGGTCGAGCTGAGGCTCGACCCGACCCGCCTGTCGGACGCGATCCGGGATTTCGCCGCGAGCTGCTACGAGGACTGACGTGCCGTTGGTGTGGGTGACCGGCAACGCGGGAGCCGGCAAGTCGGCGGTCTGCGCCCTCCTGAAGGAGCGGGGCGAGTTCGCGGTCGACGCGGACGAGGAGGGCTACCACCACTGGGCGGACCGGGTGAGCGGCGCGGTTGTCACCGATCCGCCCGACCCGGTGCCGGCGGGCTGGCTCGACCGCTTCGGCTGGCGGATCAGCCGTGCGAAGGTCGAGGCCCTGGCGGCCCGGACAGCCGGCCAGATCGCGTTCTTCTGTGGCTGCCCCGAGAACCACGAGGACGTGCGGGACCTCTTCGACCTGGTGGTCTGCCTGGTGATCGACGAGGACACGCTCCGCCACCGGCTCCTGACCCGCACGTCGAACAGCTTCGGCAAGCACCCGGAGGAGCTGGCCGCGGCCCTCGGCGACAACGCCTACCGGCACCCCGGCGCAACGATCATCGACGGCACCCGTCCCCTGCCCGAAGTCGCCGACGCGATCCTCGCCACCGCCCGCTCACTCAACCCGGAACTCCCGTGATCAGAGCCGGAACTCACGTGATTGAACCCGTGACTGGCGTGATTGAGGCCGGAACTCGCGAGTTCCGGCTTCAATCACGCCAGTTCCGGCCCCAGTCACGCGAGTTCCG
>NZ_MUMI01000874.1 GCF_002155975.1 Amycolatopsis kentuckyensis
TCCCGGCCGCCGCCGTGCGCGGCGAGACCGTCTGGGCGTTCCCCGGGCAGGGCAGCGGGTTCTCCTGGGACGCGGTGGCCGAACTGGCCCGGTGGCCGGTCTTCGCCGAGCGGTTCCCGGCCCTGCTGGCGGAGTTCTCGGCCCGGCTCGAGCCCGACGTGTTCGACCGGCACGTCGGCCGGCGCACCGGCGACCCGGCCCGGCCGGTGGACACCGACGGCGCCGCCTGCGGCGAAACGTGCACGATCCGGGAACAGGTCCTGCAGTTCTCGTTCCAGCTGGCGCTGGCCGACCTGCTGCGGTCCTTCGGCTGTGCCCCCGACGTCGTCACCGGGCACAGCCTGGGGGAGATCACGGCCGCCGTGTGCGCGGGCCTGCTGGCCGAACCCGACGCGCTGACGCTGGTGGCGGCCCGCTGCACGCTGATGGACGCCGCCCCGGCCGGGTTCATGGCCCAGGTGCGCTGCTCGCCCGACCGCGCGAAGGCACTGGCCGCCGAGCTCGACCTCGACGTCGCGGCGGTCAACGGCCCGGCGCAGATCGTGCTGGCCGGCCCCCGCCCGCGGCTCGAAGACCTGCGGCAGACCACGGCCGCGGCGGGCATCCACGTGACGACGCTGCCCGTCGGCAAGCCGTTCCACAGCCGGCTGCTGGCCGGGGCGGCCGGCCGGCTGGAGCGCGGCGCGCCCGTCCCGGCGCACCCCGCCGCGGTGGCGTTCGTCGGCTCGAACGCGGCCTACGGCCCCACTCGCGAACCGGACGGCCTGCGGTACTGGACGACCCAGCTGACCTCGCCGGTCGACTTCCTCGCCGCCGCCGAGCAGGTGCTCGGCCGGTCACCGCACCCCGCGATCGTGGTCGAGATCGGCTTTTCCGCCACGCTCTCGCGCCTGGTGCGCGCCGCGGCGACCGCCGGGGCGGTGCCGGCCCCGGAGCTGGTCTGCGACCTGAAGAAGTCCGTCCCCGGCTACGTCGGCAAGGTCGCCGCCGCGGCCTACCGCGCCGACCGCGGACTCGACTGGGCCGCGCTCAACCGGGTGGCCGGCGGGGGACTGCTCCCGCTGCCCTCCTACCCCTTCGACCGCACCGAGATCCGGCCGCTCGGCCCCCTGCCGCGGCGCGGCCCGCTCGGCGACGTGCTCGCCCCGGACGTCCCGTTCACCCTGGCTCCGTCCGACGAGGACTGGATCGGCGGCCACCGGGTCGGGGACCGCTGGATCGTCCCGGCCGCCGGCATCCTCCGCCTCTTCGCGCGGATCGGGCGCGCGGTGCGCCCGGACACCACCGACGTCCTGCTGGCCGACATCTCGTTCGAGCGGCCCATCGCCTTCGAGGCGGAGACCGACGTCGTGGAAGCCCGGATCTCGGTCGGCTCCGGCACGCCCGCCGAATGCGTCCTCTGGACCCGGCGGCCCGGGCAGGCCTGGACCCGCAACGCCGCGGCCCTGCTCACCGACGAGGTCCGCGAGGTCGCGACCCCGGACGGCGCCGGCGACCCGGTGGACGCCGACGGGCTCTACCGGCGGTTCGAAGACCAGGGACTGCACTACGGCACCGGGTATCGCGGCCTCGCCGCGATCACCGGCGGCCCGGCGGCCGCACGGGCGCACTGGCGGCCGGACGAAACCCGCGGGGACCGCACCCGCCTCGGCATCGGCACCGACGAGGTGGCCGCGGTCGACGGCGTGCTGCAGCTCGCGGACGTCCTGGCGGCCCCGGGCGGACCGGACGTCCGGATGCCCGCGCACGTGGCGTGGGCCCGGCTGCGGGCGGTCGCGGCACCGGCCGGGCTGGTCACCGTCGGCGCCGACGGGCCGGCCACCGTCTCCGGCACCCTGGCGGGCGAGACCGGGGGTGTGGTCACCGAGCTCGCCGGCGTCCGGTTCCAGGGCGAGCGCCGCGG
>NZ_MUMI01000875.1 GCF_002155975.1 Amycolatopsis kentuckyensis
AGCCCTGACCGGGTGGGCTCAGCGGCAGGCCGACGGACTGCTGGAACGCGCGGACGCGAAAGCGGACGGGCCGCCCGACTTCTTCGACCTGTGGGCCGCGCAGTCCCCCGAGCGGCAGGCCCAGTTGGCCGCACTCATCGCCGGGTACGGGTTCCGGCTCGCACAGATCGGCGCCTGGTCGGTGCTCGGGGTGTGGAACCCGGAGGCCGACGGCTGGGATGCGGCGGTCATGGAGGCGTGGCTGGCAGTCGCGGCGGCCTCGCACGCCGCCCAGTACGAGCAGGCCGCCTACACCGCGGCGACCGCGGCCGGCCGTGACGAGGGCGACTGGCGCGACAACCTCAAGGCCGGGCTTGCGTCATGGGTCGTCGCGGCCGGGATGCGCGCGGTGACCGCCTCGACCGAGGCCCGCTCGTTCGGCTCGCACGACGCCGCCGGCGCCTCCGGGCTGACCCACAAGGTGTGGCGCACCGGGGGGAAGAACCCGCGCGCCTCCCACGTCCGCCTGGACGGCGACGCCGTCGAGCTCGGCGGAACCTTCGGCAACGGCCTGCGCTGGCCGGGCGACGCGAACGGCAGCGCCGAGGAGACCGCGAACTGCAACTGCCGCCTGGACTACACACGAGAGGGGGGCTGACCGTGCCCCGCACCAAGGAAGCTCACGCCCGGATCAAGGCCGCCGGTCCCGCCGACGGCCTGCAGGAAGGCCAGTTCCGGGCGCTGGTCTCGGTGTTCGGCAACGAGGACGACATGGGCGACGTGATCGCACCAGGCGCGTTCGCCCAAGTCCTCGCCGAGTGGAAGGCGTCCGGCGACCCGATCCCGGTGGTCTGGTCGCACAAGTGGGGCGATGCGTTCGCCCACATCGGCAGCGTGCTGGAGGCCGCCGAGACGCCCGACGGGCTGGAGGTCCTCGCGCAGATCGAGGACATGGACACCAACGCGACCGCGAAGCACGTGCACGGCCTGCTGAAGGGCCGCCGGATCAAGCAGTTCTCGTTCGCCTACGACGTCGGAGAGGGCGGCTGGGTCGACACCGACAACCTGACCGCGCACCCGTGGGGCGAGTACTACGAGATCAAACGGTTCTCCCG
>NZ_MUMI01000876.1 GCF_002155975.1 Amycolatopsis kentuckyensis
CGCGGCCGCCACGACGATGCGTAGAACCCAACTCACCATGATCGTTCCTCCACTCCACACCCACTCCGGTAGATACACGAAACAGGGGGCGATCCGGTTCACCGGGAATTGAACCGAACGGGTGGCGGTCTCGTTCTTTAGGTCATGACAGCCGAACTGCACTCCCGCCGCACCGTCCTGTCCACCGGTGCCGCCGTTGCCGGTGCCGCCGTCGGCGCCGTCGCCCTGACCGCCTGCTCGTCGGATTCGAACGGCAAATCGGGCACCGCGCAGGCACCGATCGCCGCCGGGACGCCGCTGGTCGCGCTCGCCGAGGTCCCGGTCGGGCAGGCGAAGGCGGCGAAGGCCCCGGACGGGTCCGACGTGATCGTGGCCCGGACGTCCGAATCGGCCTGCGCCGCGTTCAGCGCGGTGTGCACGCACCAGGGCTGCACCGTCACGCCGAAGGGCGCCGACCTGGTCTGCCCGTGCCACGGTTCGGTGTTCAACGCGCTCACCGGCGAGGTC
>NZ_MUMI01000877.1 GCF_002155975.1 Amycolatopsis kentuckyensis
GGCCGGGCAGGGCCACGAACCGTCGGTCTCCGCGTTGCGGAGGGCGACTTCGCGCCTCGTGGGCGCCATCGAAGGACACGGGCTCCAGTGCGGTACTCCGCACGGAGTAGCGAGCCCGGGCCTGCTGACCGGAACCGGGGGTATCGGTTTCGGGTTGTTGCGGGCCGGTTTTGCCGAACAGGTTCCGTCGGTTCTCCTGCTCGAACCGTCGGGGCACCGGAAATAACCGCGAAACACACCACATCACGGGAGTGCAGATGCGCAACGACACCAACGCCGGCGAATTCGACGCGACCCCCGCCGCCGCGGAGGCGGACAGCCCGCTCGGTGACGCCACGCCTGGTGCCAGAACGAAGATCGGTGTCCGGGCGGGGATTCTCGCCGGGCTGACCCTCGGCGTCGCCAGTGCCGCGGTCGTCACGATGGACATCAGCACCGTCGTCAGCAACCACACGCACGCGTGACGTGCTCGCGACGGCACAAAGCGTGACAATAACCCCGAGTTTGCCGTCCGAACAGTGGAATCTCCACCGGAAGACCACCGAATTCGTGAGTCCGGTCTCTAAGGTTGGCGCATGCGCACCCGTGCCCCCGCTCTCGTCGGCCGAGGAACGGAGATCGAAGAGATCGGGCGGGTGTTGCACGACGCTCGCCGCTCTTCGGGATCGGCCGTGTTCGTCACGGGGGAACCCGGAATCGGCAAGACCCGGCTCGCCG
>NZ_MUMI01000878.1 GCF_002155975.1 Amycolatopsis kentuckyensis
CCACCGGATGGACCGATGCGCGCCGGATGGCTCGCGGGGCGAGTGGGGACGGCGGGACGGAGGCTGGTCACGCCCGAGCTGGAGTTCCGGTGCGAGAAAGGCTCGGGTGCGCTGGGAACGCCCGCATTGGTTCGGTTGATGGGGGCCAAGTGGGTGGGGCGGAGGGAGGCCCCGACCGTGGCCGGGGCGCTGTGATGTAGGGCGCGAAATACGCCGCCGCCGTTGTCGTTGGAACCTTTATGAGCGGCGCGGATCACGAAACGGATGTTGTGGTCATCGGGGCCGGGCAAGCCGGGTTGTCCGCCGCCTATCACCTGCGGCGGGCCGGGTTCGGCAACCGGACCGGGTTCGTTGTTCTCGACCACGGGAAGCGGGCCGGGGGTGCCTGGCAGTACCGGTGGCCGTCGCTGGTTCTCGGGAAGGTTCACGGGATCCATGATCTTCCCGGGATGGCCTTCGGGGCTCCCGACGTGACTCGCCCTGCCTCCGAAGTCGTCTCCGAATACTTCGCGCGGTTCGAACGGGTTTACGACCTTCCCGTTCTGCGGCCCGTCGACGTCCAGTCCGTGACGCGGGCGGGGGAGCGGCTGGTCGTCTCGAGCCCTGCCGAGTCGTGGGCGGCGCGGGCCGTCATCAGTGCCACCGGGACCTGGGACCGGCCCTTCTGGCCGCGCTATCCCGGCCAGGAAACCTTTGCCGGGCAGCAGCTGCACACCGCCGACTACACCGGGCCCGAAGCCCTCCGCGGACGACGGGTTGTCGTCGTCGGCGGAGGGGCTTCCGCCGTGCAGCTGCTCATGGAGTTCGCGCCGCTCGCCCGCGCGACCGCCTGGGTCACGCGTCGGCCGCCCGTCTGGCGGGACGAGCCCTTCAGCGAGAACTGGGGACGCAGCGCCGTCGCCAAGGTCGACGAGCGGGTGCGGGCCGGGCTGCCGCCCGAAAGCGTTGTCAGCGTGACCGATCTGGCCGTGACGCCGGAAGTGCGGGCTGCCCGTGCGGCCGGGATCCTCGACCGGCGGCCGATGTTCGAGCGGATCACGCCCCGCGGCGTCGTCTGGCCGGACGGCGAGCGGTTCGACGCCGACGTGATCCTGTGGGCCACCGGGTTCCGCGCGGCGATCGACCACCTCGCTCCGCTGCACGTCCGCGAACCCGGTGGCGGCATCCGGATGGACGGCACGCGGGTGGTGCTCGAACCGCGCCTGCACCTGGTCGGGTACGGGCCCTCGGCGAGCACGGTCGGGGCCAACCGGGCCGGCCGGGCCGCGGTGGCGGAGATCCGGAAACTGCTGCGGTGAAGGTCTTCGCCGGACCGTGACGGCGTGGGTGGTAGGAGCCATACGACCCAAACTACCGAACATCTGTGCGAACGCTATCGCTGGATCGGGTGATCTTCTTCCGCATGAAACCCTTGCGCCACAAGGGAAATCTCAGGTCAGCGCCATCCCCGGGACGCGCGCGCGGAGTGCCGCCATGGTCGCCTCGTCCGAGACGCCCTGCCAGTCGTACCGCGGCGTGTACGGCGCGGTGAGCGCGTGCACGTCCGAGTCGGTCAGTTCGACGTCCAGCGACGCCACGGCGTCGTCGATCTGCTGGATCGAACCGGCGCCGACCAGCGGAGCCGTGACGACCGGCTGGCGGCGCAGCCAGGCCAAGGCGATGGCCGCGCGGCTCACCCCGTGCGCGGCCGCCACCTTCCCGACCGCCTCGACGATCGCGCGGTCCGGCTCGGCGGACGAGTACAGCAGGTCCGCGTAGGTCCCGTCGGTGCCGGCGCGGGCCGTCGACTTCGCGTCGTCCCAGGCGCGGGCCAGGCGGCCGCGGGCCAGGGGGCTCCAGACGATCGTGCCGACACCCTCGTCCAGGCAGAGCGGGATCATCTCGCGCTCTTCTTCGCGGGCCAGCAGGTTGTAGTGGTCCTGCAT
>NZ_MUMI01000879.1 GCF_002155975.1 Amycolatopsis kentuckyensis
TCGTAGCGGGTGCCCTCGGCCGCCCTTCACCGGGTCACCTCTGGTGCTGTTCCTGCACTTCAGCGGCGGCGGCCTTGGCTTCTTCGCTGGTGGGGCCGGGCTGCGGGACGAAGGCGACGCGCCGGTAGTAGTCGAGTTCGCCGATGGATTCGCGGATGTCGGCGAGGGCTCGGTGGGCGAGGCCCTTCTCCGGCTTGGCGTAGTAGATGCGCGGGTACCAGCGGCGGACGAGTTCCTTGACGGAGGAGACGTCGACCATGCGGTAGTGCAGGTGGGTGTCGAGGGCGGGCATGTCGCGGGCGATGAAGCCGCGGTCGGTGGCGATGGAGTTGCCGGCGAGGGGGGCGGTGCCCGGCTCGGGGACGTGCTCGCGGATGTAGTCGAGGACGCGGCGTTCGGCTTCTTCGAGGGTCACCGTGGAGCGGCGGACTTCTTCGGTGAGGCCGGAGTGGGCGTGCATCTCGCGGACGACTTCGGGCATCCCGGCGAGTTTTTCCTCGTCGGCGTGGATGACGATGTCGACTCCGTCGCCGAGCACGTTCAGTTCCGCGTCGGTGACGAGGGCGGCGATTTCGATCAACGCTTCCTTGCCGAGGTCGAGCCCCGTCATTTCGCAGTCGATCCAGACTAGGCGGTCGGTCACCTGGTGACCCTAACCCGACACGGGGATGTGAAGGGCGTTACCTGCGCGTACGGCGCGTTACGCTCGCCGAGCCGGGTTCGGTGTGGTGCAGGACACAGATCGGGGAGCGGGCAGTGACCGAGCAGGAGTCGCCGGCGAGGGAGATCGCCGCTGGTTATGCGAGTGAAGGTGCCGCGCTGGAGCTGGGCGCGGTGGTGGTCGACGGGCAGGTGGACGCGGCGGCGGCCGTGCGCCTGCCGTTGGCGACGCTGAACCGGCACGGGCTGGTCGCCGGGGCGACC
>NZ_MUMI01000088.1 GCF_002155975.1 Amycolatopsis kentuckyensis
GCTCGACGCCGAGGCCGACCACGAGCCGTACGTGCTGGTCCACGGCACCGAGGGCCGGATCCGCTGGCACTACAAGACCGACCTGGTCACCATCGGCGGCGAAGAGCGGAAGGTCGCGCCACCCCGCGACCTGCTGGCCAACCTCGTCGCGCACCTCCGCGACGGCGAGCCGCTGCTGGCTCCGCTGGCCGCCACCCGCGCGTTCACCGCGCTGGTGGAAGCGGTCCGCGACGCCCCCGAACCGCGGCCGCTGCCCACCGAATGGGTCCAGGCCGTCGACACCGGGCCCGAACGGCACTTCGTCGTGCCGGGCGTGGACCGCGACGTCGACACCGCGGCCGAGCGGCTCGCGCTCTTCTCCGAACTCGCCCTGCCCTGGACCGGCGCCGGAACGCGCGCCTGAAAGTGAGGTGGTGGCGGTGCGACGCCACGCGATCGTCGGCCTGGGCTCCCGGGCCCAGCTGTTCGCCCGGGCCCTGGCCACTTCGCCGCGGGCCGAGCTCGCGGCCTTCTGCGACCACAACGAAACCCGCATGCGGGTCCACAACGACTGGCTCGGCACGGAGATCCCCGGCTACCGGCCGGCGGACTTCACCGCCATGCTGGCGAAGGAGCGCATCGACGTCGTCGTGGTGTGCACCCCGGACCACACGCACGCCGACTACGTCGTCGCCGCGCTGGAAGCCGGCTGCGACGTCGTCACGGAAAAGCCGATGACCACCGACGTCGAGGGCGCGCGGCGGATCCTCGCGGCCCGGCGCGAGACGGGCCGGTCGGTGCGGGTCGCCTTCAACTACCGGTACAACCCGGTGCACCGCCGGGTGCGGGAGCTGCTGGCCGGCGGCGCGATCGGGGAGGTCGGCTCGGTCGAGTTCAGCTGGCTGCTCGACACCGCGCACGGCGCCGACTACTTCCGCCGCTGGCACCGGGACAAGGCGAACTCCGGCGGCCTGCTCGTGCACAAGTCCGGCCACCACTTCGACCTCGTCAACTGGTGGCTCGGCAGCGGCCCGGAGACGGTGTTCGCGCTGGGCCGGCTGTTCTTCTACGGCGACGAGAACGGCCACCGTGCGGCCGGCGACCGGTTCGCGCTGGACCTCGACGCCTCACCCAAGCTGCGCGCGCTCTACCGCGACGCCGAGCGGGAAGACGGGTACGTCCGGAACCAGGACGTGTTCGCGCCCGGCGTCACCATCGAAGACGACCTGTCGGTGCTCGTGCGCCACCACAGCGGGGCGGTGCTGAACTACCACCTCCACGCCTATTCGCCGCGGGAGGGCTACCGCGTCGCCTTCTCCGGCAGCGAAGGCCGGCTGGAGCTGGACGTCCGGGAGAACGAGTACGCGTCCGGCGCCGAGCCGGTGCCGAAGCGGGCGCGGGCCCGGCTGACCGTGCAACGGCACTGGGAACCGCCGGAAGCCGTGTTCGAGGGACTCCTCGGGGACGGCCACGGCGGCGGCGACGAACGGATGCTCGCCGAACTGCTCGGCGACGCCGAACCGGACGCGCTCGGCTGCGCGGCCGACCACGACGCCGGCCTGCAGGCCCTGCTCACCGGCCTGGCCGCGAACCGGTCCCTGGAAACCGGCCGGTCCGTGTCCGTCGGAGAACTGCTGGGGGAGATCGGGGAACCGGCGTGAGCCGCGCCGCGGTGGGCGACGGCACACCGGAGGCGACCGAGGAGGCCGACGGCCGGGTGCGCGTGCGGCTCGGCGACGTCGTCCTGGCCGAGTACGTCGTCGAGCCGCCGACACCGGCCGGGGACTCGCCGAAGCCGTACCTGCACCCGCTGCGGACCACCGCGGGGGAGATCGTGACCGCGGTCCGGCCGCACGACCACACCTGGCACAACGGCCTGCAGTTCACCATGGCCCACCTTTCGGGCGAGAACTTCTGGGGCGGCCGCACCTACGTCCGCGGCCGCGGCTACACCCCGCTCGACAACAACGGCACCATCGGCCACGTCCGCTGGGAGAGCATCGACGACGCCGGCGGCCACTGCGAGCTGCGCCACGAGCTGGCCTGGCGCACCGCGGCCGGACGGCGCTGGCTCACCGAACACCGGACGCTGCGGTTCGGCGACGTCTCACTGCGCGGCGGGCACTGGACGCTCACCTGGTCCAGCCGGCTGCGCAACACCAGCGGCCACGAGCTGCGCTGGGGGAGCCCGGTCACCGAAGGACGCGACACCGCCGGCTACGGCGGGCTGTTCTGGCGCGGGCCGAGGTCCTTCGTCGGCGGCACGGTCCGCACGTCGGACGGGAAGTCCGCGGCCGACGCGATGGGCCACCGGGCGCCGTGGCTCGCCTTCACCGGGCAGCACGACGAAAGCCTGCGGACCTCGACGCTGCTGTTCGCCGACAGCCCGGAGAACGCGGCCCACCCGACGGCCTGGTACGTCCGCGCCGAACCGTTCCCCGTGGTCAGCTTCGCCGCGACCTACCACCGGCCGTGGCTGCTCGAACCGGGCGAAGAGCTGGCACTGACCCACCACGTCGTCGTCATCGACGGCGCCCCGGACACGGCCGGGCTCGCCCGGCACGCGGCGCGGGTGCTCAGGAGACCGGACACCGACTAGAGGAGCCGACATGCGCTGGAAGGCTTTCGCGGGGTGCCTCGCCCTGCTCGGACTGACCCTCACCGCGGCACCCGCCCAAGCGCACGGCCGTGATCCCGGCCGCGTCGTCCTCGGGGCGCACGACGGCTGGGCCGCCGCGACCACCGGGACCACCGGCGGCTCGGCCGCCGCCCCCGGCGACGTCCGCACGGTGACCAAGCGATCCGAGCTCGCGGCCGCACTGGCGGCGAACCCGGGCGCCCCGAAGATCATCTACGTCCGCGGGACCGTCGAAGGCAACGTGGACGCCGCCGACCGGCCGGCGAGCTGTGAAAGTTTCGCCGATCCCGGGTACAGCCTTCCGGCCTACCTGGCGGCCTACGACCCGGCGACGTGGGGGAGAGTGCCGCCGTCGGGACCGCTCGAAGAAGCCCGCGAGCGGTCACAGGCCAACCAGGCCCGGCAGGTCGTGCTCGACGTCGGCCCGAACACGACGATCGTCGGCCTCGGCGGGCACGCCACGCTGCACGGGCTGACCTTGCGCGTCACCGGCGACAACGTGATCCTGCGGAACCTGCACTTCTCCGACGCCCACGACTGCTTCCCGCAGTGGGACCCGCTCGACACCGCCGACGGCAACTGGAACTCCGAGTACGACAACCTCGACCTGGTCGGCGCGACGCACGTCTGGGTGGACCACAACGAGTTCAGCGACGGCGGGAACGACCGGCAGCCGACGTACTTCGGCCGCAAGTACGAGGTCCACGACGGCCTGCTCGACGTCGTGAACGGCGCGGACCTGGTCACGGTGTCCTACAACCGGCTGCTCGACCACGACAAGACCATGCTGATCGGCAACACCGACAAGCCTGCCTACGACGTCGGCAAGCTGCGGGTCACCCTGCACCACAACCTGTTCTCCGAGATCGGGCAGCGCGCGCCGCGGGTGCGGTACGGCCAGGTGCACGTCTACGACAACCTCTACCTGGTCGAGGATCCGGCCGCCTACACGTATTCGATCGGCGTCGGCGTGGAGTCCCGCATCTACGCGGAGAACAACTTCTTCCGCATTCCGGCCGGGCTGCCGTTGGGCCAGTTGGTGCACTACTGGAAGGGAACCGTGCTGCACGCGACCGGCACGCTGGTGGCGCAGGGCGGCCAGTGGCCGCGGGCAGTCGACCTGCTGGCCGAATACAACGCGGCCAACGACCCGGACCTCGGCGCGGACGTCGGGTGGAAGCCCGCTCTCGTCGAACGCCTCGACCCCGCGTGGGCGGTCCCCGCGCTGGTGCTCGCCGGCGCCGGACCCGGCCGCTGAAACCTTCGACAGTTTCGGCGTTTTCAGAAAACCCCCGCGGTCGGCGACCATCCGGGCGACATGCGTACCGCTGCGGCGAACGACATTGACACCGCCTGCCCGCAACCCGAAACTCGGTGGCGAGAAAGCGCTTTCACAACCCGGTCGGACGTTTTCCATCAGCGCCGATTGAACGCACGAGACCAGGGAGTGACGAATGGTTCCCCCGAAGATGTCCCGGATCATCCGGGTGGTGGCGGTCGCCGCGCTCGCCGTTTCGGCGGCGGTCGGCACCGGCGCCACCGCGTCGGCCGCCTCGTGGCCGAGCCCGAGCAGCAGCGTGCCGGTGGGCGCGACGATCAAGGTCACCAGCGGCACTTACGACGGCGGGCTCAAGAGGTTCTACGGCACCGGCGACCTCGGCAGCGGCGGCCAGGACGAGGGCCAGAGCCCGCTCTTCCAGCTGGCCAACGGCACCACGCTGAAGAACGTCGTCCTGGGCAGCCCCGCCGCCGACGGCGTGCACTGCCTCGGCACCTGCACGCTGCTCAACGTCTGGTGGGAGGACGTCGGCGAAGACGCCGCGACCTTCAAGGGCACCTCCGCCTCGCAGACGATGACCATCGACGGCGGCGGCGCGCGCAAGGCGTCGGACAAGGTGTTCCAGCACAACGGCCCCGGCACGATGTACATCCGCAATTTCCAGGTCAACGACTTCGGCAAGCTGTACCGCTCCTGCGGCAACTGCAAGACGCAGTACAAGCGCAACGTCGTCGTGGACAACGTCACCGCGACCGTGCCCGGCAAGGCGCTGGTCGGCATCAACACCAACTACGGCGACACGGCCAAGCTGACCAGGATCACCATCGTCGGCGACTCCAGCCGCAAGCTCGTGCCCTGCACGAAGTACAAGGGCGTCACCAGCGGCGAGCCGACGCAGATCGGCAGCGGCCCGGATTCGACGAACTGCCTCTACACCGCGGCGAACATCACCTACAAGTAACCGACCCGCGCCGGGGGTGACGGCCGCCGTCCGGTACCCCCGGCGCGTTCCACCGTGGAGGCGTCATGTTCAAGACCCTGCTCGTCGCGTCGGTGCTCGCCGGGGCGTCGCTGGCCGCCCCGCCGGCTTCGGGCGCGGCGGCGAACGTCGTCGTGGCCAAGGACGGCTCCGGCAACTACACCACCGTGCAGGCCGGGATCAACGCGGTTTCGGCGGGCGGCACGATCTCGATCAAACCCGGGACCTACCGGGAAGTGATTTCGGTGCCGTCGGGCAAGACCGGGATCACCATGCGCGGGACCACCGGGAAGGCCTCCGACGTCGTCGTCGACTACGACAACGCCAGCGGGACGAAGAAGCCCGACGGCTCGACGTACGGGACATCGGGCAGCGCGACCGCCACGATCGCCGCGAACAACTTCACCGCGACGGCGCTGACCTTCCGCAACTCCTTCGACCGCAACGCCCACCCCGACATCAAGGACACCCAGGCGGTCGCGGTCAAGACCACCGGCGACCGGATGGTCTTCGACAACGTCACCTTCCTCGGCCACCAGGACACCCTGTACGCCGACACCGCGGCCGTCGGCACGATCGGCCGTCAGTACTACCGCAACTGCGCCATCAGCGGCGACGTCGACTTCCTCTTCGGCCGCGCGACGGCGGTGTTCGACCGGGCGGCGATCACCCTGCTCGACCGCGGTTCGAGCAGCAACAACGGCTACCTGACCGCGGCCAGCACCCGGCGGTCGAACCCGTACGGCTTCCTGATCGTCGGCAGCAAGGTGGTCAGCTCGGCGGCGAACGCGAGCTTCCACCTGGGCCGCCCGTGGCACCCGGGCGGGGACGTCGACGCCATCGCCCAGGTCCTGATCCGCGAGACGGCGCTGCCGGCGGCGATCAAGCCGGCGCCGTGGACCGACATGTCGGGCTTCTCGTGGAAGGACGCGCGGTTCTCCGAGTACCGCAACACCGGCCCGGGCGCGGGGACCGGCGCCGACCGGCCGCAGCTGCCCGCCGCGCAGGCCGGGAACTACACCGCGCAGAAGTACCTGGCCGGCAGTGACGGGTGGAACCCCGTGCACTGACGGCGTCGCCGGGGCCGGCCGGGGGAAACCTCCGTCCGGCCCTTGACGCCGGAAGCGGGAAGGTCAACTATTTTCCGGTCGGGCGCTGTTAGCGTTAACAGCGTCCAGGATCAGCGTCGAACCGAGGACACCCATGAGCCTGCGCCGTCTCCCGGCCCTCATCGCCGTCGCCGCCGCCCTGCTGAGCGCCCCCGCCGCGCAGGCCGCCACCTACCCGGACCCCGGTTACGTGACCGGGGACATCGAGGCGGTGCACGACCCGGCGATGATCCGCGCGGCGGACGGCAGCTACCTGCTCTACTCGACCGACCAGTACCTGCAGATCCGCCGGTCGACCGACCGGATCCACTTCACGAAGATCGGCTCGGTCTGGCCGAACGGCGCCCCGTGGACCGCGCCCTTCACCGACCCGGCCAAGCCGGAGTACCTGTGGGCGCCGGACATCTCGTTCCACAACGGCAAGTACTACCTGTACTACGCCGCTTCCTCGCTCGGCTCGCGCAACTCGGCGATCTTCCTGGCCACCAGCACGACCGGCCTGCCGGGCAGCTGGACCAACCACGGCATCGTCATCCAGACCAGCACGAGCAACGACTACAACGCGATCGACCCGAACCTGTTCGTCGACTCCTCCGGCCGCTGGTGGCTGAGCTTCGGCTCGTGGTGGACCGGGATCAAGATGATCCGGCTCGACCCGGCCACCGGCAAGCGCAGCACCTCCGACACCGCGCTGCGCGGCATCGCCCAGCGCACCGGCAGCACCTCGGCCGAGGAAGCGCCCTTCATCATCCAGCACGGCGGCTACTACTACCTGTTCGTCTCCTGGGACCTGTGCTGCCAGGGCACGAAGAGCACCTACCGCGTGATGGTCGGCCGGTCGACGTCGATCACCGGCCCGTACACCGACCGGAACGGGGTCCGCATGACCGCCGGCGGCGGCACGCAGATCCTGGCGAGCCACGGCGCGGTCCACGGCCCCGGTCACGTGGCCGTGCTGCACGACTCCGACGCCGACGTGCTGGTCTACCACTACTACTACTCGGACGCGACACCGCTGACGGGCAAGCTCGGCATCAACCTGATCGGCTACGACAGCGCCGGTTGGCCGTACGTGTACTGAGTGCGTATAACGACCTATACATCATCGATCGGAAGTCCGTCCATGCACCGGTTCCTGTCGTTCCTGCTCGCTCTCCTCGTCGCAACCGGACTCTGTGCCGCACCGGCTTCGGCCGCCCCGGCCGCGCCACCGAAGCACCAGGTCACGTTCGACAAGTACTCGCTCATGCTGGACGGCCGCCGCCAGATCGTCTGGTCCGGCGAGTTCCACCCGTTCCGGCTGCCGAGCCCGGACCTGTGGCGGGACGTGCTGCAGAAGATGAAGGCCACCGGCTACACGGCGGTTTCGATCTACTTCGACTGGAACTACCACTCGCCCGCGCCCGGGGTGTACGACTTCACCGGCGTCCGCGACATGGACCGCGTGCTCGACCTCGCCGCCGAAGCCGGGCTGTACGTCATCGCCCGGCCCGGCCCGTACATCAACGCCGAGGTCACCGGCGGCGGCTTCCCGGCGTGGCTGAGCACCCAGGCCGGCCGGGCGCGCAGCGACGCGCCGGACTACCTCGCCGCGTCGGACGAATGGCTGTCGCAGATCGACCGGATCATCGCCCGGCACCAGTACACCGACGGCCGCGGTCCGGTGGTCCTCTACCAGATCGAAAACGAGCTGGCCGCCACCGGGACCGCGCAGCGCAACTACATCGCCCACCTCTACGACAAGGTGCGGGCCGACGGGATCACCGTCCCGGTCTTCCACAACGACAAGGGCCGCAACGGCATCTGGGTGCCGCCGGGCTCCGGCGTGCCCGGCACCGTCGAAGGCAAGGTCGACCTCTACGCCTTCGACGGCTACCCCGGCGGCACCTGCCGGACCGACGCGACACCGGGCAACCCGAACGTCGCGCCGGACTGGGGCACCTACGGGCCGGGCGGGGCCAAGGGCGGCGCGAGCGCGTCGCCGAACACGCCCGGGTTCGTCGCCGAGTTCGGCGGCGGCTGGTTCGACTACTGGGGCAGCAACGGCACCTACCCGTGCACCGCGGTGCGGCAGGGGCCGGGCTACGAGCGCGTCTTCTACGGCACCAACCTGGCGAACGGCCTGACCCTCCAGAACTTCTACATGACCTTCGGCGGCACGTCGTGGGGCGGGCTCCCGGCGCCGGTCGTCTACAGCTCCTACGACTACGGCTCGGCGATCGACGAAGGCCGTCAGCTGCGCCCGAAAGCCCTGACGATGAAGGAGATCGGCTCCTTCCTGGCCACCGTCCCGGATCTGGCCAAGATGGACCGGGCGGCACCGGTGACGCCGTCGTCGGCCGCGGTGAAGGTCTACCACAACGTCAACCCGGACACCGGCGTGCACTTCTACCTGCCGGTGCACAACCCGTCGAACGCCACGACGGACGACACCTTCACCTTCCCGCTGTCCACATCGGACGGTGAATACCCGGTGCCGCTGCGGCTGACCGGGCAGGACGCGAAGTACCTGGTGGCGAACTTCGACGTCGCGGGCCAGCACCTGGTGTACTCGACGTCGGAGCTGATGGCCCAGGCCGCCGGCACCGTGCTGCTGCACGGCCGGCCGGGGGAGGACGGCGAGACGGTGCTGCGGTACGCGACGCCGCCGCGGGTGGACGTCCTCGCCGGGAACGTCACGACGACCTGGTCCGGCACCGACCTGCGGCTGAACTACCGCCACGACGGGCTCGCGCGCGTCCGGATCAGCGGTGGCGGCCGCCCGGCCGTCACGCTGCTGCTCGCCGACGACCCCACCGCGGACACCTTCTGGCCGGTCGGCGGCCTGCTCGTGCGCGGCCCGGACCTGGTGCGGACCGCCCACGCCGGGTTCGTGCTCACCGGCGACACGAAGGCGCCGAGGGACCTCGAGGTGTGGGGCGCCCGCGGTCCGCTGCTGTGGTGGAACGGCGCTCCGGTGCCGGTGCGGCCCACCGCGTCGGGCAGCCTGCTCGCCGTCCGCCCGTTGCCGGGACCGGCCGACCCGCGCCTGCCCGAGCTCACCGGCTGGCGCTCGGCGCCCGGCTCCCCGGAAGCCGGACCGGGGTACGACGACTCGGCGTGGCGCCCGGCGGACCGGACCACGACCAACAGCACCACCCCGCCGCCGGCCGGGCAGCCGGTGCTGACCGCGGACGACTACGGCTTCGGCGTCGGCGACGTCTGGTACCGCGGGCGGTTCACCGGGACGCCGGGGGAGCAGGTCAGCCTGCGCTACGGCGGCGGGGGCGCCGGGATGCTCCAGGCGTGGCTGGACGGGCAGTACCTCGGCCAGCACGTCCTGCCGTCCGCGCTGGCCGCGCCGCCGACCACCGGCACCGCGGCGTTCACCGTGCCCGAGGGGCTGCGCGGGGACGGCCCGCACGTGCTGTCGGTGATGGTCCGCAACAACGGCCACAACGAAGACGGCGGCGTCAACGACGCGCACAAGGAAGGCCGGGGGCTGATCTCGTCGTCGCTGGCCGGGGTGGCGTGGAAGCTCCAGGGCGGCACGGCGGACCCGGTGCGCGGCCCGCTGAACAGCGGCGGTCTCGCGGGCGAGCGCGCGGGCTGGCACCTGCCCGGCTTCCCGGACCGCGCGTGGACGCCCGCGGCGGTGCCCGCTCCGGCGGCCGACCCGGGGACGACCTGGTACCGCACGACGTTCGCGATGCGCGTTCCGCGTGACGTGGACACGTCGGTGGGCCTGACGATCGGCGACCCGGCCAAGCCCCGCTCCGGCGGCCGCTACCGGGTGCTGGTGTTCCTCAACGGCTGGAACGTCGGCCAGTACATCGGGGACGTCGGGCCGCAGCACACGTTCGTGCTGCCGACCGGGATCCTTGACCCGCGCGGCCGCAACACCCTGGCCCTGGCGGTGACCAGCGACGGCGGCCCGGGCAACGGCCTGGAGAAGGTGGCGCTGACCGACCTGGGCACGGCCCGCGGCGGAGTCGGCGTCCGGCCGGTGTTCTCACCGGGCTGGCGGCCGTGAGAGGGCCGCGGTCCGGGCGACGACGTGGCCCGCCTTGACGACCAGGTCGCGCGGGGGCCGTGTCACGACGGCGTGGGCCGGGGTCTCCGCGTCGACCACGACGAGGTCGGCGGGGGCGCCCTCGGCGAGGCCGTAGCTGCCGAGGCCGAGGGCCTTCGCGCCGCCGTAGGTGACGGCTTCCAGGGCGAGTTCGATGTCCTCGTCGCGGCGGAAGGTGCTGCGGTAGGCCAGGTGCATCGCCCGGTCGAGGAGGTCGCCGCTGCCGTACGGGCTCCACAGGTCCCGGATGTCGTCGTGCCCGCACGCCACGTTCACCCCGGCGGCGCGCAGCTTCTTGACCGGCGGCACCGGGAAGTCGAAGACGGCGGCGGTGGTGATCGTGATGCCGGCTTCGGCCAGCCCGGCGGCCAGCCGGTCCTGCGTCGCGGCGTCGGCCTGGCCGAGGGCGTAGGCGTGGCTGACGGTCACCCGTCCGGCTAGCCCGGCCGCCCGTCGCGCAGCAGAAGTCCGGGCATCATCGCTCCTCACGGTCGTTCCGAGCGTTACACACATCCGCGTTGTTTGGGGCCGGTGGAGGCGGGGTAGGAGATGATCACCGACCGTTGATCTCCCTGGAAGGAGCACCTCGATGAGCGCCCTCGACCTGTCCGCGATGCTGCTGACGGCGACGACCGCGGAAACCCGCCCGGGAACGCTGCGGGTGACGGTCACGGGCGAAATCGACATGGCGACGCGGCCCCGCCTGGACGAGGAACTCGACCGCGCACTGGCGGCCACCCCCCGGCGGCTGGTGGTGGACCTGCTGGGCGTGGGGTTCTGCGGGGTGACGGGCGTGGCAGCACTGGGCCGCTTGCGCGCCCGCTGCGCGGACGCGGGGATCGACCTGACCCTGAACCCCTCCGGCGTGGTCCGGCGCGCACTGGACCGCGCGGCCATTGCTTCGCTGTTCCGCTTGGAAGGCCGGCAGGAGCAGCTCATCGCCCAGTGACCGGCGGCCCGCCGAACGTCCGTGCCTCCTCGTCGGCCGCGGCCCACTCGCGGTCGGCGGCCGCCCGGTCGCCCGGCTCCCCGCGCCGGATGAGCGCCTCCGCGTGCCGGCGGCGCGAAAACACCACCGCCGGCCAATGGCCGAGCGCCAAGTTGTGGCGCACCGCGGCCTGCAGGTGCGGCACCGCCCGGCCGGGGTCGCCGGCCGTCAGCGCCGTTGTCCCGAGCGGGTGGTGGACCGAGCCGAAACACGCGACCCCCAAGCTCGCCATCGCCGGCAGCTGCGCGAACGGTGCCAGCAACTCGTGGATCCGCGCCGCCGTCATGTGGTCGTCGAGCAGGTACGCCGTTTCCGCGGCCCCGGACAACGACGTCAGCCAGGTGCTCGACCGCGGCAGCGCCCCCAGGTCCTCGCCGCACAGCCGCGCCAGGGCGCCCGCGGCCGTGCGGCGGTCGCCGGCCGAGGCGGCCGCCACCGCGAGGGCCGCGTAGTACGAATTGTCGATCGGGCTCAGCGTCGGCGAGTGCATCAGGCCGTCCAGGACCGGCACCAGCTCGCCGAGGCGGCCCTGGAACCACCGGATCGCCACCAGCTGCGCGCCGTACCAGCCCAGCGCGTCGAAGTCGCCCGCGGCCTGGCCGACCTCGGCGCACGCCTGCGCCCCCGCTTCGGCCTCGCGGAACCGGCCCGCGCGGATGGCCAGCATGACCTTGAGCGCGTCGGCCACGAATCCGGCCGCCAGGTGCTTGCGCTCGGCCAGGAGATCGTCGAGCTCGCCGAGGCGTCGCTCGGCGTGCGGGTCGCCGGCCAGGAACCGGTCCACGGTGTCCCACAGCACGCCCATCACCAGGTCGGTGCGCCGGCCCGAGCGCACCCCGACGAGTTCGGTCGCGAGCGCCTGCCGCAGCGCCGTGTGGTCCGGGCCGAGCAGGCAGTGGTGGGCCAGGCTCAGCGCCTCGGCGTGCGCGACCGGATCACCCGCCGCCCGCGTCCGCGACGCCGCCGCGATGACCCGCTCGTGCGTGCCCGCCTCGTAGTCCAGTTCGGCCGCGAGCCGCGCCCGGAGCCGGTGCTCCAGCGCCGAACCGGGGGCCACCTGCTCCAGGGCGTGCCGCAACCGCGTCAGCAGCGACGCCGCCGCGACGGCCGTCCGGTGTTCGTGCACCCACACCCCGCCCAGGCCGAGGGCCGCGTGGGCGAGCGCGGTGGCGTCCCCGGTCCGCTCGGCCCGGACGTAGGCGGTTTCGAAGTGTTCCCGGCTGGTCCGGAGGTCGCCGTCCTCGAACAGGGCGTGCTCACCCGCGGTGAGGGCGTCGTCGGGAGCGGCCACCACCGCGGCCCGGCCGGCGAGCAGCGCCGGGTGGTGGGCGAGCACCTGGCGGTGCACCTGCGCCAGCACCGGTGACGGCTCCACCCCGGACGCGGTGATCAGCCCGTGCCGGGCCCGGCGGAACGCCTCCAGCGCGTCGCTCTGCCGCCCGGCCCGGTAGAGGGCCGTCATCAGTTGCGCCCACAGCCGTTCGTGGCCGGGGAACGCGGCGGTCAGCGCCTCCAGCTCGGCGATCAGCCCGGTGTCCTCGCCGGTCGCCAGGTCGGCGTCGATCCGGTCCTGGACGGCGTTGTGCCGCAGCCGGTCGAGCCGCATCCCTTCCGCCGCCAGGGTTTCGACGTCGCCGAACTCCTCGTAGGCGGCGTGGCCGCGCCACAGGTCCAGCGCGGCGGCCAGCCGCTCCCGGGCGGCCGCGGGCTCACCGGCGGCCAGCTGCCGCCGTCCCTCGGCGGCGAGCCGTTCGAACCGCGCGGCGTCCAGGGCCTCCGGCTCGAGGTGCAGGACGTAGCCCGGCGACCGGGTCCGGATCGCGTCGGGGCCCACCGTGCCGCGCAGCCGCGAAAGGTACGTTCGCACGGTGCGGTCCGCGTGCGCGGGAGCGTCCTCACCCCACAACGCCCGGATCAGCGCGGGAACGCTGACCACGCGGCCCGCCTCCGCCGTCAGCACGGCCAGCAGGGTCCGCAGGCGCGGCCCCCCGACGTCCCGCGGCTCGCCGTCCAGCCGCACTTCGAACGGTCCCAGCACCCCGAGGTC
>NZ_MUMI01000880.1:0-263 GCF_002155975.1 Amycolatopsis kentuckyensis
AGCTGAAGCTCCTCACGCGCGGCGCCGAGAAGGCCGGCGCAGAGGAGATCGAACGGAACCCGCGCGCCGCTTCGGTGCGGCTGCGGGCCGCAGAGAGGATCGGAGAGCCGCGATGACCGCTCCCGCGCGGGTTCCGTTCGATCTCCTCTGCGCCGGCCTTCTCGGCGCCGCGCGTGAGGAGCTTCAGCTCCGGTCCGTGCCCCGGCAGTTCCACCGGGAGCCCTTCGGGGGTACGGGACTTCGCGAGCTCGGCCAGCGCCTGC
>NZ_MUMI01000880.1:347-612 GCF_002155975.1 Amycolatopsis kentuckyensis
GCCGGTACGCCGGGTCGCGGCCGGGACGGCGTCGTAGAGCAGCTCGACCAGGCGTCCGCTGTTGGTGAAGGGTTCCTTCTCGCGCGCGGCCACGACCGCCTTGACGATCCGCTGCGCGAAGCGTTCTTCGCCGTAGTCCCGCAGGATCCGGACGAGCTCGCCGGGCGCGTACGTGTTGAGCACGTCGGCGGCGGTGAACCCGGTGGTCGGGTCCATCCGCATGTCCAGCGGCGAGTCCTTGGCGTAGGCGAACCCGCGCTCGGCG
>NZ_MUMI01000881.1 GCF_002155975.1 Amycolatopsis kentuckyensis
ACTTCTTCGAGCTGGGCGGCCATTCGCTGGTCGCGGCCGACCTGCTGGGACAGTTGCAGCAGGACTTCGGCGTGGAGCTGCCCGCGCGCACGTTCTACCTCAGCCCGACGATCGCCGAACTGGCCGAACTGGCCGAACTGCGCCCGCTGCGCGAACGCTTCGAAGCGCCGCTGTCCTGACGCACTACCAACCTTGGTAGTCCACAGTGGACATTCGGGACATCCGGACGGGATCTGTGGTACAAGTGGATGGCGGTCGTAGACCATCGAGACGCATCGATCGGGAGGACAACCGACATCCTGGGGGATCAAGGTATGCCATCGATTCACGGGTACAACGACGTGCCCAGCTCCGCCTCATCCGGACCAGCGCCGCAAGTCCCCCGACCGCGTACCGCCGTCCCCTGGCGGTTCGACGCACGGGGCCGCGAGGCCGAGCTGGCCCGGCTCACCGGCATCGTGGACGGCGCGGAACCCGGCGTCCGGGCGGTGCGGATCAGCGGTGACCCGTGGAGCGGAAAGACCGAACTGCTCGCGGCGCTCGCCGGCCACGCGAAAGCCCGCGGCTGGGCGGTCGCCAGCGGCGCGGCGGGGCCCCTGCCCGGCTCGCTGCCCTTCGGCGTTTTCTCCGACGCCCTCGACGACCTGCTGACGTCGCGGCACCCGGCGCTGCTCGACGGATTCCCGAAGTACCACGTCTCCTGGCTGGCCGGCATCTCCCCGGCGCTGGCCCAGTACTCGCCCGACGCGG
>NZ_MUMI01000882.1 GCF_002155975.1 Amycolatopsis kentuckyensis
GCGAGGAGATCGCGGTCGACGCCATCGTCGAGCACCTGGTCAAGCTCGTCCGCTCCTGAGATGGGGCTGTTCTCCCGGCGCCCCGAAAACACCACAGACGCCACGCCGGGTTACGAGGACAACGCGGCGCTTCGCGGGTTCGGCGGTTACGAACCCGCGGACGCGCCACGCGCGCAGCCGAAGCGGATCCGCCCGAAGCCGAAGCCGCTGAAGTGGCGGCGGGCGCCGTGGTTCGGCCTGGTGTTCATCGCCCTGGTCGCCGGTGTGCTGAACGCGCTGGGTGTCGGCAAGCCGCACCCGGCGTCTTCTTCGCCGCCCCCCGCGCCGCTGGTGGTGACGCCTTCGCCGCGCGTGGTGGTGCCGGCGGCGGTCGAGGGCTGGCAGGCGGTGGCGGGTCGCGACGGCTCGTACGCCTACGACGTCCCGCCGGCCTGGGAGCCGGCGCCCGACACGCAGCACGGCTGGACCGGGATCAGGCTGATCACCAGCGCATTCCTGGGCAAGTACGCCTGCGGAACCAGCACGCTGGGCGGCGCGGGCATCACGACGGAACCCCTGGAAGACCTCGAGGCGGCGGCGCGCAAGGCCGCGACGGACGTGGCGGCGGGCGCGTACGGCGGGACGCCGCAGCTGAGCCCGGCCACGGAAGCGCAGGTCAAGAGAGCGGACGGCACTTCGGTCCCGGCCCGGATCGTGGTCGCCGAAGTGGCGGGGACGCACGGAGGGGGATGCGCGGCCGAGCACGCGGTGGTGGTGGCGATGGGGTTCGGCGGGAGTTCGAGCGTGTCCGGCGTGGTGGTGGCGTACGCGGACACCGACCGCTCGGGGCCTTCGATCCGCGAAGACCTGCTGCGGGTCGTGCGGAGTTACCGGTTCGTCCCGGCGGCGGACCGAGGGACGACGACTCCGCCGCCGACCACCGTCCGTTAGAGCGGCCGGCTTTCGTACGCCTCGAGGTCGCCGACGATCCAGCCGTGCGCGAATTCGTCTTCCGCGGCGATCGCGCCGACGACCGAGCGGACGAAGAAGTCTTCCTGGGTCACGTCGATGTCGTCGTCGAGCATGGCGATCGAGTCGGGCCAGGCGTCCGGGACGTGCTCGGTGAGGATCTGCATCGGGGCGTTGCGGAGATCGGCGTCGACGCTGGAGCCGGCCGGCGACCGCTTCGAACTCGACGGGCAGGGCGGTGAGGACGACCGCCGTGCGGGTCATTCCTTCGCGTCCACGCCGGACGGTGCGCGCAGGCGGTCCCAGTTCTTGCTGTCGCGCTCGATGGCGCGGTTGAGCTCGCCGTAGATCCGCTCGACGTGCTGCTTCAGCTCCTCCGGCGAAAGGTCCTTGCTCGTGCAGTACCGCAGCTCCCGCGAAATGCTCTCGAGGTCCCGGATGGTCTGCGTCCGCAGG
Source organism: Amycolatopsis kentuckyensis (assembly GCF_002155975.1). Classification (GTDB taxonomy): domain Bacteria; phylum Actinomycetota; class Actinomycetes; order Mycobacteriales; family Pseudonocardiaceae; genus Amycolatopsis; species Amycolatopsis kentuckyensis. The sequence continues at coordinate 1,405 of NZ_MUMI01000882.1, forward strand.
ATCCACAGCTCACGGTGGGAGAAAAACGCGTCCGCCGCCGCGAGCACGGTGATCAGCGCGCCCAGCCCGAGCGCGATGTTGGCGAACAGGTCGGCGTGGCCGTCGACGTTGCGCAGGCCGAGCAGGACGCTGATCGACGCGGACAACAGCACCGTCGACAGCTGTAGCCCGAACGCCTTTCGCTTGTCGCGCCTGCGGCGCTTCGAGTAGCGGCGCAGTTGCTGGTCGAGTTCGGAGCGCAGAAAGGCGAGTTCGCCGGAGGGCTCGTCGGACACGACGACGAATGTAGCACCGGCGGCGCGGGTGTTTTGCCGCTTCCGCTGGGCGCCGGAATTCGGCAGGCTGCGGGCATGAGCGGGGATGCGGAGAGACGGCTCGGGCGGATCCGGGCCGTCGCGTTCGGGGTACTGGCTGTTTCCGGGGTGCTGCTGCTGTTCGGGCCGTTGCTGGCCAAGGCCTGGATCTGGCTCGTCGAGCCGCGGGATCCGGACTGGTGGGGCGCTTCCGGCCAGTGGGTCGGGGGCATCGGCACGATCGGCGCCGTCGTGGTGGCGCTGTGGATCGCCATCCGCGACGGCCGGGTCGCCCAGGCGGACCGCCGGCGTACTCGATCCACGCGGTGACCTTCGCGGCCTGTTCCTGCCGTTCGCGCAGGTCCCGTTCCCGGCGGTCAGGGCTACATGGTCGTCTCCAACGCGAACGCCGAGGCGGTCAACCACGTCGTCGTCTCGTTCGACCTCGTGCACAACCTGCCGATGACC
>NZ_MUMI01000883.1:0-314 GCF_002155975.1 Amycolatopsis kentuckyensis
ACGTCCAGCCCGGACCGCGCGTGCACCTCGGCGATGCCGGACCCCATGAGGCCCGCCCCGACGACTCCAACCCGACTTACCACCGGCTCACTCCTTCGTCCGCTTCGCGAACCCGCACGCCCTGTTCGGACAGCATTGTGGGCAGCATGCAGCGCGCGAGGGCGGTCGCCGGGTGGTGCCCCGGCTACGCCCTCGCGCGGTTACGCGTGCTCAACGACGGTACTCGTCGTACCCGTCGTCGTACGGGTCTTCATACCGGCTGTCGGCAGGGTCCTCGTGGTGGTTGTCACTGGAGGAGTTACTCGACAGCTCGC
>NZ_MUMI01000883.1:370-548 GCF_002155975.1 Amycolatopsis kentuckyensis
CGATGCGACGTGGCACGGTGTGCCGGTCGTGACAGTGTTCGCCGGACACCGGTTACCGGCCGGTCGGTGGCGATCGGTGCAGGTAGACGTGCCACGATCTACCCGTGCTCCGTCCCTTCGTGGCTTACCTGCGGGTGTACGAACCCCTGCTCGCCCTGGGCGATCCGCCGGACGAACG
>NZ_MUMI01000884.1 GCF_002155975.1 Amycolatopsis kentuckyensis
GGCCGGGCCGGTTGCCGATCCGTGCCCGCACCACCCCGGCCGGGAACGTGCGACGTGCGTGCCGTGCCGGTCGGTGCCGGACTTGGACGTCGATCCGCAGCCCGTGGCCAGCGAGCCGGATCCCGAGCACGTGCGCGCGGCCGAGGAGGCGAAGGCGCAGATCCTGCGTGGCATCGCCGGCCGAGGCGCTGGCGGGAAGACCGCCCGTGCCAAGACGCGGACGCGGGCCGGCCGGGAAGCCGCGGCGCAGGCCTCGGAGGCCGAGTTCGAGCGGAAGCGGGCCGAGGCGCTGGCCGCGCTGGAAGCCCTGGAACAGAACAACCCGGCGGCGGGGACCTGACCGCCGCCGCATACGACTGCGGGTCGCCTCTGTAGCGAGAGGCGACCCGCCGATCCCCGATCCGATGCACCCGGAAATGGAGACCGATGAGTACCACCGTACCGAGCCCCGCACCGCCGTTCGATGACGGCGAGACCGAGGATCCGCGCGCTTTCCAGCGCATTCCGCCGCAGGACCTCGATGCCGAACAGGCGGTCCTTGGCGGGATGCTGCTGAGCAAGGACGCGATCGGCGAGGTCGTCGAGCTGCTGAAGGGCCACGACTTCTACAAG
>NZ_MUMI01000885.1 GCF_002155975.1 Amycolatopsis kentuckyensis
CGGCGATCACGCCGGCCACTGAAAACAGTCGGCTGAGCCCGGGTTTCGTTGCGGGGTGCGCGAGCCGGCCACCGGGGTACCTGCGCCGGCGGCCCAGGTAGCGGCCCCGGTTTCGCCGCGGAGCCGCCGCTCGTGCGGCCGACGCCGGGTCCACTCAGGACAGTCAGCCGAGGTCGGCGTTGTCCCGCAGCCGCCGCAGCACCAGGGCCAGGTGGAGGCGGAACCGGCCGGCCGGGGAGTCGACCTCGAAGCCCAGCACCGCCTCCGCGCGGGCCAGCCGGGCCGGCATGGTGCTGTGGTGGCGGTGCAGCGCCGCGGCTGCCTTGCGGGCCGAGCCCGTTGCGCACAACGCGTCCAGCGCCGCCAACGTGTCCGCGCCGTGGGGTTCGGCCGCGAGGTGGTCGAGTGCCCGGACGTCGGCCAGTTCCGCGAGTTCCGCCGGCGCCAGTTTGTCCGCGAGCGCGGCCAGACCGCCGAGCCGCTCCCACCACACCACGGGTTCGGCCGCCGAGGTGAACCGGAGCGCCGTCCGGGCCGCGCTCCACGACCGGGCGACCTCGATGGCCGGCCCCTCCGGGCCGACGCCCGCGCGGGCACCGTCGGGCAGCGAAGCCACCTCGCCCGGCAGCAGGACCGCCCGCACCCCGCCGAGCCGCGCCGAACGGCCCGCGAGCGCGTCGACACCCGTGCCCGCGAGCACGCGCAGCCGGGTCGCGGGGCCGAAGCCGAGCAGGTGCAGGGCGCGGGACCGTTCGACCGTGCCGGTGTCCTCGGACAGCACCAGTTCGACGAGCGCCGGATCCCCGAGTTCGGGCCGCGGCACCCCGGAGTGCTCCAGCAGGATCGCGGCGGCGATGGCGAACCGTTCGAGCAGCATGTCGTCCAGGGGGAGGGGCGCGCTGGCCCGCGCCACCCACACGACCACGCCGCCTTCGAGCGTCCGCGTGGCCGCTCCCATGGGCGCCGCCGCCGGGGTGACGACGCCGCCACCCGGCGCCGCCCGCAGCGACAGGCCTTGGCCGGCAGCGTGCACGCCGACGGGACAACCGGCCAGGTCCGCGGTACTGCGAACCAGAGTATCCAGCCCGGCGCGGCCGGCGATCAGGCGGTCGAAGAACCCGATCACCCGCACGGCGTTCTCGGCGTCGGCATCGAGCCCGGACAGCCGCAGCAGCAGGCCTTTCATCCCGCCACGATAGGCGCGCCCGCCACCCGATGGCGAGTATCGCTCGCGCTGCGTGGCCGGTCGGCCCGCAATGCCGCCTGGCAGCGAGGTTCCGCCCCGCCATGCCGTGGCCCGGTTGTGAGGATCCGCTGCCCGCTGCCCGCTGCCCGCTGTCCGCCACCCGGCGGAGGGGGGTGGCGGCGGGCGAGGCCCGGCCGACCGTGGAGGCTCGGCCGCCCCGGCCGCGCGCGAGATCCGGCCGACCGTGGAGGCTC
>NZ_MUMI01000886.1:0-162 GCF_002155975.1 Amycolatopsis kentuckyensis
GTCTATCGGCCCCCACCGACGCCCAGGCCGGAAAAGCCGCAGATCAGACATGGTGTCCACACCTCGGCCGGGTTGTGGACAACCCCCCCTCACGCACCTGGTGGCGCGTAGAGCAACCGGTTGGCCGTGCCGTCCGGCACCCCCTTGAGCGCGTCCGGCGTC
>NZ_MUMI01000886.1:201-577 GCF_002155975.1 Amycolatopsis kentuckyensis
CCGGGGCGTACAGGTCGACGTCCTGGCCCGAGTTCGATGTCTTGTCCGGGCGGTCCTGGGTGTCGGCCGCCGCGACCGTCAGGGCCTCCGGGACCCGGGCCGGCGAGTAGCCGCTCGCGTCCGCCGTCTCGCTGCCCGCCGGGACCGCGATCGGCACCACCGTCGCCAGGCGCTTCACCGCCGCGTCGAGCTGGTCGTTCGGCACCCCGCCGATGCCCAGGACCGCGACCGCGGGCTGCTGGGCGTTCTGCGCGACCCAGTCGATCCCCGCGATGATCCGGTCGGTGGCGCCGCCGCCGTCCTTGTCGAGCACCCGCACCGGCACGATCTGCGCGCCCTTCGCGACGCCGTAGTCCTTGCCCGCGGCGATGCCGGC
>NZ_MUMI01000887.1 GCF_002155975.1 Amycolatopsis kentuckyensis
GCTCGGCCGGCGGCAGCAGGACCTGCTTCCCGCCGGCGAGGCAGGCCAGGACCAGGGCCACCGTCTCCGGTGACCGGCGCGGGGCCACGCAGACCGGCCCGGCGGTGCGCGCCACCGCGGGGCCGAACCCCGCGGCCAGGCGCCCGAGCTGCGCGTAGGAGACGGTCCGGTCGCCGTCGGACAGCGCCGGGGCGGTCGGGGTGTGCCGCGCCCACGCCGAGAAGCGGGCGAGGAACGATGACGACGGCATGGCTGGCTCCTTCGGGTTCGGGTACGGCGGCGCGCATCAGCAGTGGCGGTGGGAGAAGTAGTGGAGCTGCCGCATTCCGGCCGCGACCGTGGAGCCGGGTTCGAGCACGGTGTCCACGCCCGGTTCCAGCCGGGTCCAGGTCGCGCTCCCGCGCGGCAGCACGAAGGTGCCGTTGGCCGAGTGCAGATCGGTCACGACGACCTGCCAGTCCCGCAAGGCGATCCAGGCGTGCCGCCGCGAGACGAGCGGATCGGCCAGCGTGACCGCATCCGCGTTCCCCGCGGCGACGGCCTCGTCGAACTCGGGCATCCGCCCGAGCACGACGTCCCGCAGCAACGGGACGGCGGTCCCGTCGTCGAGCACCAGCACCCCCAGCTGCGGCCGCGGCCCCAGCTCCGGCGAGCGCGGGACCACTTCAACGATCCCGCCGTCTCGTACTGCTCGGTGTGCGGGATCTCGATGGCCCAGGCCCCGCGCTCGCCGGAGCTG
>NZ_MUMI01000888.1 GCF_002155975.1 Amycolatopsis kentuckyensis
CCTGCGCACCGCGCTGGAGGAGCGCTCGCTCACCCTGCTCGGCCGCCTCGTCGGCCACCAGCCGCGCCCGGGAGTGGCGGCCGGGGCGTTCCTGGCCTACACCCTGGACGCCGACCCCAGGCAGGGCCGCGACTTCCAGGTGCGCATCCCCCGGGGCGCCCGCGTGCAGAGCGTGCCCGGACCGGGGGAGGAGCCGCAGACCTTCGAGACCGGCGAGGACCTGCTGGCCCGCACGTCGTGGAACGAGCTGCGCGTGCGCACCACCCGCCCGTACCAGTTCACCAAGCTCGACCTGGACCGGCGGCGCGAGATCCAGCTCGCCGGGGTGGCCGCCAACCTGCGGCCCGGCGACTCGCTGCTCTACGTCTTCGGCGCCGAACCGGGCCGCCAGGAGCTGCGCGCGATCCCCAGCGTGCACCTCGACCGCGACCGCGACGTCACCACGATCGGCGTGCGCCGCGAAGCCGTGCCCACGCTGGCGGAACTGACCGAGGACCTCGCCGCCGAGCTTGAGGAGCTGTTCA
>NZ_MUMI01000889.1:0-221 GCF_002155975.1 Amycolatopsis kentuckyensis
GTGCCACAGCGCCGCCGACGGCGCCAGCGACACCGGACGTCCCCGGCAGCCCGGCAGCGCCGGCCACGGCAGTTCGTGCAGCCGTCCGGTCGGCACGATCACCAGCGGGCCGTCGCCCAGCGGCAGCGGGGCGAGCAGCAGGTCGTCGAGCCGGCGGGCCGTCCGCTCGGCGAGCCCGGCGAAGGAGCCGAGGCCGAACGCCGACCGCCGCACGGCGAACC
>NZ_MUMI01000889.1:256-654 GCF_002155975.1 Amycolatopsis kentuckyensis
GCCGGGCCTGCCGGCGCAGCAGGGCCGGCGCCCGCTCGGTCCCGGCGGCGAGGTCGACGGCGGTCTGGCGCAGGGCGGCGAGGTCCGCGGCCAGGCCCTCGTCGTCCGGCGGCCGCGCGGGCCGCAGCCGAAGCGCGCCGGCGTGCCGCTGTTCCGCCCACCGCAGCACGGCCTCCGGGCGGCCCGCTTCGACGGCGAGCCGCAGGCCCAGCCCGGTCAGCTCGCTCGCGTGCCCCGACGCGTGGGCGCGCAGCTCGCTCGCGCCCAGCCCGGCCCGGAACCGGGCGATCACCCGGACCCCGGCGCGCACGGCGGCGTCCGCGCCCCGGCGGTCGCCGTGGACCAGCCGCAGCAACGCCGTCGCGTGCCAGGCACGGGCCCGCAGCTCGGCCGGCCCG
>NZ_MUMI01000089.1 GCF_002155975.1 Amycolatopsis kentuckyensis
CGCCTCGCGACGCAGATCGGGTCCGGCCTGGTCGGCGTGCTGTACGTGCTCGACGAGCCGTCGATCGGCCTGCACCAGCGCGACAACCACCGCCTGATCGAGACGCTGACCCGGCTGCGGAACCTCGGCAACACGCTGATCGTCGTCGAGCACGACGAGGACACCATCCGCTCCAGCGACTGGGTGGTCGACATCGGCCCCGGCGCGGGCGAGCACGGCGGCCACATCGTCCACAGTGGACCGTACAAGAAGCTGCTGAAGAGCAAGGAGTCGCTGACCGGCCAGTACCTGTCCGGCCGGCGCAAGATCGACATCCCGGCGATCCGGCGGCCGATCGACAAGAAGCGGCAGCTGACCGTCGTGGGCGCGCGCGAGCACAACCTGCGCGGGCTGGACGTCTCGTTCCCGCTCGGCTGCCTGGTCTCGGTCACCGGCGTCTCCGGCTCGGGCAAGTCCACCCTGGTCAACGACATCCTCGCGACGGTGCTGGCCAACAAGCTGAACGGTGCCCGCCAGGTGCCGGGCCGCCACACCCGGGTGAACGGGCTGAACAACGTCGACAAGCTGGTGCGCGTCGACCAGTCGCCGATCGGCCGGACCCCGCGGTCCAACCCGGCCACCTACACGGGTGTCTGGGATCACGTCCGCAAGCTGTTCGCGGCGACCACCGAGGCGAAGGTCCGCGGCTACCAGCAGGGCCGGTTCTCGTTCAACGTCAAGGGCGGCCGCTGCGAGGCATGCGCGGGCGACGGCACGATCAAGATCGAGATGAACTTCCTGCCGGACGTCTACGTCCCGTGCGAGGTCTGCAAGGGCGCCCGGTACAACCGGGAGACCCTCGAGGTGCACTACAAGGGCAAGACCGTCTCGGACGTGCTCGACATGCCCATCGAGGAGGCCGCGGAGTTCTTCGAGCCGATCAAGGCCATCCACCGCCACCTGCAGACGCTGGTGGACGTCGGCCTCGGCTACGTCCGGCTCGGCCAGCCGGCGCCGACGCTGTCCGGCGGTGAGGCGCAGCGCGTCAAGCTGGCCAGCGAGCTGCAGAAGCGCTCCACCGGCAAGACGGTGTACATCCTCGACGAGCCGACCACCGGCCTGCACTTCGAGGACATCAACAAGCTGATCGGCGTGATCAACGGGCTGGTCGACAAGGGCAACTCGGTGATCGTGATCGAGCATAACCTCGACGTGATCAAGACCTCCGACTGGATCATCGACATGGGCCCCGAGGGCGGCTCGGGCGGCGGTCAGGTCGTCGCCGAGGGCACGCCGGAGCACGTCGCGGGCATCGAGGAGAGCTACACCGGCCAGTTCCTGCGGACGGTGCTCACGGCCGAGTAGCGGCTACCGCTCCTTCCCGGTGGTCTGGTGGACCACCGGGGAGAGCGGGCCGTAGTGCAGCGCCCGGACGCGGTAGGCGGAGCTCTCTTCGCCGGGCAGCAGCGAGAGCAGGCAGGTCGTCACGTCCGGATCGGTCACCTCGACCGGGTCGAAGTCCGGCGCGCCCGGGCGGCGGATCTCCAACAGGTAGCCGGCTTCGTCGCGGGTGCGGTCGGGCCAGGTGACCGTCACCGTGCCGTCCGAAGTCGCCGCGACCACGTCCGTCGAGACCGGGCCGGTGAACGGCTGCACCCGGTAGTAGAACGGCGTCTCCGGGATCAGGTCCGGGTGGCGGTAGCTCATCGTGTGCGCGGGCAGGAACCGCAGCGTCGTCCAGGGCCCGGCCGGGTCGTTCGCGTACTCGACGCGGTGCCCGGCGCCGTCGTCCCGCCACGTCAGCACCACGTCGGTGGGCGAAGTCAGGGTCGCGGTGAAGGCGGGCGGAGATGCCGCGGAACAGCCCGCGGCCAGCAGCGCCGCCAGGACGAGGGGTTTGACGGGCACGGCGGCCTCCCGGAACGGGCGGGGCGGACGTGAGCAGCTTAGGAAGCCCGTCCGCACGGCGACAAGATCGTGCCGATCACCGGGGCACACCAATCCGTCGGCGAACCGGCACCGAATGGCGCGAAAACCGGGCTGAACCGTTTTGCGCCTGCCGCCGTGTTCTGGGTGTCGAGGTCCGCCGGATGGCGGAGCCGCCCTCACCGAGGAGAGAACGTCATGAACCGTATCCGGCCGGTGGTCCTCAGCGCGGTGGCGCTGTTTGCCGTCGCCTCCTTGTCCGCCTGCGGTGAGATGGCCGACGGCGCCCAAGGACCGCAACACGGCGAACCGGGGCACAAGATGCTCCAGGTCGGCACGGTCAACGGCGTCGGCGCGGTGGTCACCGACGCCGACGGCAAGACGCTCTACCGGTTCGACAAAGACCTCTCCCAGCCGCCGACGTCGAACTGCGACGGCGACTGCACGAAGTCCTGGCAGCCGATGCTGGCCGGGGTGGCCACGCCGATGCTCAAGGGCATCCAGGACACCCAGGTCGGCACGGCGACCCGCAAGGACGGCAGCAAGCAGATCACGCTCAACGGCTGGCCGCTGTACGAGTTCGCGGGCGACAAGGCGGCGGGCGACATGAACGGCCAGGGCGCGAACGGCACGTGGTTCGCGATCGCCCCGGACGGCAGCAAGATCACCGCGGGCAGCAAAGCCGGCGGGTCAGGGTCCTGACGGACGACGGGTTTCCGGGCAAACGAGGAAGGACGGGCAGCCGATGAACACCATGGTCGCGCTGCGCTCGGCGCACGCACCGCCGGTGGAGCTGAGGGTTGCACTACTGTCCTCGACGACTCAGAACACCGTCGGGAGGACGAGGGTGGCCATAGGAGGCAGGCGGCCTAAGAAGGCCAAAGGCGAAGACCTGATTCGGCAGCTGTACGCCGAACACGGGCGAAGCCTGCTGGCCTACGCGACGAGGCTGACCGGGGATCGGGCGGCAGCCGAGGACGTGGTCCAGGAGACGCTCGTCCGTGCTTGGAAACACGCGGACGATCTGCAGAACGACGGGAAAGGCTCGGTGCGCGGCTGGTTGCTGACCGTCGCGCGCAACCTGGTCACCGACCGGGCACGGGCCCGGGCGGCCCGGCCACAAGAGGTGGCCGAACCGGCCGAAGGCGTGCCGACCCCGGCCGTCGAGCGCGATCACGCCCAGGGCGTGGTCGACTCGATGACCGTGCTCGGCGCGATGGACGGGCTGTCCAACGAGCATCGAGAGGTCCTGGTGGAGATCTACTACCGGGGACGGACGGTGGCCGAAGCGGCGAGAACACTGGGCGTCGCACCGGGTACCGTGAAATCAAGGTCGTACTACGCACTACGAGCACTCAGAGCAGCGATGATTTCGAGCGGAACGGAGGTGGCGCGATGAACTCGGTGGACGAGAGTCACACGCAGCTCGGCGCGTACGCCCTCGGCGCGCTCGATCCCGGGGAGGCGGCCGACTTCGAGCGGCGGCACCTGCAGACCTGCGCGCAATGCCGGTTCGACCTGAACGAGCTCGTGGCCCTGCGCGACTCACTCGACGAGGTACCGCCCGAGGCGTTCCTCGACGGACCGCCCGAAGGCGGGGACCTGCTGCTGCAGAAGACCCTGCGCCGGGTGCGCGACGAAGAGGAGCGCGTGGCACCGGCCCGCTCGACGCCTCGCCGGGGTTTGGCCCTGGTCGCGGCCGCGGTGCTGGTGGTGGCCGCCCTCGGTGGCGGCGTGCTGGTCGGACGGCAGACGGCCGAGCCGCCGCCTCAGGCGGCTCCCGGGCCGGAGACGCCCGGCACGAAGACCGCCGAAGGCCGTGATCCGACCACCGGGGTTCAGCTGACCGCGTCGGTCATCCCGTTCCAGGGCTGGGTCAAGACGGAAGTCAGCGTCAAGGGCGTTCACGCCGGCGAGAAGTGCCTGCTCCAAGTGGTGACCAAGGAAGGCCAAGCGGTCACCGCCGGCAGCTGGCAGGTGTCGGAAAAGTGGGAGAGCCAGGGCTTCAAGCTCGACGGGTCGGCCTTGGTCGCCCCCGACGACGTGAAGTCGGTCGACATCGTCACGGTGGACGGCCGGAAGCTGGTCTCGGCCCAGGTGTGACGTGACGGGCGCGCGCTACCGGTTCCGCAGCACGTGGCTGCTGCCGGGAACCGTGCCCGAGCGGGTGTTCGGCGTGGTCACCGACCTCGCCGGCTACCCGCGGTGGTGGTCGGACGTCCGCGCGGTGCGCCGCGTGGACGACGACACCGCCGAGCTGGTTTGCCGGTCCCGGCTGCCGTTCCGGATCGTCGTCCGGATGCACCGGGACCACCAGGACGAGCGCACGGGCCTGATGCGGGTCAGGCTCAGTGGCGACCTCGACGGGACCCTGACGGGAGCGGTCCGCGCGGCGGGCGCGGGCACGCTGCTGGAAATCACCCAGGACGTCCAGGCCCGGAAGAAGTTGCTGCGGCGCTTCGACACGGTGGCCCGGCCGCTCTTCCGCGCGAACCACGCGCTGATGATGCGGCGGGGCCACCGTGGGCTTTCGGCCTACCTCACGTGATCAAGACCGGAACCCGCGTGATCAAAGCCGGAACTCACGTGATTGAAGCCGGAACCCGCGTGATTGAAGCCGGAACTCGCGAGTTACGGCTCTGATCACGCGAGTTGCGGGTCTGATCACGTGAGTTGCGGGTCTGATCACGTGAGTTACGGGTTGGGTCACGCGAGATCGGCGGTGCAGACCTCCGGCTCCGGCGCCGCTCGGCGGGTGCGGCGGGACAGGACCAGGCCGCCCAGGGCGACCGCCGTGATCAGGAAGCCCGCGCTCACCCCGTAGGCCAGCCGGAACCCGGCCGCCAGTGCCTCGCGGTGGTCCACTCCGGCCAGGCTCTCCGTGCGGGACGCGGCCACCGCGGCCAGCACCGCCGTGCCGACCGCCGCACCCACCTGCTGGGTCGTGTTGATCAGCCCGGACGCCACGCCGGCGTCCTCCGCCGGGACGTCCGCCATCGCCAGGCCCATCAGCGCCGGGATGGCCGCGCCGGCGCCGAGGCCCATCAGGAGCAGCGGCGGCAGGACGTCGGCGAAGTAGGAGCCCGACACGCGGGTGAGCAGCAGCAGGCCCACGATCACCAGGCCGAGCCCGCCCAGCAGCACCGCCCGCGGGCCGAACCGCGCCGCGAGCTTGTCCGCGAAACCGAGCGACGCCACCGCGATCACCAGCGGCACCGGCAGGAACGCGACGCCGGTCCACAGCGCGTCCAGGCCCAGTACCTGCTGCAGGTACAACGCCGTGACGAACTGGAAGCCGAGCATTCCGGCGACCATCAGCACCATCACCACGTTCGCGCCGGTCACCGCGCGGATCCGGAACAGCCGCAGCGGCAACAGCGGCGTCCGCGCCCTCGCCTGCCGCACCGCGAAGGCCGCGAGCAGGCCGACGGCGGCGGCCACGGCGCCCCAGGCCGACGCCGAAATGCCGTACACGCCCAGCATCACGGCCGCGGTGACCAGCAGGGCGCCGAAGACGTCCAGGCCCGCCCGCAGGCCCGTCCCGCGGTCCGGCGAGACCACCCGGACGGCCAGCAGCAGCGCGGCCACGCCGATCGGCAGGTTGACGTAGAACGTCCAGTGCCAGTTCAGCGCCTGCGTCAGCGCGCCGCCCGCGATGAGCCCGATCGACGCGCCCGCCGCCTGCGTGAAGCTGTACACCCCGATCGCCTTCGCCCGGGCCCGCGGCTCGGGGTACATGGTGACGATCATCCCGAGCACCACGGCCGACGCCAGCGCGCCGCCGACGCCCTGGGCGAACCGCGCCACGACCAGGACACCCGCGTCCGCGGCCAGGCCGGCGACGAGCGAAGCGAGCGTGAACAGGCTCAGCCCGCCGAGGAAGACGCGGCGGCGGCCGAGCAGGTCGCCGAGCCGCCCGGAGAGCAGGAGCAGGCCGCCGAAGGCGACCAGGTAGGCGGTGAAGACCCAGGAGAGCCCGGCGGGCGTGAAGCCGAGGTCGGCCTGGATCGCCGGCAGCGCCACCGCGACGATGCTGCTGTCGAGCACGACCATCAGCGAGGCGGCGCACAGCACCGCCAAGGCGAGGCCGCGCGAGCGGGTGGGGTGGTTCTCGGCCATGTCAGGCCCCTCCAGTCGAGAGTTCCCCTGGTCGTTGCCAGGGCACTTCTTGTAACAGTGCCCATCATGTGTGACCATGGGGTCGCCCGGAAGGAGGCACTTCCATGTCCCAGGGGAACATCGGTGTACCTGTCCAGGTCACCGAGATCGACCCGGAGAAACTCGACGTCTGCACGGTGCTGGAGGTCATCAACCGGATCAGCGGCAAGTGGGCGATCGGGATCCTGCTGGAGGCCATCCGGGGCCCGGTGCGGTTCACCGAGCTGGAGCGCGCGGTCGAGGGGATCAGCCGTCGGATGCTGACGCTGACCCTGCGCAACCTCGAGCGTGACGGCCTGCTGGTCCGCACGATCTACCCGACCGTCCCGCCGCGCGTGGAGTACGAGGCCACGGCGATGGCGAAGGAGCTGTACCAGTCGCTGAACGGCCTGCTCGGCTGGGCGGAGCGGCACCGCGACGAAATCGCGGCCGCGCGCGTCGCCTACGACGGCCACGCGGCCTGCTGAAGACGTGGAACGGGCCGCGGTGCGAGGTCGGGGAGACTCGCACCGCGGCCCGCGGTAGCTCGTGCTCAGCGGGGGCAGTGAGCACGAACGTTCTGGGGGAGCTACCTCACCGCGACTTCCTCGGGATCGGGTTCCCGCTCCTCGTCGATCAACGTCGCTTCGTCGAACGGCGCGGTCCCGGCGAACACCCGTTCCGCCTGCTCGCGGTCGAACTCCTTCGTCCAGTTGCCGATGAGGACGGTCGCGACGGCGTTGCCCGCGAAGTTCGTCAGCGCGCGGGCCTCGGACATGAACCGGTCGATGCCGAGGATGAAACCGACGCCGTTGACCAGTTCCGGCCGGTGCGACTGCAGGCCGCTGGCCAGGGTGGCGATGCCGGAGCCGCTGACGCCGGCGGCGCCCTTCGACGCGATGATCATGAACACCAGCAGGCCGATCTGCGCGCCGATCGACAGCGGCTCGTCCTGGGCCGCGGCGATGAACAGCGTCGCCATGGTCAGGTAGATCGCCGTGCCGTCCAGGTTGAACGAGTACCCGGTGGGCACGGTGATGCCGACGACCGACTTGCCGACGCCGAGGTGCTCCATCTTCGCGATCAGCCGCGGCAGCGCCGATTCCGACGACGACGTCGACAGGATCAGCAGGAACTCGCGGCCGAGGTAGCGCAGCAGGTTCAGGATGCTGACGCGGGCGCCGATCCACAGCACCAGGCCGAGGATGACGAACACGAACACCAGGCAGGTCGCGTAGAAGCCGATCATGATCACGGCGAGGCTCTTCAGCGCCGCCCAGCCGGTCGCCCCGACCACGGCGGCGATCGCGCCGAACGCACCGATCGGAGCGGCCCACATGATCATCGCCAGGACCCGGAAGACCAGGCGCTGGATGTGTTCGACGCCGCGCAGGATCGGTGCGCCCTTCGGGCCCAGCTTCTGCAGCGCGAAGCCGACCAGCAGCGCGATGAGCAGTGTCTGCAGGACCTGGCCTTCGGTGAAGGCGGACACGAACGTCTTCGGGATGATGTGGAGCAGGAAGTCGACCGGGCCTTCGGCGCCGGTGGCGGACTTCTGGACGCTCTTCACGTCGGCGGGGTTGAGGTGCAGCCCTTCGCCGGGGTGCAGCAGGTTGCCGACGACCAGGCCGATGGCGAGCGCGAAGGTCGACATCACGATGAAGTAGACCAGCGCCATGATGCCGACCTTGCCGACCTTGGCCGCCTTGGCGACCGAGCCGACACCGATCACGATGGTGCAGAAGATGATCGGCGAGATCATCATCTTGATCAGGTTGACGAACCCGTCGCCCAGCGGCTTGAGGCCCTTGGCGAAACCGGGGAAGAGAAAGCCCACCAAGATGCCGAGCAGGACCGCGACGATCACGGCCAGGTAAAGGTAGTGGGTCTTGTCGCGGCGGCGGGGTGCCGCTTCGGGGGTCGGTGTAGGCACCGTTGCCTCCAGCTAGGGGTGTTCAGGTTGCGGCACACTGTAGGCCCAGTTCGGTGATCCGGCTCACTTGTGTTCATTGAGTTCGTGTGATGATCGCACCGTCCCGTTCGGACACCGGCCCGCGCGGTGTGCTGGTATGAGGAGGTGCCCCCGACGTTGCGGTCCCATTGGAGCCTGGCCCGCCAGCTGCTCGTGCTGCAGCTGGTGGTGCTCTGCGTGCTGGCCGGCGCCGGGATCACCTTCGCCTGGATCGACGCGCAGCGGGCGGTGGACGAGAACGCGCGCGACCAGGTCCGCGCGGTCGCCTTGACGGTCGCCGACGCACCGACCGTCGCCGCCGCGGTGACCACGCCGAACCCGAGCACGACGCTGCAGCCGTTCGCGCAGCTCGTGCAGAGCCACACCCAGGTCGACTTCATCACGATCATGAGCCCGGCCGGGATCCGCTACACGCACCCCAACCCCGCCCTGATCGGGCAGCACTACATCGGGAACATCGACAAGGCGCAGCGGGGCGAGGAGCAGACCGAGACCTACACCGGCTCGCTCGGCCCCTCGGTGCGCACGGTCGTGCCGGTGTTCGACGCGGGGCACCGGGTCGTCGCGCTGGTCGCGGTCGGGATCACCGTCGCGGCGATCTCGGCCGAACTGCGCGAACGGCTCTGGCCGCTGTTCGGCGTGGCCGGCGCGGTGCTGGTGGTCGGCGCGCTCGGCGGCTGGCTGATCAGCGCCCGGCTGCGGCGCCAGACCCGGGGTGTCGCGCCGGACGAGCTGAGCAACCTCTTCGAGTACCACGAGGCCGTCCTGCATTCGGTCCGCGAAGGCGTGCTGCTCGTCGGCCGGGACGGGCGGATCGGGCTCTGCAACGACGGCGCCCGCACGCTCCTCGGCCTCGACACCGACCCGGTCGGCCGCGACCTGGCGACGCTGGGCCTGCCGGACGGGCTGGCCGAGGCGTTCACGTCGGAGGAGAACCGGGCCGAGGAACTGCACCTGACGGACGCGCGCGTGCTGCTGGTCAGCACGACCGCCGTCCGCTCGGGCGGCCGCTCGCAGGGCACCGTCGTCGTCCTGCGCGACCACACGGAACTGCAGTCGCTCACCGGGGAGCTGACCACCGCCCGCGGCCTCGCCGAAGCGCTGCGGTCGCAGGCGCACGAGGCGGCGAACCGGTTGCACACGGTCGTTTCCCTGGTCGAGATCGGCAAGCCCGAGCAGGCCGTCGAGTTCGCCACCGCCGAGCTCGCCTTCGCCCAGGAGCTGACCGACCGGGTCGTCGGCGCCGTCGCCGAGCCGGTGCTCGCCGCGCTGCTGCTGGGCAAGGCCGCCGAAGCGAGTGAGCGCGGGGTCGAGCTGACAGTCACCCCCGACACCGTCATCGACGACGTTTCGCTCGGTGTCGAAGCCCGCGACCTGGTGACCATCCTCGGCAACCTGATCGACAACGGCCTCGACGCGGCCGTGCGCGGCGCCGGGCACCCGAAGGTCGTCGTCACCGCCCGTTCCGACGAGGACGGGCTGCTCCTGCGCGTCGCCGATTCGGGACCCGGCGTGCCGGAGGACGCCGACGTGTTCAGACGCGGGTGGTCGACCAAGGCGGAGGACGGCCACGGGCTCGGCCTCGCGCTCGTCGGGCAGGCGGTGCGCCGCTACGGCGGGACGGTCGAGGTCGGCCGGGACGGCGGCGCGGTGTTCACCGTGCGGCTGCCGCGGCCGGAGGCGGGCCGGTGATCCGCGTGCTGGTGGTGGAGGACGAGCCGGTCGCCGCGGAGGCCCACCGCGTCTACGTCGAGCGGCTACCCGGGTTCGCGGTGGCGGGCGTGGTCCACTCCGGCGGCGAGGCCCTGCGGTTCTGCGAACGCGAGCCGGTCGACCTGGTGCTGCTGGACTTCTACCTGCCGGACACGCACGGGCTGGCGGTCTGCCGCTCGCTGCGCGCGGCCGGGCTGCCGATCGACGTCATCGCCGTGACGTCGGCCCGCGACCTCGGCCTGGTCAAGGCGGCGGTGTCGGTCGGCGTGGTGCAGTACCTGCTCAAGCCGTTCACCTTCGCGACCCTGCGCGAAAAGCTCGAGCGCTACGCGGAGTTCCGCGACGCGTCCGGCGAGGTCACCGGCCAGGCGGAGATCGACCGGGCCCTCGGCGCGCTGCGCACGACCGAGCAGCCCCCGCTGCCGAAGGGCATGAGCGTCCAGACCCTGGAAGCGATCACCGACGCGCTTTCCGGTGCGGCGGAAGGACTTTCGGCGGGCGCGGCGGCGAGCGCGATCGGCGCGTCCCGCGTGACGGCGCGCAGGTACCTGGAGTACCTGGCGGACAACGGCATGGCCCACCGGGAGCCGCACTACGGCCAGGTCGGGCGGCCGGAGGTCTGGTACCGGCTGACGCGGGCGTGAGCTATCCGCGACCGAGAAGCGGACGAATTCGATCTCGTCGTGCTCCCACTTGTCCGCGATGCCCCGTGTCCTGCGTTCGGCGAGCTGTGCTCCGGTTGTGTCGTGCAGGAACGCGACGAAGACGCACCCCACTGGTTGGTCCGGCGATCGATGTCGAAGGCCAGCAGCTCCAGGCGGTAATCGATCCGGGCCAAGCCGAGTTCTTCGTGCAAGCCTCGTGGCGAAGACGGTCAGCTCGTCGGCGGTGACGACCACCGTGTACGTGCCAAAGCTCGCTCGCATGAATTCCGGTACATCGGCCGGGCTGAAGGCATCCACGTATTTGGTAGTCGCCGCTCTTCAGCCGGAGACTGACGCCCGGGGACTCGTCGACGCCAAGCCGGCGTACGGACAGCCCGGCTACCGCGTACGTCGGGCCATTCCGTTTCATCGCGGTTCGAGCACCTCGGAGTCCGGTACCGGCTGACGCGTGTATAACGACCTGTACGGCGCGCCTCCGACTTCCGGCGGTTCCGGTGGGTCTTCCCATGCGGTACACCGGGAAGATCACCGACCAGGGGAGTGCCGCCATGCGGAAGTGGGCCGGGTTCGTCGCGGCGTTCGTGCTCGCCTTGGGGGCCGCCGCTCCGGCGCACGCGGCAGAGCCGACGGCCACCGTGACCGAAGTGCAGGTCACCGGGCCGGTTGCGCAGCGGTTCAACCTCGTCGTCCTCGGGGACGGCTACACCGCCGCCGAACAGCCGAAGTTCTTCGCCGACGTCGAGCGGCACGTCAGCACCCTCTGGTCGCTCGAGCCGTTCAAGTCCTACCGCAGCTACTTCAACGTCTACGCCGTGTCGATCGCCTCGCCGGAGTCCGGTGTGGACTGTGACCCGTCGCTCGACGCACCCCGCCGGGACACCCCGCTGGACATGGGTTTCTGGGGCGGCTGCAACCCGCAGAGCGTGCAGCGGCTGCTGACCGTCGACGACGCGGCCGCCCAGCGGTACGCCGACCTCGTGCCGGGCACGACCCGCGCGAACCGGCAGATCCTCGCGCTGGGCAACAGCACCACGTACGGCGGCGCGGGCGGCACCTACGCGACGGCGTCCGGCGGGAACGCGCTGTCCGCGCTGATCTCGCCGCACGAACTCGGCCATTCGCTCGGCGGCCTCGACGACGAGTACGACTACTACGCGCGCAACGTCCCGGGCGGCGCGTACGAGGGCGGCGAGCCGGACTCGATCCACCACACCCTGCTGACCGAACAGCAGATGCGCGCCCAGCACGCGAAGTGGTGGCGCTGGCTCGGCGAGCCGAGCGAGTCCGGCGGCACGATCGGCCGCTTCGAAGGCGGTCTGTACACCCAGACCGGGGTGTGGCGGCCGAGTCGGCACTCGATGATGAAGACGCTCGGCTACGCGTTCGACCAGGTCGGCCGCGAGCGGATGACGCAGCGGATCGCGGCGAAGGTCCCGCTGGTCAGCGGCGGCACCCCGGCGGGGACGATCGGCGCCGACCGGGTGGTCTGGGTGCGTCCGATGCACCCGGTGGACCACCGGCTCGACGTCCGCTGGACCCTCGACGGTGTGGCGCTGCCCGGCCGGGACGCGGTCGACCTGCGCCGCGCGAAGGTGCGGCCCGGCCGCCACACGTTGACCGCGACGGTGACCGACCCGACGCCGTTCGTCCGCGACCCGGCGGCCCGGCCGGCGGCGACCCGCACCTGGACGGTCGACACTTCGGTGGTCACGCCCCCGGCGGGAGGTCCGGCGGTGGTGGCCTCGACGCCGACTTCGCGCCCGGTCGGCGGCCACGACGTGGTGTACGTCGAAACCGGCGAGCCGACCGGTGCGATCCCCGAGGTCGTCTGGACGCTGGACGGCCGGTACGCCGGGACCGGCTCCGACCACGCCCTGAACGCCGCCCGCGGATCGCACACGCTCACGGCCACGACCGGCGGCACGACGTTGACGTGGACGGTGGACGCGGCCGGGCCTTTCACCACAGCGGAGTTGCCGCCGGGGTCCGAGTACCACGGCTCGTTCACGATGCGGCTCTCCTCACCGGACGGAATGCCGGAGTTCCGCGTGGACGGCGACGGCTGGCACAAGTTCTACGGCTGGCCGACGGACCCTGGGGCGCCGTACCTGTTCACCCCACGGGGCACGGAGATCGACGGGCTGGCGTACGGAAACCTCGGCGAGGGCGGGCTGACGGTATCGCCGTTCGCGGAGCGGAAGCCGGGGTACGGCAAGCACCGCATCGAGTACCGGTCGATCGACGCGGCGGGGAACGTGGGCCCGACGAAGTCGGTCACGGTGACGCTGCTGCCGTAAACCGGTCGCGAGGCGCCTCCGCGCGCTTGTAAGGTCCGCGGCCATGGGAACTTTGTGGATGCCCGCCTGCGGGCGTAAGGCTCAGCGGCCCCGCCGCGCCTGACGGCGCGCCTCGCTGAAGATCCGATCGCGCCGTACTTCCGGATGCCCCGGCACCCGGAGGTGGTCGAGCGACCCCACCGGGTGCTCCATTCCGCAAGTCTGGAGTGCCTCCCTTGTCCCGCTCCGTCCACGGCGGCCGCCACGAACTCGGCCAGAACTTCCTGCACCACCGCCCGACCATCCACACGATCGTCCGGCTCGTCCGCGAAACCGAAGGCCCGATCCTCGAGATCGGCGCCGGCGACGGCGCGATCACCCGGCAGCTGGCGACGCTCGGGCGTGACGTCCGGGCCGTCGACCTCGACGAGCACCGCGTGCGCCGGCTCCGCCTCCGTCTTCCGTCGGTGTCGGTGATCCACGGCGACGCCCTCCGGATCCCGCTGGACCGGCCGGTCGTCGTCGGCAACCTGCCGTTCCACCTCACCACCCCGATCCTCCGGCGGCTCCTGACCACCGGACGCTGGGCCGAGGCCGTCCTCCTCACGCAGTGGGAGGTGGCGCGCAAACGCGCCGGCGTCGGCGGCCGCACCATGCTGACCGCCCAGGCCGCACCCTGGTTCGACTTCACGCTGCACGGCCGGGTCCCGGCCGGCGCCTTCCGGCCCGTACCCAGCGTCGACGGCGGCCTGCTCACCATCTCGCGAAGGCGTTCACCGCTCGTCGACCCGGCCGAACGCCGAGACTACGAAGAGTTCGTGCGCGCCGTGTTCACCGGGCGCGGCCGCGGGATCGGGCAGATCCTCCCGAAACCCCGGCGCCGGGCCCTCGAGGTGGCCGGGATCCCGCCGTCCGCGCTGCCGCGTGACCTCACCCCGGCGCAGTGGGCAGCGTTGTGGAACGGCTAGCGCGGCCGCCCCGGGACACCCGGCCGCAGCTGCCACGGGTGCGGCCCCTCCAGCGGTCGGTACTCCACCCCGAGCGCGTCCAGCCGCGGCAGGTGGTGGTCCCGCAGTCGCGGCAGGAACTCCGCGTAGTCCCGCGGCCCGGAACTCCACGCCACCTCCGCGAACGCCGACAGCCGCGGAAAGGCCATGTAGTCCACCCGCCGCACGCTGTCCAGGTGCTCACTCCACACCTGTGCCTGCACTCCGCGCAGCCGCGGGCCGGCCAGCGCCGGCTCGTACGCGTACACGTCCTCCAGCGTGTGCACCTCGCCGACCGGGATCGGCTCGGAGGGGTCCGCGGCCTGCCGGTGGTCCAGGTACACGTGCTGCTCCGGGCACATCACCACGTCGTGCCCCAGGGAAGCCGCCCGCAGGCCCGCGGCCTCGTCGCGCCACGAGCAGATCACCATCGGGGGGAGGCCGTCGATGTCGAGGACCTCGTCCCAGCCCATCGGTGTCCGGCCGCGGGCCACCAGGTGCTCGGCCAGCTGCCGGACGAACGCGCGGTGCTCGTCGGTCGCGCCCGGTGTCTCGTCGCCGCCCAGGGCGATCACCTTGGACGGGAAGATCTCCAGCAGGTGGTCGAACACCTGCCGGAAGAAGTCCAAAGTAGACGGGGTTGGTGAAAGCAGCGAAGTGCTGATGCCCCAGGAGGTCCAGACTTCGTAGGACGACGACGTTCCCAGCGAGGGATAAGCCGCCAGGGCTGCCCGCGCATGTCCCGGGATGTCGATCTCCGGTACCACCGTGATCGCGCGCGCCGAAGCGTACGCAACGATCTCCCGCAGGTCGTCGCCTGTGTAGAACCCGCCGTGCGGACGGCCGTCCTGCGCACCCCCGCTGCCCACCATCGACGACGGCCGCCAGCCGCCCACCGACGTCAACCGCGGGAACGCCGGGACCTCGAAGCGCCAGCCCTGGTCGTCGGTGAGGTGCAGGTTCAGCACGTTCAGCTTGTGCGCGGCCAGCAGGTCGACGAACCGGAGCACCTCGGCCTTCGTCCGGAAGTGCCGGGCGACGTCGAGCAGGCACCCGCGCCACCCGAACCGCGGGTGGTCCTCGACCACCCCGCACGGCAGCGGCGAAGGCGCGAACCCGGCCACCCGGAACGCGGCCGGGCCCGCCAGTTGCCGGAGCGTCTCCCGTCCGTAGACCTCCCCGGCGGCGTCCGCCACCTCCAAAACGACATCGGAGGGCGAAATCGAGAGCCGGTACCCCTCGGGCGGCAGCGCAGCGGGCCGGACGTCCACTGTGGACGGCCATGGGCAGGTGCCGGAAGCGGGCGTCACGGAGACCGGCCGGGGGAGCAGGGTGTCGAAAGCCATGTCAGCCCTTCACGGCGCCGGCCATGCCGGACACCAGCCGCCGTTGGACGAGGACGAAGAACACCAGCACCGGGATCGTCATCAGCGTCGACGACGCCATCACCGCGCCCCAGTCCGTGTCCTCCGGCTTGAAGAACACCAGGATCGCCTGCGGCAGCGTCTGGTTCTCGGTCTTGGACACGATGAACGTCTTGGCGAACAGGAAGTCGTTCCACGCGTGGATGAACGCGAGCACGCTGACCGCGACCAGCCCGGGCGCCACCAGCGGGAACAGGATCTGCCAGGTGAACCGCATCCGGGACGCCCCGTCGAGCTTCGCCGCCTCTTCGAGTTCCACCGGCACCGCGGCGACGAAGCCCCGCAGCATCCAGATCGCGAACGGCAGGCTGAACGCCAGGTGCACCAGCACCAGCGAACCCAGCTCGTTCAACCCGAAAGCCGGCACGGCCGCGCCGAGGGACCGCATCAGGAAGAACAGCGGGATGGTCAGTGCCTCCACCGGCACCATCTGCGCCACCAGCGTCATCACCAGCAGCACGGTCCGGCCCTTGAAGGAAAACCGCGTCAAGGCCACCGCCGAAAGGAACGACAGCAGCAGCGACAGCGCCACGACGACCAGGGCCACGAGCAGGCTGTTGACGAAGTACCGCCCGAACCCCGAAACCGTGAGGACGCGCGAGAAGCTGTCGAACGACGGGCTGAACGTCCACGGCTTCGGGCTCGCCGACTGGATCTCGCCCGCCGGTTTCACCGCCGAGAGCAGCATCCAGTACAGCGGGAACGCGACGATCCCGGCGATCACGACCGTGACGACTTCGGCGATCAACCTCCCAGGACGTTTCACAGCCATGCCGCGCTCCGGCGCTGCGACCGGACGTACAGCCCGGTGACCGACAGCAGCAACAGCGTCATCACGACTCCGATCGCCGAGCCGAGGCCGTACTCCTGCCCGGCGAAAGCCTGTTGGTACGCATACACGTTGAGGACCAGGTTGCGGCCGGCCACGCCGCCGCCGTTGGTCATCACGTAGATCTGGGTGAACACCTTGAAGTCCCAGATGATCGACTGGACCGTCGCGATCATCAGCAGCGGCCGCACCATCGGCAGCACGATCGTCCACGTCGTGCGCCACGCCGACGCGCCGTCGAGCGACGCGGCCTCGAGGACCTCGTCCGGCACGCCCTTGATCCCGGCGTACATCGTGACCAGCACGAACGGGAACGAGCACCAGATCACCTCGGCCGCGACCAGCCCGAACGCGCCGACCGTGCCGAACGTCCACGAGTGGTGCTCGAACGGCAGCCCGAGCCCCGACAGCACCTCGTTGACCAGGCCGAAGTCGGTGTCGAAGAGGAACAGCCAGACGTAGGAGCCCGCGATCGCCGGCGTCGACCACGCACCCAGCGCGGCGAGGAACAGCAGCATCCGGGGCAGCGACCGCACCCGCGAAGCCAGCACCGCGAGCCCGGTGCCGACGACGAGCGACCCGGCGACGCAGGCGGCGGCGAACCCGACGGTCTTGCCGAGCACGGTCCAGAACTGCGCTTGCGAGAGCAGGTCCGCGTAGTTCGCGAAGCCGAGGAACACCAGGGGCGCGTTGCCCGCGGCCTGCGGCTGGCCGTAGTCGTAGAACGAGATCAGGACCAGCTGGTAGATCGGGTAGGCCAGGAGCGCGGCGAGCAGGACGCCCGCCGGGGCGAGGTAGAGCGCGGCGGCCCGGCCGTCCCCCTTCCGCCTCGGCCGCCGCGCGGGGGCCGTGACGGAAGGGGCTTCCTGGACCGTCACCACTAGCCGAAGGCCTTGTTCATCGCGGCCGCCGCGTCGGCCAGGGCGGCCGACGGGTCCTTGCCGCCGGTGGCGATCTGCTGCACGGCCGTCGGCAGCACGTTCTGGCTGTCGATCTTCGACCACGCCGGGGTCGCCGGAACGAACTTCGTGCCCGCCTTCAGGGTGTCGACGAACGGCTTGAGGAACGGATCGTTCGCCGCGAGCTTCCGCTGCACGCTGCCCAGCGTCGGCAGGTTGCCCATCGCGGTGTACATCTTCTCCTGGTACTTCGCGCCGCCGAGCAGTTCGACGAACTCCAGCGCCAGGCTGCGGTGCTTGCTCGCCTTGAACACGCCCAGCAGGTTGCCGCCCGCGAACGCGGGCGCGGTGCTGCCCGCGGTCGTGCCCGGGATCGGCACGACGGCGTACTTGCCCTTCACCGCGCCCTGCTCGACGGCCTTGCGGTTGAAGTCGCCGCCGATCGTCATGCCGGCCTTGCCCCCGGCGAACGCGGTGACGCTCTGCGTGCCGGTCAGGTTGGCGCACTGGGCGGGCGGGCAGATGTCGTCCTTGAGCAGGGTCGCGTACTGCGTGACGCCGGCCTTGGCCTGCTCACCGGTGACCGTGGACGTCCACTTGCCGCCGTTCTCCTGCGCCAGCTCCCCGCCGTTGGCCCAGAGGAAGGGCAGCATCGCGTAGGTGTACTTGCCGCCGACGGAGATGCCGTAGAGGTCCGGCTTGGCGGCCCGGATCCGGCGGGCGGTGTCGGTCAGCTCGGCCAGCGTGGCCGGCGGCTTGAGACCGAGCTCGGTGAAGACGTCGGTGCGGTAGTAGAGCGCCCGGATGCCGGTGTACCAGGGCAGGCCGTAGGTCTGGCCGCCGGACTTCGCGGTGTCCAGCACGGTCGGGATGAGGTCCTTGCCCTCGGGCCACGCCGCGAGGTCGCCGGTCAGGTCGGCCAGCGCCCCGGTGGCCGCGTAGTTCGAGACGTCGGTGTTGCCGAACTCGGCGACGTCCGGGGCGTTGGCCGGGTCGTTGAAGGCACCCGAGAACTTGTCGGCGCGCCCCTCGACCGGCACCCACTGGACGTCGACCTCGACACCCTGGTGGGCGGCCTTGAACTCGGTGATCGCCTCGGCGACCGCGGCCTCCTTCGGCGCGCGGTTGGCCTCGTCGAACAGCCAGACGCGGACGGTGCCGGTCTTGTCGTCCCCGCCGCCGCCCGCGGGTGCGGACTGGGTGGGCGCGCAGCCGGCCAGCAGGGCCAGCGCAGCGGCGAACGGCAGCAGTCTCATGGGTGCCTCCAGTGGGGACCTGAGGTCAGGCGAAGTAGACGGAGTTGACGCTGCCGACGGCGAGCTGACCGGCGGGCGCACCGGGCAGGCCGGTGGCCGGGTCGCGCGGCAGCCACGTGACGGTGCCGGAACGCTGGTTCGAGACGTAGAACCAGCTTTCGGACGGGTCGAGGGCCACGTGCCGCGGCCAGTTGCCGCCGGTGGGCACGTTCGACACCAGCTTCAGCGTGGCGCCGGAGGCCGTGAACGTGGCCAGGGTGTTCGGACCGCGGACGGTGGCGTGGACGAACTTCCCGTCGTTCGACACGACGATCTCGCCCGGGAACCGGTCGCCGGTGCCGCCGGCGGGCACGGCGGGGACCACCGAGAGCGCGTTCAGCTTCCCGGCGGCCGCGTCCCAGCTCGCCACCGTCACCTCGGCCCGCAGCTCGCCGAGGATGTAGGCGAACTTCCCGGTGCGGTCGAAGGCGAGGTGCCGCGGCCCCGCGCCCGACGGCAGCTTCAGCTGCTGGTGCAGCGAGAGCTTCCCGGCCGCGAAGCCGTAGACGTACACCGAGTCCGCGCCGAGGTCGACCGCCAGCACCCAGCGGCCGCTCGGGTCGTTGACGACCTGGTGCGCGTGCGCGTCCCGTTCGGCGCCGTGGTGGGTGACGAGGTCCGTGGCCGGCCCGAGCTTGCCGCCGGCCAGGATCGGCAGCACGACGACGCTGCCCGAGCTGTAGTTCGCCGCCAGCACGTACTTCCCGCTCGAGTGCACCGAAAGGTGCGTCGGCGCGCCGCCCTTCGACGAGACCTTGTTGAGCAGCTTCGGCCGCACCGGGTCGGCGAGGCTCAGCGCCGAGACGTACCCGGCCGGGTCGCCTTCGTTGGTGACGTACAGCGTCTTTCCGTCAGCGCTGCGGTCGAACCACGACGTGTCGGTGATCCCCGGGATCGTCCGGGCCAGGGACAGCGCCGCACCCGAACGGGTGGCGACGTCGAGGCCGTGCCCGGTCGCCCCGGTGGTGTAGCTCCCGAGGTACGCGGTGGTGCCGGCGAAGCAGCCCTTCTCCGTGGTGGCCGCGCCGGCCACCGGCGTGCCGAGCACGGTGGCGGCGCCCGCACCGGCCGCGGCGCCGAGGAACGTGCGACGGGAAAGTCCGGTCATCGTCTTTGTCTCCCAACGGGTTTCGGCGGTGACAGGCTCCAGTATGGTCTAGACCACGGCCATGAGCAATGCCGAAACCCCGAATCCGGAAAGGGAAAGCACGGTTTCCAGCGCGGTCCAGGACTTGATCGTCTGCGGCACGGTGAGGTTGAAGTACCGCGAAACGATCCAGAAGCCGCCGTCGTTGACGTGCGAGGCGATGATCGAGCCGGCCGAAATCGCCATCACGAGCAGCGCCAGCTGGATCTGCGAATAGCCGAGCTGGGCCACGGTCGGCGCGATGATCCCGCTCGTGGTGACGATGGCGACGGTCGCCGAACCCTGCGCGATCCGCATGCCGCAGCTGATCACGTACGCCGCGAGCAGCACCGGCAGCCCGGCGTCGTGCAGCGAGTCGGCCACGGCCTTGCCGATCCCGGTCGCCGACAGCACCGCGCCGAAGAACGCGCCCGCGCCGACGACCAGCAGGATCATCGCCACCGGCCGCAGCGACTTCGCGGCCAGCTCGTTGAGGTCCTTGCCGGTGAACCCGCGCCGCAGGCCCAGCAGCCAGGACGCGAGCAGCACGGCGACGGTCAGCGCGACCGCGGGGGTGCCGATGAACGCGGCGACGCCGGCGAGCGCGGAGCCCTTCGGCAGCCAGATGCTGCCGAACGTGCCGGCCAGGATCAGCACCAGCGGCACCGCGATGATCGCGGCGACCAGGCCCAGCGACGGCGGGTTCTCTTCCTTTTCGCCCTCTTCCTCGGCGAAGACCATGTCCTCGGGCACGTCGACGACGATCCGCTTGCCGATCCACGTCGAGTAGAGCACGCCGCCGACGAGGAACGCCGGGATCCCGCAGGCCAGGCCCATCAGGATGATCCAGCCGAGCTCGACGTGCAGCAGCCCGGCGGCGGCCACCGGACCGGGGTGCGGCGGCAGGAAGGCGTGCGTGATCGACAGGCCGGCCAGCAGCGGCATCGCGTACAGCACCAGCGACTTGCCGCCCTGCCGCGCGGCGACGTAGACCAGCGGGGCCAGCACGAAGATGCCGATGTCGAAGAACACCGGGATGCCGAAGACGAACCCGGCGACGCCCATCGCCAGCGGCGCCCGCTTCTCGCCGAACGACCGCAGCAGCGCCCCGGTGAGCACCTTCGCGCCGCCCGAGCGTTCCAGGATCGAGCCGAGGATCGTGCCGAGGCCGATGATCGCCGTGATGTGCCCGAGGATGCTGCCGAACCCCTTTTCCAGCAGGGAGTCCGACGCCTTCTGGGCGGAGCCGACGATCGTCCCGACCGGCAGGCCCGCGGCCAGCGCCGTCAGCAGGCCGACGACGATCAGCGCGATGAACGGCTCCAGCTTCAGCTTGATGATCAGCACCAGCAGGACGGCGATCGAGACGGCGGCGAGCGTGAGCAGCCCGCCCGTGGTGTGTTGCAGCCAGTGGATCATCGGGCTCTCCGGGGGTTGCGCAGGGAGTGTCCGGCGAGGGCGCCGGTGGGACTTCCGTCGTCGAGGGCGGCGACGCCGTTGACGAAGACGTGGGTGAGGCCCGTGGCGGCTTGCCGCGGGTCCTCGAAGGTGGCGGTGTCGGTGATCGTTTCGGGGTCGAACAGCACCAGGTCGGCGGCGTACCCGGCGCGGACCAGCCCGCGGTCGGTCAGCCGCAGCCGCCGCGCGGCCCGCCCGGTCAGGTGGGCGACGCACTCGGCGAGGTCCAGCACGCCGAGCTCGCGGACGTACCGGGCCAGGTAGCGCGGGAACGTGCCCCACGCGCGCGGGTGCGGCCGGGCGCCGACGAGCAGCCCGTCGCTGCCGCCGGTGTGCGTCCGGTGCCGCATGATGGCCTGCACGTTCTCCTCGTGCCCGACGTGCATCAGGCACGACGTCCCGAGCCGTTCGTCGAGCAGGGTGTCGAAGTACAGCTTCGCCGGTTCGGTGCCTCGGGTGCGGGCCGACGCGGCGACGCTGTGCCCGACGAGGTGGGCGTTGTGCTCGTTGCGGACGCCGTTGATTTCGATGGCGTCCCAGTCGATCGGGACGCCGTGCGCACCGTCCGAACCGGACTCTTCGATCGCGGCGCGGATCCGCTCGCGTTCGTCCGCGTCGGACAACCGGGCGAGCGTGGCGTCCAGGCCGCCTTCGGTGGCCCAGCTCGGCAGCAGCGCCGAAAGGTAGGTCGCGCCCGGCAGGTACGGGTAGGTGTCCAGGGAGATGTCGCAGCCGTCGTCGAGGGCGTCGTCCAGGAGCTTCAGCAGGTCGGGCGCCTTGCCCTTGTTGACCGAGAAGTTCATCGTCGCGTGCGCCAGGTGCAGGGGACAGCCCGAGC
Organism: Amycolatopsis kentuckyensis; assembly: GCF_002155975.1. Classification (GTDB taxonomy): domain Bacteria; phylum Actinomycetota; class Actinomycetes; order Mycobacteriales; family Pseudonocardiaceae; genus Amycolatopsis; species Amycolatopsis kentuckyensis. The sequence goes on from NZ_MUMI01000089.1 coordinate 21,524, forward strand.
GGCGCGAGACGTCGATCATTTCGGCGAAGGCCTCCAGGGCGCCCTTGCCGTAGCTGCGGTGGTGCGGGCTGTAGAACCCGCCCAGCTCGCCGACGACCCGGCACAGCTCGACCAGTTCGCTCGTCTCGGCGTACATCCCGGGCGTGTAGGTGAGGCCGGACGACATCCCCATCGCACCTTCGGCGAGGCCGGTGGCGACCAGTTCCTTCATCCGGTCCAGCTCGGCGTCGGTGGCCGGGCGGTCGTCCCAGCCGACGGCGAGCATCCGGACCGTGCCCTGCGGCACCAGGTAGGCCGCGTTGACGGCGATGCCCCGGTCGAGGCGGTCGAGGTACTCGCCGACCGAGCGCCAGTTCCAGTCGAACCCCGCGGGGTCGTCGTTCCAGCCGGCGAGCTGCTGCCGCAGGGCTTCCAGCACGACGTCGTCGACGGGCGCGTACGACAGCCCGTCCTGGCCGAGGACCTCGGTCGTCACGCCCTGGGTGATCTTGGCCGGGTGCTCCGGGTTGGCCAGCAGCTGCAGGTCGGAGTGCGAGTGCATGTCGATGAACCCGGGCGCGAGCACCAGGCCGTCGGCGTCGATGGTCCGGCCACCGGTCAGCGACCCCGCTTCGGCGACGTCCGCGATCTTCCCCCCGGCGATGCCGACGTCGTGCCGGGCGAGCGGCTCGCCGGTGCCGTCGGCGACCAGCGCGTTCTTGACGACGACGTCCATCAGAACCACGTCCGGACGTAGTCGACGACGGTTTCGCCGTCGGCCGCGGTCACCGGCAGCAGCGGCCACTTGTCGAACACCGTGCACGGGTGGGAGAGCCCGAGCCCGATCCAGTCGCCGACCTCGACCGGCGATCCCGGCGGCAGCGCGAGGAAGGCGTGCTGGTCGTTCAGCTTGGTGATGGTGTGGCCTTCGAGGGCTTCGGCGGGGCCGTCCGGGGTCCGGCGCAGCTGCGGTTCGGGCAGGCCTTCGTCGAAGGACGCGTCGCGCTTGCCGATGGTGAGCAGCGCGAGTTCGTCCGACGGCTTCGACGTCACCTGCGCCCACGCCCGCAGCGCCGGCCGGAAGGAGTCGACGCCCTCGATGCGCGGGTGGTCGCCCAGCGGGGAGATCTCGCGGTAGAAGCCGTCGTCGTGGGTCAGGTAGGCGCCGCTGCGCAGCACCGGCAGCACGTCGAGGCCGTCCGGCCACGGTTTCGTCAGCTCGTTCGCGACCTGGTCGAAGTAGGCGCTGCCGCCGGCGGTGACGATGATCTGCCCGTCGAGGAGTCCCTTGTCCGCGAACGAGATCGCCAGCTCGCGCAGGCCGTCCACATAGGAACTGATCTTGGCCAGCGCGGCTTCGTCGGTGCCGTGGGACAGCGCGCCTTCGTAGCCGCCGGTGCCGCGCAGCCGCAGCACCGGGCTCGCCTGGACCGCCTCGGCGACCGCCAGCGCGGTCGCGGTGTCCCGGACCCCGGTGCGGCCGCCGTCGGCACCCAGCTCGACCAGGACGTCCACCGGGCGCTCGGCGCCTTCGAGGGCGGCGGTCATCAGCTCGACACCGCGGACCGAGTCGACCCAGCAGAGGAATTCGAAGCCGCTGTCGGCGGCCAGTTCCGCGGCCAGCCAGCGCAGGCCGGCCGGGTCGAGGAGCTGGTTGGCCAGCAGGATCCGGGAGACGCCGAAGGCGCGGTAGATGCGGAGGTGACCGGCGTTCGCGCAGGTCACGCCCCACGCGCCGTGCTCCGCCTGGCGAGCGAACAGCTGGGGTGCCATGGTGGTCTTGCCGTGCGGCGCGAGCGCCACACCCCGCGCGGCGCACCACGCGGCCATCGTCCGCAGGTTGTGTTCGAGTGCTTCGTCGTCGAGGACGACGAAGGGGGCGAAGAACCCGTCGGTGAACAGGTTCAGCCTGCGGTCCGCGGCTTCTTCCAGGGTGAGCCCGGTCAGGGCGGGAGCGGCCGAGCGGAAGCGCCAGTCGATCCGCTCCCGGCGGAGGGCGTCGAGCGCGGCGGCGTTCATGGTGCAGGCGGCGGGTGCATTCATCGGCGGCGACCCCTGTGTGGACTCTGATTTCGGTTGCGTATGTTGCAACGACTGTTGCGCATTTTGCGTGCCATAGGTGTAGCATCCGGGTCGCCACAGGTCAACGGGGTGAAGGGCAGGGAGACGGAAAGTGACGAGCGGGCCCGAGGTGTTGTGCGTGGGCGAGTCGATGGCGCTGTTCGTGCCCGCCGAACCCGGCCCGCCGGACGAGGTGAAGCACTGGGTGCGCACCATCGGCGGCGCCGAATCGAACGTGGCCTGCAACCTGCCGACGCTGGGGATCCGCAGCGGCTGGGTGAGCGCGGTCGGCGACGACCCGTTCGGCCGGGCGATGCTGCGTGAGGTCGCTTCCCACGGCGTCGACGTCAGCGCGTGCTCCGTCGACCCGACGCGCCCGACCGGGCTCTACGTCAAGGAAAGCGGTGCCGGCGGCAGTCCCGTGCGCTACTACCGGGCGGGCTCGGCCGCGTCCGGGATGGGCCCTTCGCTGCTGGACCGGCTGGACCTCGACGGCGTCCGCGTGCTGCACCTGTCGGGCATCACGCCCGCGCTGTCGGACAGCTGCCTCGCGCTGGTGCGCGCCTTGCTGGAGATGCCCCGCGGCGACCGGCTGATCTCCTTCGACGTCAACCTGCGGCCCGCGCTCTGGGCGGGTCGCGACCCCGGCCTGCTCGCCGAACTGGCCGGGCGCGCGGACATCGTCCTGACCGGCGACGACGAGGCCCAGCGGGTGTGGGGGACCGGGGACCCGGCCGAGCTGCGGGCCCTGCTGCCGCAGCCGCGCACGCTCGTGGTCAAGCACGGCGAACGCGGCGCGACGCTGGTCGAGGGGGAGCCGCTGTTCGCGCCCGCGTTGAAGGTCGACGTCGTCGAGCCGGTCGGCGCCGGTGACGCGTTCGCCGCCGGCTTCCTCGCCGCGACCCTGCGCGGCGCCCCGCCCCTGGAGCGGCTGCGGCAGGGGCACCTGCAGGCGGCCGTCACCCTGCTCACCCACGACGACGTCGGGGTGCCGCTGCCGCCCGCGGTCGTGGATACCCTGCTCCACGCGGACCCGGACGAGTGGCGTTCGGCGCGGCTGACCGGAGAGGGCGTGGTGCTGACGTGAGTCAAAGTCTGGACCGGGCGCTGACGCTGCTGACCTCGATCGCGCAGGACGCGCGGACCCTCGACGACCTCGCCGACGAGATCGGCGTGCACAAGTCGACGGTCCTGCGGCTGCTGCGCACCCTCGAACAGCACCACTTCGTCCGCCGCGAAGGCACCCGCCACTACCGGCTGGGCAGCGCCATGTTCGACCTCGCCAACCAGGCCCTGGACTCCTTCGACGTCCGGCGCAGCGCCCACCCCGCGCTCGCCGCCCTCAACGCGCGCACCGGGCACACCGTGCACCTGGCCAGCTACGAGGACGGCGAAGTCGTCTACATCGACAAGTTCGAAGGCCGGCACTCGGTGCGGATGTACTCGCGCATCGGCAAGCGCGCCCCGCTGCACTGCACAGCGGTGGGGAAGGTGCTGGTCGCGGCCATGCCCGCGGCCCGCCGCGCGGAGATCGCGCGGTCGATCGACTACCCGGTGCGGACGCCGAACACGATCACCACGCCTGCGGAGTACCTGGCCGAGCTGGAGCGCGTGGACCGGCTCGGGTACGCCGTCGACAACGCCGAGCACGAGGACTTCATCCACTGCATCGCGGCGCCGGTGCGGGGGACCGGTGGCGAGGTGCTGGCCGCCGCGTCGATGTCGGTGCCGAAGGTGCTGCTCGACTACGAAGGCCTGCTGGCGCTGGTGCCCGAGCTGCGGGCCGCCACCAAGGAAGCTTCCGTCCACAGTGGATGGACGGAGAACGGAAAGGGGCACTGATGAGCAAGACGGCAGTTTCCACCGAGAACGCGCCGAAGCCGCCGGCGAAGTTCTCGCAGGCCGTCCGCAAGGGGAACCTGCTGCAGGTCGCCGGCCAGGTCGCCTTCGACCCGGCGACCGGCGCGATCGTCGGCGACGACGTCGCGGGCCAGACCCGGCAGACGTTCAAGAACATCGAGGCCGTGCTGACGGCGGCGGGCTCGAGCCTGGCCGACGCGATCATGGTCCGGGTGTACCTGACCGACACCGCGCACTTCGCGCCGTTCAACGAGGTGTACGACGAGCTGATCGGCGACACGCCGCAGCCCGCCCGCACGACGGTCTACGTCGGCCTCCCGGGCGAGCTGCTCGTCGAGATCGACGTGCTCTGCGTGCTGGACTGAGGCTTCGGTGGGCGGTCAGCCCAGAACGCTCGTGTAGCCGTTCAGGGCCGGCTGCCCGCCGAGGTGGGCGTAGAGCACGTTCGCGTCGCGCGGGATCTCGCCGTTCCGGACGAGGTCGATGAGCCCGGCCATCGACTTGCCTTCGTAGACCGGGTCGGTGATCATGCCCTCCAGTCGGGCGCACGTTTCGATGGCGTCCACAGTGGACTTGTCCGGGATGCCGTAGATGCCGGCGTGGTAGCGGTCGTCGAGCTCGACGTCGGGGATCTCCCCGGAACCGAGCAGTCCGGCGGTGTTGCGCGCGATGCGCGTGACCTGCTCGCGGGTCTCGTCCGGCTTGGCGGAAGCGTCGATGCCGAGGATCCGGCGGCGCTTCCCGAGCGTGGTCCCGGCGACCATCCCGCCCTGGGTGCTGCCGGTGACCGAGCAGACGACCACGGTGTCGAAGAAGACCCCGAGCTCTGCCTCCTGCTGTTCGAGCTCCACGATCCAGTTCGCGAACCCGAGGCCGCCGAGCCGGTGGTCCGACGCGCCGGCCGGGATGGCGTACGGCTTGCCGCCCCGCTCTTCGATCTCGGCGACCGCGTCCTCCCAAGCCTGTTTGAACCCGATGCCGAAGCCGGCTTCGACGAGCCGGACGTCCGCGCCGAGGATCCGCGAGAGCTGGATGTTGCCGACCTTGTCGTAGAGCGGGTCGTGCCAGTCGACCCAGCTTTCCTGCACGAGAACGGCCTTCAGCCCGGCCCGCGCGGCGGCCGCGGCGACCTGCCGGGTGTGGTTGGACTGGACGCCACCGATGGAGACGAGCGTGTCCGCGCCCTGCTTCAGCGCGTCGGCGACGAGGTACTCCAGTTTGCGGGTCTTGTTCCCGCCGAAGGCGAGGCCGGAGTTGACGTCCTCGCGCTTGGCCCAGATCTTCGCGCCGCCGAGGTGGGCGGTGAGGCGTTCGAGGGGGTGCACCGGCGAGGGGCCGAAGAGCAGGGGGTAGCGCGGGAAGTCGGCGAGGGTCATCGGTCCTCCAGCAGTTCGGTCCAGATGGTCGAGATCACCGCGACGGCGGTTTCGGTGTCGTGCTGCTCGAGCGCGTCGATGAGCTTCGTGTGGCGTTCGACGGAGTTCCAGGCCAGCGCGGAGCTGAACCGGGCGTGCTCGAGCCGGCGCAGCAGCGGGGTGTACCGGTCGAGGGTGGCGGCGACGGCGGCGTTCCCGGCGAGCCGGACGGGGATGTCGTGCAGTTCGTCATCGGCCCGGACGGCGGCTTTGACGTCACCGGCTTCGATGGCCTCGGCGAACCGGTCGTTGGCCGCCCGCATGGCGGCGACGTCTTCCGGGCGGCACCGCGACGCGGCTTGCTTGACGGCGAACTCGTGCAGCAGCCGGACGATCTCCCGCGCATCGAGGACGTCGGGCGACATCACCTCGGAGACCCGCGTGTAGGACTGCGGCTTCTGGTCGACGAGGCCGTCGTCGGTCAGCCGGCGCAGGGCCTCCCGGACGGGCGCCTTCGAGAGCCCGAGCTGCTCGGCGAGATCGCCGTCACGCAGCGGCGCACCGGGCGGCAGCGTGCCGTCGACGATCGCGTGGCGGATGCGGTCGTACGCCTCGTCGCGGAGGAGCGGGCGAGTGACCTTCGAGAGACTCACATCTAACATGTTAGATGTCGGTGGGCTCGTCCGGCAAGGGATTCCGGTGGTGCACGCGTAGCTGGCTGCCCGGGTTGGTCCGTCCGGTTCGGCCGACCCCGCCCTGGCTGCGGCTGCATCGGCCCGGCCTTGTTCGGTGGCGGCCCACCGCGGCTTCGGCCGGCGTGGGCGTCGGCCCGGCGTCGCTTGGTGGGCGGCCCACCGCGGGCATCGGCCCCGCGTTGCTCGGTGGCGGCCCCGGTCGGCGCGAAGAGCGCCGGCCGGGGCCATCCGTCAGTAAACCGGTCCGGTGTACTTCTCCCCGGGTCCCTGCCCGGGCTCGTCCGGCACGGCCGAAGCCTCGCGGAACGCCTTCTGCAGCGACTGCAGCCCGTCCCGCAACGGCCCGGCGTGCAGGCCCAGGTACTCCGCGGAGGCCGTCACCAGCCCGGCGAGCGCGGTGATGAGCCGCCGCGCTTCGTCCAAGTCGCGGTGCGGGGACGTCGCCGGGTCGGCGTCGGCGAGACCGAGCCGCTCGGCGCCGGCCGACAGCAGCATCACCGCCGCGCGGCTGATCACCTCCACGCTGGGGATGTCCTCCAGGTGGCGGGCTTCGGGGGAATACGGGGGCTGTTCGGAGGGTTGATCTGACACGTCTGGTACCCTTCCACGTGCGACCAGCCCCCGAGCGATCGGGGGCGGCAAGTGGAGCCCCGCTCCCACCCGCGTCACCGTACAGGTGGCCGGGTCCGGTCTCACCCGTCCAGGGTGAAGAAGTGTCCTCCGGGGCACGATCGGAAACAGAGTGGGCCCCGCGCACCGAACGGTGTCGGGGCCTTCGCTATGTGGGCACCAGGTCGAAACGAGAACAGGAAACATTCCTCGGACCAAGGAGGCCCCATCAGCTCCGAGACACGCATCAACGACCGAATCCGGGTGCCGGAGGTCCGTCTCGTCGGACCCGCCGGCGAACAGGTCGGCATCGTCCGGATCGAGGATGCGCTGCGCCTGGCGCAGGAGAACGACCTCGACCTCGTCGAGGTCGCGCCGCAGGCCCGCCCGCCGGTGTGCAAGCTCATGGACTTCGGCAAGTTCAAGTACGAGAGCGCGCAGAAGGCCCGCGAGTCGCGTCGCAACCAGCAGCTGACCGTCATCAAGGAACAGAAGCTGCGCCCCAAGATCGACCAGCACGACTACGAGACCAAGAAGGGTCACGTGTCGCGCTTCCTGGCGGCGGGCAACAAGGTCAAGGTCACGATCATGTTCCGCGGCCGCGAGCAGTCCCGGCCGGAGCTCGGCTACCGGCTGCTGCAGAAGCTCGCCGAGGACGTCACCGAACTGGGGTTCGTCGAGTCGTCGGCCAAGCAGGACGGCCGCAACATGATCATGGTGCTGGCCCCGCACAAGAACGTGAAGCCGAAGGCCAAGGCCGAGCCCGCTCCCGAGCAGGCCCCCGAGGCGTAGGCGCCGACCAGCACGAGTCAGCGGCTCACCGGTTCTCCGGTGAGCCGCCGCACGAAAGAGGACAGAAATGCCGAAGATGAAGACCCACAGCGGGACGTCCAAGCGCATCCGCAAGACGGGTACGGGCAAGCTGCGCCGCCAGATGACCGGCCGGCGTCACCGCATGGAGAAGAAGTCCAGCCGCGTGACCCGTCGTCTCGAAGGCACCACCGAGGTGTCGAAGACCGAGGTCAGCCGCGTCAAGCGCCTGCTCGGCATCTGATCCCGCAGAACTTGCTGTAACCACCCGGGGCGGCCCCTCGCCCCCTGAGATCGACAGGATGGACCCGTGGCACGCGTCAAGCGGGCGGTCAACGCCCAGAAGAAGCGTCGCGCAACTCTCGAACTGGCCAGCGGCTACCGCGGCCAGCGTTCGCGGCTGTACCGCAAGGCCAAGGAGCAGACGCTTCACTCGCTGAACTACGCCTACCGGGACCGCCGTGCCCGCAAGGGTGACTTCCGCCAGCTGTGGATCACCCGCATCAACGCGGCCGCCCGCGCCAACGGCGTGACCTACAACCGGTTCATCCAGGGCATCAAGGCCGCGGGTGTCGAGGTCGACCGCAAGATCCTCGCGGACCTCGCCGTCAACGACGCCGCCGCCTTCACCGCGCTGGCCGAGCTCGCCAAGGCCAACGTCAACACCGGCGAAGCGAAGTCGGCCTGACCGGCAGCTTTCACCGACCCGGGGCGGAACCGTTCACCGAACGGACCCCCCGGGTCGTTGCTGCGCGCAAGCTGACGCGGCGCGCGGAACGCGACAAGACCGGCCGGTTCCTGGCCGAAGGCGCCAACGCCGTCGAAGCGGCGCTCGAGCACGGCACCGTGCACGAGCTGTTCGTCACCGCGCGCGCCGCGGAGCAGCACGCGGAGCTCGTCGACGCGGCCCGTGCGGCCAGCGTCGGCGTCTCGCCGATCACCGACCGCGCCGCCGACGGGCTGTCGGAAACCGTGACGCCCCAAGGCATCGTGGCCGTCTGTGCGCTGCTGGACCGGCCTCTCGAGGAAGCCGTGACCCCCGCCGCCCGGCTCGTGGTGGTACTGGTGGACGTCGCCGACCCCGGCAACGCCGGCACGGTCATCCGCGTCGCCGACGCGGCCGGCGCCGACGCGGTGGTCCTGGCGGGCGACACGGTCGACCCCCACAACGGCAAGTGCGTCCGCGCGGCCGCCGGCAGCCTCTTCCACCTGCCGATCGCGCGCGTCCGCGACGTCCCGGCCGCCCTGGCCGCCTGCTCGGCCGCGGGCCTGCGGACGTTCGCCGCGCACGGCTACGCCGACGCCGAACTCGATCGGGTGGATCTCGCCGCGCCGACGGCGTGGGTGTTCGGCAACGAGGCCCACGGCCTGCCCGCCGACGTCCTCGACCGGACCGACCTCGCCGTCCGCATCCCCCTGTACGGCCGCGCCGAGAGCCTCAACCTCGCCACCGCGGCGGCCGTCTGCGTCTACACGAGCGCGATGGCGGCGCGGCGCTGACCTGCGAGTAGGCTCCCGCGATAGCCATTGTGGCCGATATTGGGGGGTTTCATGGGCAGGCTCGCTCGTTCGTTCGCGCTGTTCTCCGCTTCGGTGAAGGTGCTGCGCGCCCACAAGGGCCTGGCGTGGTTCCCGGTGCTCGCCGGGATCGCCGGGCTGCTGGTCGCCGGGGTGTTCCTGACACCCGCGTTCTTCACCGTCCACCTCGAGGCCGAGCACTTCCGGCCGACCCCCGGCACGTACGTGCTGCTCGCGGCGTTCTACCTCGTCTCGGCGTTCGTCACGATCTTCTTCAACGCCGCCCTGATCTCCCAGGCGGACGTCGCGCTGCGCGGTGACGGCGGCCTGCCGGGCGTCGGCGCCGGCCTCGCCGCGGCCGGCCGCCGCTGGCCGGCGCTGCTCGGCTGGGCGGGCGTGACCGCGACGGTCAGCGTCGTCCTGCGGGCGATCGAAGAGCGGCTCGGCTTCCTCGGCAGCATCATCAGCGGCCTGATCGGCATGGCGTGGCGATTCACCACCTACCTCGTGCTGCCGGTGGTCATGCTCGAAGGTGTCGGGGTCCGCGACGGCGTCAAGCGGTCGGTCGAGCTGTTCCGCCGCGCCTGGGGCGAGAACGTCGCCGGCACCGCCGGCCTCGGCCTCGTCGGATTCCTGCTCACCCTGGCCGGGTACGTCGTGTTCCTCGGCGGCGGCTTCCTGCTCGGCGGCACGGCCACGGTGTTCGTCGCGGTCGGGCTGGCGATCGTCTGGACCCTGCTGGTGGCGGTCTTCACCACGACGTTGTCCGGTATCTACCAGACGGCGCTGTACCGCTACGCGGCCGAGGGCGTGGTGCCCGGCGAGTTCGCGTCGGTCGACTTCGCCGGGGCGTTCCGCGAGCGCTGACCGTGCGTCCGCGCGCCCCCGGGGCGACCGGGGGCGCGCGGAGCCGATCCCATAGACTTTTCCCGCCTTTGACCTCTCGTGCGCCGTGTGCGGCGGCGCGCGAACGACCAGTCCCAGCGGACACCGAGGAGTTATGTCCGGAGCCACGGAGAAGGAAGCACAGGGCGCGGTACTCGCCCCCGAGACGCTGCAGGAGGCGGTCAAGGCCGCCGAAGCGGCGTTCGCCGCCGCGACCGGGCTCGAAGGGCTGGCCGAGGTCAAGCCGGCCCACCTCGGCGACCACGCGCCGCTGATGCTGGCCCGCCGCGAAATCGGCGCCCTGCCCAAGCAGGAGAAGGCCGAGGCGGGCAAGCGCGTCAACGAGGCGCGACAGGCCGTCCAGGCGGCCTTCGACGCACGCCGCGCCGAGCTCCAGGTGGAGCGAGACGAGCGAGTGCTGCGCGAAGAAGCCGTCGACGTCACGCTGCCGTGGGACCGCGTCCCGCGGGGCGCCCGGCACCCGATCAGCACCATCTCCGAGCGCGTCGCCGACGCCTTCGTCGCGATGGGCTACGAGGTCGCCGAGGGCCCGGAGCTCGAAGCCGAGTGGTTCAACTTCGACGCGCTGAACTTCGGCAAGGACCACCCGGCCCGGCAGCTGCAGGACACGTTCTACGTCGGCGAAGAGGACTCGGGCCTGGTGCTGCGCACGCACACCTCGCCGGTCCAGGCGCGCACGCTGCTGCACCGCGACCTGCCGGTGTACGTCGTGTGCCCCGGCCGGACGTACCGCACCGACGAGCTCGACTCGACGCACACCCCGGTGTTCACCCAGGTCGAGGGCCTCGCGGTGGACAAGGGCATCACGATGGCCCACCTCAAGGGCACGCTGGACGCCTTCGCCCGCGCGATGTTCGGCGAGAGCTCCAAGACGCGGCTGCGCCCGCACTTCTTCCCCTTCACCGAGCCGTCCGCCGAGGTGGACGTCTGGTTCGAGGAGAAGAAGGGCGGCCCCGGCTGGGTCGAGTGGGGCGGCTGCGGCATGGTCAACCCGAACGTGCTGCGCGCCTGCGGCGTTGACCCGGAGGTGTACTCCGGGTTCGCCTTCGGCATGGGCATCGAGCGCACCCTGCAGTTCCGCAACGGGATCCCGGACATGCGCGACATGGTGGAGGGCGACGTCCGCTTCACCCTTCCCTTCGGAACGGAGGCGTAGTGCGAGTTCCAGTCAGCTGGCTGACCGAACACCTCGATCTCAACGAGGAGGTCACGCCGCAGGACCTGGCCGACGCGTTCGTCCGGATCGGCATCGAGGTCGACGACCTGCGCGAGCTCGGTCCCGTGACCGGCCCGCTGGTCGTCGGCCGGGTCGCCGAGATCGAGGAGCTCACCGAGTTCAAGAAGCCGGTCCGCTTCTGCCGCGTCGACGTCGGCGAGCCCGCCGACGAAGCCGAGGAGCTCGACGACGAAGAACTCGACGACGAGGACGACGACGAAGCCGGCGAGTTCGACGAGGGCCCGCACGGCATCAAGACCCGCGGCATCATCTGCGGCGCGCGCAACTTCGTCGAGGGCGACCTGGTCGTCGTCGCGCTGCCGGGCGCTGTCCTGCCGGGCGACTTCGCCATCGCCGCCCGCAAGACCTACGGCCGGATCAGCGACGGCATGATCTGCTCGGCGCGCGAACTCGGCCTCGGCGACGACCACACCGGCATCCTCGTGCTGCCGCCGGGCACCGCGAGCCCGGGCGACGACGCGAGCGAGCTGCTCGGCCTCGACGACTCGGTGATCGAGCTCGCCCCGACCCCGGACCGCGGCTACGCGCTGTCGATCCGCGGGCTCGCCCGCGAGCTGTCGAACGCGCTCGACGTGCCCTTCGGCGACCCGGCGCTGCTGGAGGTCCCGGCGGCCGAGGGCGACGCCTGGCCGGTCCGCGTCGAGGACCCGGAAGGCTGCCCGCGGTTCGTGCTGCGCCGGGTCACCGGCCTGGACGCGACCGCGCCGACCCCGTGGCGGATGCGCCGTCGGCTGATGCTGGCCGGCATCCGGTCGATTTCGCTGGCCGTCGACGTCACCAACTACGTGATGCTCGAGCTGGGGCACCCGCTGCACGCGTTCGCCACCAAGGCCATCCAGGGCGATCTGGTGGTGCGCCGGGCGAAGCCGGGCGAGAAACTGACCACTTTGGACGACGTCGAGCGCACGCTCGACCCGGACGACGTGATCATCGCCGACGACAGCGGCGTCATCTCCCTCGCGGGCACGATGGGCGGCGCGAGCACCGAGATCACGCCGGAGAGCACGGACGTGCTGCTCGAGGCGGCGCACTGGAACCCGGCGGCGATCAGCCGCACCGCGCGGCGGCACAAGCTGTTCTCCGAGGCCGCCAAGCGTTTCGAGCGGTTCACCGACCCGCAGCTGTGCGCGGCGGCGGTCGAGCTGGCCGCCCGGCTGCTGCGCCAGTACGGCGACGCCGCCATCCAGCCCGGCCGCACCGACGAGGGCGCGGTCGAGCCGAACCCGGCGGTCGTCATGCCGATCAACCTGCCCGACAAGGTCGCGGGCGTGAACTACCAGCGCGGCGTGACGGTCCGCCGGCTCACCCAGATCGGCTGCAAGGTCTCGGTCGGCACGGGCGACGACGGAACGGGCCTGGTCACGGCCATCCCCCCGAGCTGGCGCGGCGACCTCCGCCAGCCGGCCGACCTCGTCGAAGAGGTGCTGCGGCTCGAGGGCTACGACAGCATCCCGTCGACGCTGCCGGCGGCCCCGGCCGGCCGCGGCCTGACCGACGGCCAGCGGCGGGTCCGGAGCGTCTCCCGGGCGCTGGCCGAGGCGGGCTACGTCGAGGTGCGCCCGTTCCCGTTCGTCAGCGACGCGGTGTGGGACGCGTTCGGCCTCCCGGCCGACGACGTTCGCCGCAACGCGCTGGTCATCCGCAACCCGCTGGAGGCCGATCGCAACCGCCTGGCGACGACGTTGCTGCCGGGCCTGCTGGACACGTTGCAGCGCAACGTGTCCCGCGGGATGAAGGACGTGTCGCTGTACCACGTCGGCCAGGTGGTGCTCCCGGCCCCGAACCCGCTGAAGGTCCCGGACCTGGGCGTCGACCGCCGTCCCTCGGACGAGGAACTGGCCGTGCTGGAGGCCGCGGTGCCGCAGCAGCCGCTGCACGTCGCGGTGGTCCTCGCCGGCAACCGCCGCCGCGCGGGCTGGTGGGGCGCGGGCGAGCCGGCGAACTGGGCCGACGCGGTCCAGGCGGCCCGCACGATCGCGGAGGCGGCCGGCGTCGAGCTGACGGTCCAGGCGGCCGACCTCCCGCCGTGGCACCCGGGCCGCTGCGCCCAGCTCCGGGTCGGCGACTGGCCGGTCGGCCACGCGGGCGAGCTGCACCCGAAGGTGGTCGAGGCCCTCGGCCTGCCGCCGCGCACGGTGGCGATGGAGCTGGACCTCGACGCGATCCCGCTGCCGGACTCCCGCCCGGCACCGAGCGTCTCGGGCTACCCGCCGGTGCTCCTGGACGTCGCCCTGGTGGCGGCGGCGGAGGTCCCGTCGGCAGACCTGGCGGAGGTCCTGCGAAGCGGGGCGGGCGAGCTGCTGGAGGACATCACCCTGTTCGACGCCTACACGGGCGAGCAGGTCGGCGAGGGCAAGCGATCCCTGGCGTACAAGCTCCGTTTCCGCGCCCCGGACCGCACGCTGACGGTCGACGAGGCCACCAAGGCCCGCGACGCGGCAGTGGCCGCAGCGGGCGAGCGCTACAACGCAACCCTCCGCGCCTGACGGACACCCCGGCCCCTCCTAGCCCACCAGGCAGGAGGGGCCGGCCTCACCACCCCGCCCGCCTCGCGCC
>NZ_MUMI01000890.1 GCF_002155975.1 Amycolatopsis kentuckyensis
TGTACAACGAGCCCGGCCGCCGGTGGCTGCCGACCGTCAGGCCGCGGCCGGGCTCGTTGTACATGATGCTGGTGTGGTCGAGCCCCAGGTGGTTCGGCGCGGTGTAGCCGGCGATGCCGAAGCCGAGGTCGCGCCGGAAGTCCCGTTCCGGCCCGAAGGCCGCGGCGCGCACGCCGGAGTGCACGCCGTCGGCTCCGACGACCAGGTCGAACTTCCGCGGTGCGCCCTGGCGGAAGGTGACTTCGACGCCGTCCGCCGTCTCGGTGAGGCTCGTGACGCGGTCGCCGAAGACGTATTCGGTGTGGTCCGCGGTGTGCTCGTACAGGATCCGCGCGAGGTCGCCGCGCAGGATCTCGACCTCGCCGCTCCACGCGGCGCCGGGCACGGTCAGCGCGGGACGGCCGTCGAGGCCGAGCACGGTCTGCTCGCCCATCGCCGTCTCGTACCGGCGGATCTCGTCGAGAACGCCCATCGCGGCCAGCAGCTTCACCTGCTCACCGCGGAAGTCGACGGCCTGGCCGCCGGGCCGCAGGGCGGGCGCGGACTCGACGACGGTCACGCGGTAGCCGCCGCGGTGCAGCCAGTGGGCCGCGGCGGGGCCGGCGATGCCCGCCCCGGA
>NZ_MUMI01000891.1 GCF_002155975.1 Amycolatopsis kentuckyensis
CGCTGCGGGTCCCGGCGGCGTACGTCCGCCGGGCGCTGCCCGCGGCGCGGGCGCGGACCTGGCTGCGGCCCGAAGCCATCACTGGCCGCCTCCCGGCTGGGCCGGCTGCTCTTCGGCGGGCACGGCGGGCTGGTCGCCCTCGATGGGCGCACCCTGCTGCGACTGCGTGCCCGCGGCGGGCGCGGCGGGCGGCGCGGCCGGCACCACCGGGGCGTCCGCCTTGGCCTTCTTGGGCTCGCCGACGAGCGAGGTCTTGCCGTCCGGGCCGACGACGATCCGCGCCGGGTCACCGCCGGGCACCATGCCCAGCTGCTGGGCCGCGGGAGCCAGTGACGCGGGCGACTCGGCCTTGGCGACGTCGCGCTGCAGCTGTTCCTTCTGCTCGGCCAGGTTCGCGTTGGTGGTGCGCAGCTGCTCGAGCCGGTAGGAGTCGGCGATCGCCTGCGTGGTCAGCCACAGCGTGGTGGCCACGCCGGCGGCCAGCAGCGCCATCATCATCAGCACGAACGACGCGCGCGACTTCGGCAGCAGCAGCTTCAGCTTGAGCTTCGGCTTCTCCGGCGACGCGGCGGGCCGGGCCTTCGGCTCCGGG
>NZ_MUMI01000892.1 GCF_002155975.1 Amycolatopsis kentuckyensis
CCACCATGCCCCCCACCTGGCCCCACCCTGCTGACCTGCGCAAACGGAACACTCGACGGAGTGGTCTGCCCGTTTGTCGCGTTGACTGTGGTGAAAAGTGGGGTACGGTGGTGGCCAGTGGGGCGGAAGGGAAGCCCCGTGGCCGTCCGGGGTGGTTCGCCACCGTGGACGGTAGGGAGGTGGAGGCCGTGTTCCTCGGCACCCACACCCCGAAGCTGGACGACAAAGGGCGGCTCGCGCTGCCCGCGAAGTTCCGTGACGCCTTGGCGGGTGGGCTGATGCTTACCAAGGGGCAGGACCACTGCCTCTTCGTCTTCCCCCGCGCCGAGTTCGAGCAGATGGCGCGCAAGGTCGCCGAGGCCCCGTTCACGAACGAGGCGGTTCGGGCCTACCAGCGCTACCTGTTCGCCGGCACGGACGAGCAGCGTCCGGACGGCCAGGGGCGCATCACCATCGCGCCCGAGCTCCGCCGCTACGCGGGGCTCAGCAAGGAGTGCGTGGTGATCG
>NZ_MUMI01000893.1 GCF_002155975.1 Amycolatopsis kentuckyensis
CGGGCTCCACCGGCTCCGGCTCGGGCAAGGCCGCAAGACCAGGCACCGACGCCCGCACCTCGTCGTGGAACCGGCGAGCCAGCTCCGGCGCGACGTCGTTGTCCGGCGTGTGCACGAACACGGTCGGCGAGCGGCCCTCGCGCAACCAGCCCGCGACCACCTCCGTCCACGGCCGCCACCCCTCGACCGTTTCCGCCACCGAGTCCCGGCCCAGGTAGCGGATGATCGGGCGGTCGGTCAGGGCTCGCGTCCGGCGGGGCAGCCGCGGCTTCTTCGCCCACGCGTCCCGCTCCGCCTCGCTGGTCGGCGGGCTCCGGAAGAACACCGTCGTGTCGAACGGGACCCACTCCGCGTCCGCGATCCCGAGCGCCCTCTCCAGCGCCGAAGCCGCCCCGATGTCGGTGAAGAACTCCGGGTGGCGGACCTCCACCGCACGACGGCGGCCGGGGGGCAACCGGCGCAGGAAACGCACCAGTGCCTCGACGTCCGCGGGGCCGAACGAGCCCGGCAGCTGGGTCCACAACACCGCCCGGTCGCCGAGG
>NZ_MUMI01000894.1 GCF_002155975.1 Amycolatopsis kentuckyensis
CGGGCCGGTCCTGGGCGCCGCGCACCGAGGCGGAGACTCACCTCCTGGCCGAGGCCCGCCGCCTGGACCGTGCGCGGCAGCTGCTGCGCGTCGAGGTCCGCCGCGCACGTCACGGTGCGCCCCGCCGGGACGGCCGCGAGTACTGGCAGGCCGCCGCCCGGGCCGCGCTGCGTCACGCCGTGGACTGCCCGTTGGGCAACAGCCAGCTCGCTGTGCTGGTGGGTGCCGCGCTCGGTGAGCAGCCGGAGGAGACCGCGGCCCGCCTGGAACTGGCGCTCGGCACGGTCAAGACCGCCCGGCAACGGGCGATCCGGAATCTGGGCGCCCGCAGCATCACCCACGCGGTCGCCCTGGCGGTGGCCGCCGGGTGGATCCGCCCGCGGGCCGCTGACGGCGGTGACAGCTCATGACCACCGTCATCGTCCTGATCGCCGCGACCGTCGCCGCCTGGGTGGCGTTCCTCGCCGGCGCCTACCTCCTCGACGCCCGCCACCACGCCCGGCCACCGGCCGGAGAAGGAGCCTGACCATGATCGGCGCCAGCATGACCATCGCGGTCTGCCTCCTCGGCGGGGCGCTCGCCGCAGCCTTCATCGCAGGCCTGCGCAGCCTCCGGCGCCGCCGCTACCAGGGCCCCGCCTCCGAGCCGTACGCCGGTTTCCAGAGCGGCGCCCACACAGGCACCGGCGAGTTCCTGCAGCTGGAGTGCCAGGGCCACTGCCCCGGCTCCACTGCCCATGAGGTCGACGGCGACGGCGGTGCGACCTGCGTGCTGTGCGGCGCGACCCGCTCGGCGACCCCGGCGCCCCACGAAGCCTGAGC
>NZ_MUMI01000895.1 GCF_002155975.1 Amycolatopsis kentuckyensis
GGTGCGCCGCGACTTCGTCTCCAAAGAGGGCTTCGAGAAGCTCCTCTCGGAGAAGGGCATCTCCAACGACGACCTCGTGGTCCTCTACGGCGGCAACAACAACTGGTTCGCCGCGTACGCGTACTGGTACTTCAAGCTGTACGGCCACGAGAACGTCAAGCTGCTCGACGGCGGCCGCAAGAAGTGGGAGCTCGACGGCCGTGAGCTGAACTCCGACGAGGTCAAGCGCGCCGCCACCGACTACAAGGCCCAGGACCAGGACCTGTCGCTGCGCGCCTTCCGCGACGAGNNCGGCGCACCTGCCGCAGGAGCAGTCCCAGGTTCCCGGCCACATCCCCGGCGCGCTGAACGTGCCGTGGGCGAAGGTCGCCAACGAGGACGGCACCTTCAAGACCGAGGAAGAGATCAAGGAGCTGTACAAGGACGAGGGCATCGACGAGGGCAAGGGCACCATCGCCTACTGCCGCATCGGCGAGCGCTCCTCGATCGCGTGGTTCGCGCTCCACGAGCTGCTGGGCTACGAGGACGTGAAGAACTACGACGGTTCATGGACGGAATACGGCTCGCTCGTCGGCGTGCCGGTCGAGTTGGGAGCCAAGTGATGGCGGTTGACGACAGCTGCGGCGCACCGGTCCAGGAGGCCACGCCGGCGGACTACGACACGCGCGGCCAGGTCGTGCTGGCCGGCAAGGTGACGGGCGCGAACGGGCCGGTCG
>NZ_MUMI01000896.1 GCF_002155975.1 Amycolatopsis kentuckyensis
TTCGGTGACCGACGCGGAGAAGGCGTTGCTGGCGCGGATCGAGCGCCTGGAGCGCCGGGCGACGTTGGCGGGCGGAGGCGGCGCGCCGGCGGAGGGTGGCGTGGAGCCGCCGGTGCGCGCGGCGCCGGAACGCGAGTTTTCGAGGCCTTCGCAGCGCCCGGGGTCGGCGGGTCCGGCGCCGGTGCCGGAGCCGGTCAAGCCGCCGGCCACTCCCGCGAGCACGCCTGCTTCGGCTGGTGGCGCGACGCGCGCCGCCGCCGCGGCAGCCCAGTCTTCGAGCGGCGCCGCACCGGCCGCGGCTCAGCAGGGCGATGGCGGCTGGGGTGCCGTCCGGACACCGGGTGGCGGTACACCCGCTCCGGTGGCTTCGAGCGCGCCCGCGTCCGCACCGGTGGCGGAGGCCGCGCCCGTGGGGCCGGGCGGGATGGACGCCGCCGGGATCCGGAACGTCTGGCCGCAGCTGATGACCGCGTTGCGCAAGTTCACCGGCGGCCGCAGTCTCGAGGCGATGCTGACGCAGGCGACGGTGGCGAGCGTCGAGGGCAACGCCGTGACGCTGACCCACAAGTCCGAGCCACTGGCCCGCCGCCTTTCCGACCAGGACAACGCCCGCAAGATCGCCGGCGCCCTGACCGACGTCCTGGGCGGCGACTGGCAGGTCCGCTGCGTCCACGGCAACGCCCCGGCCGCGCCCGCCGCCCGCACGCAGCAGGCGGCCCCGGCCCCGGAGCGCTCGTTCACCCGCCAGTTCGGCGGGCGGCC
>NZ_MUMI01000897.1 GCF_002155975.1 Amycolatopsis kentuckyensis
CGATGCCGAGCAGGGCCGCGTCGTGGCTGTTGGGCAGGACCGCGGAGATCGCCGTGTCGTTCCACTCCGGGCGCACGCCCCAGCGTTCCTCGATCGTGCGGTGCAGGGACTGGGTTTCCCAGTCGAACAGCTCGATGTCCGGGAACCGGTCGACGGACAGGTTGGTGCGCTCGACCGCGAACGGCTCGTCCTCGACGTAGCGGAGGCGTTCCAGCCGGAACACCCGCGCACCCGGCGGCACGTTCAGCCGTCCCGCGATGCGGGGGCCCGCGCTTTCGACCTCGGCGTGCAGCACCTTCGTCTTCGGGACGACGCCGCGGGCCTGCATGTCCTCGGTGAACGAGGTCAGCATGTCGATGTGCGCGGCCTGCCGTTCGGCGGTGAAGGTCGCGGTGCCGTGCTGGCGGTACAGGACGCCGTCGGCGACCAGGCGGTTGATCTCCTGCCGCACGGTGCCGCGGGCCACCTGGAAGTGCTCGGCGAGGAACCGCTCGGACGGCATCAGCCGCCCCGGCCCGGCCTCGTTGGCGGCGCTCTCGAGGATTTCCCGCAGCTGGTCGCCCTTCGGCCGCCCCGGCTGCAGCGCGTCCGGCAGACGCAGATCGCTCGCGGCGACGTGTTTCGGACGGGGCATGGCTTCAGTATGTCGCGCAACGCCCGCCGAGGTAACACCCGGCGCGGCCCGGGGGCGCCGGGGCAAAGCGGTGGCAAAGTCACTTTCCCGCAGGCTGGGGCAGGCGGGGGCCGGCTGCTTGGGCCGGGGCAGGCCGCTGGGCTCGGGGC
>NZ_MUMI01000898.1 GCF_002155975.1 Amycolatopsis kentuckyensis
AGGCAGCACTGCTCCTCACCAACCGGTACGACGGCATCGACCTCCCCGGCGACGACTGCCGACTCGTCGTGCTCGCGGGCCTGCCCGCCCGAGGAGACCTGCAGGAACGCTTCCTGCACGAATCACTCGGCGCCCTGGAGGTCCTTCAGGAGCGCATCCGTGCGCGCATCGTGCAGGGCTCAGGCCGGGCCACCCGCAGCAACAAGGACTGGCCGGCCGTCATGGTGCTCGGTCGATCCCTGACGTCGTACCTGTCCGGCCCGGACGTCCAAGCGGCGCTGCACACGGAAGTCCACGCCGAAGTCGAGTTCGGCCGGACAAACAGCTTGGGCACCACCTCCAGCGAGATGCTCGACAACCTCGAGGTCTTCCGCAGGCATGAGCAGGACTGGGCTGAGGTCGACACCCACATCGCCTCCCAGCGCGAGCAGTACACCCGTACCGTCGCCCCCAGCGCCCGTGAGCTGCACAACGCAGCCAGGCACGAGGTCGCGGTCTGGGAAGCAATCTGGAACAACCAATGGGACTGGGCCCTGACCGCCGTCCAGCGTGTCCTCGACGAGCTCAAGGGCTCGCGAACACCCCAACGCTATGCCGCGCTGTGGAACTACCTCGGGTACAGCATCGCTGAACGTCTCGCACAGCAGAGCGGGGACTCCTCACACCGGGACACCGGGGCCCGCTACTACCGCGAACTCCAACGTAAGGCCCAGACCAGCAGCTTCCTCGCTCACCTCGCTTCCCCCAGCGA
>NZ_MUMI01000899.1 GCF_002155975.1 Amycolatopsis kentuckyensis
TGGATCGGCCGCGTGCTGGTCGAGTATCGGCGCGCCGAGGACGAGGTGGGCGGCCGGGACCTGTGGCCCACCGTGCGCTCCCAACTGGACTCCATCACCGGCATGCTCCCCGACGCATCCGGCCGCGCCGCTGACAAGCTCCTGCTCCTGGCCGCTGAGCACGCGCACTGGCTGTCCTGGGTGTGCTGGCAGGCGGACAAACCGGGCCCCGCCCTGTCGTGGCTCGACCTCGCCAGCGGCTGGGCGACCGACGGAGGCCCCGCCGACATGTCGTCGTGGGTCAACCGCGTACGCGCCTACTACTCCCTACGCCGAGGCGATCCCATCCGGGCGCTACGGACGGCCGAGGAAGCCCGGGTCACCGCCCAGGCGCTGTCGCCGGCGGCCGCGTCGGTCGCCGCGCACCAGGCCGCGATGGCGGCCGCCGCCCTGTCCGAGCGCGACAAGGCGGCCCGGCTGGCCGAGGAGGCACGGGCGTACGCAGGCATGGTGCCGGACCCCGAGGACCGGCCAGGCTGGCTGTACTGGCTCACACCCGTACGGGCCCAGCTGCAGGAGGCCGACACGGCTTACGCGTGCCGCGAATGGGAACGCGCCGCGGACGGGTTCCGCGACGCGCTTCCGCAACTGGTCGGCTACCCCAGGGATCACGAGCACTACAGCGCGCGCCTGGAGGATGCTGAGCAGCGGGCCTAGACCAGGTCCCAGGTGCGGATGATGGGCTGGTCCCCGTCACTCAGATGGGCGGCCGCTGTGACGGCCCGCTCCACCTCGCTGACGGGCGGTCCGTACTCCATCCCGCCCGGGTGCTCGGGGGCAGGATCGGATAGTTCGAGGACGAGTTCGCCGCTGGTGAGATCCGCAGGCTCGTAGTCGTCCGGGCCGACCCCGGCGGGCAGCACGCTGTATCGGACGCGGTATTGCGCCATGGCTGGCTCCTCTACTCCCGACAGTAGGGCGCCCCCGAGGGTTCGGGCCCCGGAGGCGATGAAGGCAGCATAGCGGGGCGCCGTGGCCGCCGGGCCGTCCATCCGAGAACGACGAGAAACGCCCCCTGTACGGCCCGTGGTGGGCCGTACAGGGGGCTGTACCTTATACACATCT
>NZ_MUMI01000009.1 GCF_002155975.1 Amycolatopsis kentuckyensis
GACGGCGCCGGCGCCGTCCCGCCCCCGCGGGCTCCGGCGTTCCGGCGGCACCTGCGGGCGGAGGTCCACGCGGGCAAGGGGGCGTACCTGTTCTCCGAGCAGGGCGTGATCGCGATGCGCGGGGCGAAGATCGAGTCGCTGGCCGCGCTGCTGGACGGCACGCACGACCTCGACCGGCTGCTGCGGGTCCGTCCCGGCGGGATGGCTCCGGAGGAGGTGGCCGCGCTGCTGGCGCAGCTGGTCGACGCCGGCCTGGTGACGTTGCGCAGCCAGAGCGACGAGCACCGGCCCGGCGACGAACGGGCGCTGGCCTACTGGGACGCCTGTGGCGTCGACGCCGACCTGGTCGCGGCACGGCAGGGCACCGTGCGGCTGACCGCGGTCGGCGACAGCGCCGACGGCGTCGACCCCGGCGCGGTCGAGCGCGCACTGGCCGGCGCCGGCCTCGAGGTGGTGCGCCAGGGCGCCGGTCCCGCGGACCTGTCGGTGGTGCTGTGCGCCGACTACCTCGACCCGCGGCTGGCCCGGATCGACGCGGAGCACCGGCGGGCCGGGCGGCCGTGGCTGCTGGCGCGCCCGTTCGGGGCCCAGGTGTGGATCGGGCCGGTGCTGCAGCCGGACGGCGCGTGCTGGCACTGCCTCACCCACCGGCTGTGGGGGCATCGGCACGCCGAGGCGTGCGTCCAGGAGGAGCTCGGCCACGCCGGTCCGGCGCGCCGCCCGGTCTCGGCGCTGCCCCCGCTCACCTCGGCCGCCGCGCACCTCATCGCGCTGGAGGCGGCCAAGTGGGTGGCCGGCTACCGCCACCACGGCCAGCAGTGCGTGTGGACGCTCGACACGCTCGACCTGCAGGGCAGGCTGCACGAGCTGCGCCGCCGTCCGCAGTGCCCCTGCTGCGGTGACCCGTGGCTGGTGGCGTGGCGTTCGACGCGCCCGGTCGTGCTGCAGCCGGCCAAGAAGGCGACCACCGGGGGCGGCGGGCACCGCACGGCCACGCCGGCGCAGATGCTGGACCGGCACCGGCACCTGGTCAGCCCGGTCACCGGGATCATCAAGGAGATCCAGCCCGACCCGGCCGCACCGTGGTTCGCCAACGCCTTCCGCTCCGGGCCCAACGTCGCCCGCGGCGTCACCGGGATGGCCGCGCTGCGCGCCGGGCTGCGCTGCGAGAACGGGGGCAAGGGCGTCAGCCCGCTCGACGCGGAGGTCAGCGCGCTCTGCGAGGCAGCGGAACGGTTCTCCGGCAACTTCCAGGGCGACGAGCTGCGCATCCGCGGCTCCTTGGAGGAGCTGGGCGAGGAAGCCGTCCACCCCAACGCATGCATGCTCTTCGCCGACCGGCAGTACCGGGAGCGGGCCACCTGGAACCCCGCGCACGGGGCCTTCCAGCAGGTCGGCGAGC
The DNA here is from genome assembly GCF_002155975.1 of Amycolatopsis kentuckyensis. GTDB lineage: Bacteria > Actinomycetota > Actinomycetes > Mycobacteriales > Pseudonocardiaceae > Amycolatopsis > Amycolatopsis kentuckyensis. The sequence continues at coordinate 1,403 of NZ_MUMI01000009.1, forward strand.
CGTTCGACCCGACGGCCCGGATCGACTGGACGCCGGTGTGGTCGCTGTCCGGGCGGCGCCGCCTGCTGCCGACGTCCTACCTGTACTACGGAACTCCGCGCGAGAGCGCGGCGCGCGGGGTGCGGGCCGACTCGAACGGCGCCGCGGCGGGCAGCAGCCCGGAGGACGCGATCCTGCAGGGCGCCCTGGAGCTGGTCGAACGGGACGCCGTCGCGCTGTGGTGGTACAACCGCACGCCGGTGCCGGGCGTCGATCTCGCGTCCTTCGCCGACCCGTGGCTGGAAGAGATGTCCGGCAGCTACGCCGGGATCGGCCGCGAGCTCTGGGTCCTCGACGTGACCGCCGACCTGGAGATCCCGGTGACCGTCGCGTTGTCGCGGCGGATCGACGGCCCGCACGAGGACATCATGCTGGGCTTCGGCGCGCACCTCGACCCGCGGATCGCGGTGCGGCGCGCGGTGACCGAGCTGAACCAGATGCTGCCGATCGTGCTGTCGTCGGGCCACGAGCTCGACGACCCGGACGCGCAGCGGTGGCTCGCCTACGCGACCGTCGCGAACCAGCCGTACCTGCGCCCCGCGGCGGGGCAGCGGATGCGGACCGCCGCGGACTTCCGGTTCGTGAACCGCGCGGACGTCCGCGACGACGTCGTGGCCCTCGGCGCGGCGTTCGACCGCGCCGGCCTGGAGCTGCTGGTGCTCGACCAGACCCGGCCGGACATCGGGATCCCGGTGGTCAAGGTGCTCGCGCCGGGGCTCCGCCCGTTCTGGAGCCGGTTCGCGCCCGGCCGGCTCTTCGACGTCCCGGTCCGGCTGGGCCGGCTCGACGCGCCGACGCCGTACGAGCGGCTCAACCCGTTCCCCATGTTCCTGTGAGGACGCCCGCGGGCGCCCGGTGTTCGTTGTTCGCTTGAGGAGTGGCCTTGCCAGCTGAGCGCCCGGAGGGGATCCCGGAGACCGTCCGGCTCTGGTCCCTCACCGAAGACACCCTGCTGGAGGCCGGGGACGACGACACGGTCGTCGCGATCACCTGGTGGGGCGAATACGAGCTGGCGGGTATCCCCGGGCCGGTCCGCGAATCGCTGAGCCGGATGGTGCTCGGGCCGGTGTCGATGGGCAACCTGGCGTCGTCGGCCGGCGGGGCCGCCGAGGCGTGGGCGGGCGTGCTGCGCCGGGTCCTCAACCGGCTGTCCGGCTCGGTGGTGCACTCGCTGGCGCTCAACGACGGCCGCGGGCCGGTGCTTTCCGCGATCCCGGTGACGCAGTCGCCGGTCTTCCCGACCGACCCGGTCCCGCCCGGCCGGATGATCAAGCTGTCCCGGTTCTCGGCGATGCGCCCGGACAGCGGCGGCCTGCTGCTCGAGTCGCCCCGCGCCCGGTACCGCGTCGCGCTGCTGCGGCCGCCCGCGGTGACCGTGGCTTCGTCGCTGGCCGGCCCGGTCACCGTCGCGCAGGTCGCCGAGAGCACCGGGCTGACCGAAGCGCTCGTCGCGGACGTCGTGGCGTTCCTGGTGTCCGCGGGCGTGGTGCTGGTGGCCGACGACTGGGCGGCGTTCGCCGAGGACACCGACGCCGAACTGGCCGTCTGGTCGCCCGACGACCTGATGTTCCACGCCCGCAGCCGGACGTGGCAGAAGGGCGGCCCGGCCGAACCGGACGCGCACCGGGCGGGCGCCGAGCCGCCGGTGATCAAGCAGATCACCGCGGGCCCGACCTTCCCGCTGCACCGCCCCGACCCGGCGGTGCTCAAGGCGACCGACCCGACGCTGGCCACGCTGCTCGAACACGACCACAGCTGCCCGGAGGTCACCGACCGCGCGTTGTCCGCCGAGCAGATCGGCGAGCTGCTCTACCGCGCGGCGCGGGTGCGCTCGATCGGGCCGGCCTACCTGCCCGGCGGCCCCGGCCACGAGGCGTCCCAGCGGCCGTACTTCAGCATCGCCTGCCTGTACGAGCTCGAAATCTACGTCGGGATCAACCGCTGCACGGGCCTGGCGCGGGGCATCTACCACTACGACCCGCTGTGGCACACGCTGACGCTGATCAACGACGACATGGGCGTCCTCGACAGCATGCTCGACCTGGCGATGATCGGCGCCGGCAGCCACCGGCGGCCCTCGGCGCTGCTGACGATGACCGCGCGGATGTCGCGGATCGCCTGGGTGCTCGGCAGTGCCGCGTACGCGACGACGCTGGTGCACGTGGGCGCCCTGCAACAGGTCCTCTACCTCACGGCGAAGGCGATGGGGCTGACGGCGCACGCCGTGCCGGTCGACGCCGGCGACCGCGTCGACCGCTCGCTGAAGCTCGAGTGGCCTGCCGAAGTGAGCGTCGGCGAGTGCGTGCTGGACTTCCCCGGCGGCGCCCTTTCCGCCTGACAGGAGGTCGGCCGGGGCCGCTTGCCCTGTTACCTTGGTGGCACTGGGATGCGGTGACGCGGGAGGGGCCGTGGTTCATCCGGTGCGGATTCGCGGAGCGGGACTCGGGGGAGGGGCCGGTGCGCGGGCTCGCGGCCGGGCCCGCCCGTCCGGGGAGGACCAGCCCGGTTTCCGCACGCTCGTGTTCGGTGCGCAGGCGGTGGCCGCCGCCGGAGTGGCGTTGCTGGCCTTCCTGCGGGTGGTGACCGGCCACGATTCCTCGCTCACGTGGCTGGTCGCGCTGGTCTGCGCCGCGACGCTCGCCTGCGGGCACCTGACCTGGTGCACCCACGGCCGGACCTGGCCTCCGGCGCCCGTCCTCGCCGTGCAGGCCGCGCTCGGCTTCCTGCCGTTGCTGCCGCTCGGAGCGCCGTGGGCGGCGGCGAGCGGGTTCTTCGCCGGCGGGGTGCTGCTGGCGTTCCGCCCGGCCCGGTCGGTGCCCGTCGCGCTGCTCGCGTGTGTCGTGGCGGGCCTTCTCCCGGCCCGGGCCGGCGGGCCCGGCGGCTGGGTGGACGAGGCCGTGGCGGGCACCGTGTCCGCCGGGGTGGCGGCGCTGGCGCTGTTCGGACTCGGCACGGCCGCCCGGCTGGTGGCCGAGCGCGCTGACGAGGTGCGCGAGCTGAAGCGCCGGGTCGTCGCCGAAGAACGCGAGCGGTTCTCGCGCGACTTGCACGATCTGCTGGGTCTCAGCCTTTCGGCCATCACCCTCAAAGGTGAACTTGTCGACCGGTTGGTGCTCGACCGGCCCGCGCTCGCCAAGGAGGAGCTGGCGGAGTTGCTGGTGATGTCGCGGCGCGCGCTGGCCGACGTCCGGACGATCGCCGCGGGCTACCGCGAACTGCTGCTCGACGACGAGTGCCGGGCGGCGGCGGACGTGCTGAGCGCGGCCGGGACCCGGGTGACGGTCGCCCGGTCGGGCATCGGCGAGCTCCCGCCGCCGGTGGCCACCGCCCTGGCCATGGTGCTGCGCGAAGGGGTGACGAACGTGGTCCGCCACAGCACCGCCAGCTGGTGCGCGCTCTCGGTGAGCACCGAGGACGGTGTGGCCTGGCTGGAGATCGTCAACGACGGCGCGGGCGGTGCGGGCGGCGGCGGGGTGGACTCCGGTGCGGGCCTGCGCAACCTCCTGGACCGCGTCGAGGCCCTGGGCGGCACGCTGACGACCGAATGGGACGCGGACGGCACCCACCGGTTGCTCGTGGCGATCCCGCTGCGCCCGCGGAAGCCAGGCCGGCGGCGGGCGAGCTGAGGGCTTCCCGCGGGCTCGTCGGCGACCGTGGCCGACCCGGACGGCCGGTGCGGTGGTGGGCGACCGGCGTGCGGGGAGGCCGAAGTCTTCGGTTCGCTTGGCGTGCGCCCCCGGCGCCGCGTCGAAGGCGAACTCGCGGATCGGGTTCAGAGCCACTCGGCTTCGGTGGCGATGCGAATGGCGTGGACCCGGTTGCGGGCGTTCAGCTTCGTCACCACGGCGGCCAGGTAGTTGCGGACCGTGCCGGCCGAGAGGAACAGTTCCGAGGCGATGTCGGCGACCGTGCGGCCCTTCGCCGCCAGCGCCAGGATCTCGATCTCGCGCGGGGTGAGCGGGCAGTCGTCGGTCTCCCAGGCGGCCAGCGCGAGTTCGCTGTCGATCACGCGGCGGCCGATCGCCACCGAGCGCACCGCGTTGGCCAGTTTGTCCGACGGGGCGTCCTTCAGCAGGAAGCCGTTGACCTTGGCGTCCAGCGCCCGGCGGACCGTGCCCGGCCGGCCGAGGCTGGTCAGGATCAGCGTGTGGATGCCGGGCAGGCTTTCGTGGATCTCGATCGCCGCGGACAGCCCGTCCTTGCCCGGCAGGTCGATGTCGATGACGGCGACGTCGGGCTGGCACGCTTTCGCGGCGGGCAGGATCTGGTCGCCCGAGGAGACCTCGGCGACCACTTCGATGTCGGACTCCAGGTTCAGCAGCGCGACCAGGGCACCGCGGACCATGTGCATGTCCTCGGCCAGCAACACCTTGATCACGACGGTACCTCGCACCCCAGTCCGACGACTCCGAACAGCAATTGTACGCCATTGCCCCGGCACTGCCGGTGTTTCCGCAAACGCACGGCGAATGCGGGAAATCCCCGGTATCGACGTTGGGCCGAATGGCTGCGAGGAACGCGGTGCGGGTGAGTCCGCCGCCCGGGGATTAACGGACGGCGGACTCGGCGGACCGGAATTGCACGCCGGCGCTCAGCTCGCCATCGGGCGGGACATCGCGGTCTGCCGCAGGTCCGGCAGGGCCAGCAGGAAGGGCGGGTCGAAGCCGTGCCGCGGGCGCAGCCGGACGTCGGCCAGGCTCGCGGTGACGCCGCGGGCGATGGTCACCGGCCCGGTGAGCCCGGTGAACGGCCGCTGCGCGTGGTGCTCGAGCGGGGTGGTTCCATAAGCGTGGGCGAGCACGTACCACGAGCCCAGCGGCACGTCTGCCAGCACGAACGGCCCCGGAGCCGGCAGGATGACGTGGCGGGCGGGTGCGCCCTCGGCGATCCGGGCGGCGAAGAGCCCGACGAACACCGGGCCGACCTCGGCCTCGGTGGACACGCGCAGCTGGCCGCGTAGCGTCGCCCCGGTGCCGGGCTGGGCCTGCCGCTCGGGGATCCGCGGCGACCGGCCGCGCAGCTGGCGGTAACCGGACGGCGGGATGCCCACACTGCCGCTGAAGCGCGCGCTGAACGTCCCGACGCTGTTGTAACCGACCTGGTGGCTGATGTCGGCCACCGAGATCACGGTCGTCGCGAGCAGGTGTTTCGCCTCCGCCAGCCGCAGGGCCGACAGGAACCGGCCCGGCGAGAGCCCGGTGACCCGCAGGAACACCCGGGTGAAGTGGAACTTGCTGAACATGGCCGCGCGGGCGAGGTCGTCGATCGTGAGCCGTTCGCCCAGGTTGTCTCGCATGGTCACGATGGCGCGTGCCACGGCTTGCCGGACGATCTCATCCATGGTGGGCCGTCCCCTCAGGTCGACGATGCCGCCCGATCGCCTTCCGGCGAAGGCGCCCGGTACGAGAATTGATTTCGGCTAAAACTGTAGGTCCGGGGCCGTCTACTTCTTAAGTGCTCTGTGCACCGGTCCGCATGGATTTCGCCGGTGGTCGACATGCGTTTTGCACATGCGGGGTTTCGGCTCGCCGAGACCGGGTACCCCGCTCGCGGCGGGTATGACGGTTTCGGGCCCGGCGGTCGCGCATGGCATCCAGTCGACTGCGCATCGTGACGAAATGGCCTCGGTTCGACATTCTTTCGACGACTTGTTAGCCCATTCGGCGTCTGCTCACCAACCGCGCAGACCATATGTAAGCCACATCACTCCGATGATTCGGGCACTGGCTGTTGCGGGGCCACTGGGCGACGATTTGTGGCACGGGAAACGTTCATCTTCGCCACTGGGGAGCACATTATGTCCGCACAGGTTTCCGTTGACGTCCGCGCCCTTTTCGCCGACATGGGTATCGAGTGCGGATCGGCGACGACCGACCTTGTCATCGACCGGTTCGAGCAGTGGGGTGAGAGTGTCTCGGCCGACGTCCGCCCGATCCGGGCGAGCGTGTGCCGCTTCGACGTCCTCGAGGCAGCCTGATCTGTTTCCGCAGTTCCGGACCTCGTCGAGCCGGTCCCGCCAGTTGCCTGCGAGGCGCCGGCGGGGCCGGCTCGTCGCATGTGGAGCGTGGAGCGCCGGGAGTCCACAACGAACCGCGCCGGAAGAATGTTGGCCTTTCACGGCGGTCACGGCTGGTAGCCGTCCGATCGCAAGCCGACGTTTTTAACCTGGTAGTTACGTCTGCATGTGCATTTCGCGGCAGCGCGGGCGAGAGGTGCCCGAACGGTGCAACCGATTCGTCAAGCGAAATGTTTAACTGAGCTTCTGGGGAATCGTGAGTGCGGAGGCACCCGTGATCAGAGTGCTGGTTGCCGAGGACATGCACATCGTGCGCGGGGCCCTCGTCGCCCTGCTCCGGCTCGAGCCCGACATCGACGTGGTCGCGGAAGTCGCGTCCGGGCTGGAGATCCTGGCCGAGGCCAGGGCGAAGCGGGCCCAGGTGGCGGTCATCGACATCGACCTGCCGGGCAAGGACGGCCTCACCGCGGCCGGTGAGCTGCACAAGCAGCTGCCGGAGTGCCGGACCCTCATCCTCACCAGCCTCGGCCGGCCGGGGACGCTGCGGCGGGCGCTGGACGCCAAGGTGGGCGGGTTCCTGCTGAAGGACGCTCCCCCCGACAAGCTGGCGAACGCCGTGCGCGGGGTGCTGGCCGGGCGCCGGATGGTCGACGGCGACCTCGCGCTGGCCGCCTGGGACTCGGTCGACTGCCCGCTCACCGCCCGAGAACTGGACGTGCTGCGGATGACCGCGCAGGGCTACGGGACCGTCGAAGTGGCCGCGCGGCTCTACCTGTCCGCCGGCACGGTCCGCAACTACCTGACGACGGTCGTGGCGAAGCTCAACGCCCGCAACCGGGTGGACGCCATCCGGATCGCCGAGGAGTCCGGCTGGCTGTGAGCGCCGGCGAGCCGGTGGTTCAGACCGGGACGACCGCGCGCAGCCGGAACCGGCCGTCCGGCTCGATCCGGGCCGTCAGCTCGCCCCCGAGATCCGCGACCCGGTACGAGAGGTTGCCGATCCCACTGCCGGGGGAGGTGTCGGCGGGGGCGGCGACAGTGGTCGCGATCCCCGGCGCGGAGACCTCCGGCCCGGCGGTTGCTTCCGGCTTCGCGGGTGCTGCGGAGGGTTCGGCCGTCCGGGGCCGGTCGCCGTTCCGCTCGACGCCGTCGTTCACGATGTCGAGGCTGATCCCGCCGTCCGTCCGGCGCATCGCGATCTCGCAGCTCTCCACCCTGCTGTGCCGCAGCACGTTCGTGACGCCTTCGCGCAGGACCACGGCCAGCACGGTGCGCACCGGCGTCGGCAGGTCTTCCTCGAGCATCTCCATGCGCACCCGGACGTCGGCGGCCGCCAGCACCGACCTCGCGGTGCGGGACTCGCTGTCGAGCGACAGTTCGCGGTAGCCGCTGGCCACGGACCGGACATCGGAGAGGGCCTGCCGCGTCAGGCCGAGGACCTCCAGCAGCTCCTCGGTGGCGCGGTCTCGGTCCAGCGGCAGCACCCGCGCGGTCAGCTCACTCTTCAGCGCGATCGCGGACAGGCTCATGCCGAGCAGGTCGTGCAGGTCGCGGGCGAAGCGCAGGCGCTCTTCGGCGAGGGCCATCTCGGCCAGCCGCCGCCGGGTCTGGTCCAGTTCGGTCACCAGCCGGACCAGCCACAGCAGCCCGAACACCGCCAGCCCCGTCAGCACGGTCGCGGCCGTGTAGAAGACGGTGGAGGTGACGTCCGCGCCCGAAATCCGCTGGATCTCCGCGTAGGCGGCGATGTTCAGGACGAAGAACGCCCAGCCCGCCACCGGGGGCAGGACCAGCAGCGCGCTGCCGATCAGCAACCCCGGCACGCTGACCCAGTGGGGGCCGAGCGGCAGCAGCGGGAGGTAGGTCAGGCAGGCCTGGACGAACAGCATGCCGTAGCTCTGCGCCGAACGGAGGTCGGTGGCGGGCCGGTTGAAGTACGAGAACTGCAGGGCCAGCAGCGCCAGGGTCGAGCCGACCACCAGGGCCACTTCCCACGGCCGGGTGGTCAGCTGGAGCACGTGCACCGTCGCACCGCACCCCATCAGCGTCATCACCACCGGCAGCAGCCGCCGGATCCGGCGGGACTCGGTTTCCGACCGCTCCTCGGCGTCGTAGGCGCCCGTGGTGCCCGAGCGTTCGGGCACGGGCAGCTCGACGCGCAGCCGGAAGCGGCCGTCCGCGCCGGTCTTCGCCGTCGCCGTGCCGCCGAGCGCCGCGACCTCGGCGGGCAGTTCCGTCAGCCCGCTGCCCGGCTCGAGGGCGGGGTCGCCCGCCGTCACGCCGTCGTTGACGATCTCGAGGGTGACCTTGCCGTCGTGGTGCCGGACGTCGATCTCGCAGTGCTCGACGTCGCTGTAGCGCAGGACGTTCGTGACCCCTTCGCGCAGCACCCTGGCCAGCAGCGTGCGGGCCTGGACCGGCAGGTCCCCCTGGTCGAGGTGGATCCGGACGGCGATCTCGGACGCCGACAGCAGCGATTCGGCCGTCCGGGACTCCTTCTCCAGCGACAGCTCGCGGTAACCGTGCGAGACCGCGCGGACGTCGGACAGGGTGCGCTGGGCGGTGGCGGTGATCTCGGCGAGTTCGGCTTTGGCGCTCGCCACGGACTTCCGCATCAGCCGGTGCACGAGCTCGCCTTTGAGCGCGATCGCCGACAGGCTCAGTCCCAGCAGGTCGTGCAGGTCGCGGGCGAAGGCCAGGCGCTGCTCGGCGACCGCGCGCTGGGCCAGCTCGGAGCGGGCCCGGTGGAGTTCGTGGACCATCCGGGCCAGCCGGGCCAGCAGGTAGAAGAGGATGCTGTAGAAGCCGGCCGCGATGACGCCGCCGTAGATGCTGTTCAGCAGGGTCGCGCCGGAAGCCTGGTAGACCCCGACGACGCTGAGGCAGACCAGGCCGAGCGCGGGCCAGGCGTACCGGGGCGGCAGCACCAGCAGGACCGCACCGCCGACGAAGTCCGGCATGTCCGCCCAGAGGATGCCGAAGGTGGGGATGGGGGCGTAGGCCAGCACGATCATCACGGCGAGCAGGACCCGGCTGGTCGTCGAGTCGAGCCGGGCGGTCGGGCGGCTGAACCACAGCAGCTGGATCGCCAGCAGCCCGGCGACGGCGGCGATGGCGGACACGGCGTGCAGGACGTCGACCGAAGACGGCAGCAGGCTGACGACGCCGATCACGCCGAACCCGGCGATGACCGCGACGATGATGGCCGACGCCAGGTAGGTGGCCAGCCGTGGGCGCCGGTCCGCCGCGGTGGTGCCGCGGGGTTCGGCGGTCGCTGAGCGCCCCGACGCGGGCTCGAGTGCGGCGACCGGAGACATCGAGGCAGACCCCCCGGAATCTGCGCGGCAGACCGGGCCGCCCGGCTGGCGCGGTCTGGGCGCTGTGTGCGTGCTGGACGTCGATCCTAACTCACGGCATCGCCCCGGAAGCGGTGCGAAAGCGCGCGGGTGCGGTCCCCGGCGGTCCCGGCCGGACGGCGGGCGGAACCGGGAATGTCCGCTCAGCGCCGGTCCGGCAGGTGCGGGAAGCCGTCCGGGCCGGCGAGCAGCCCCAGGAAGGCCAGGCGCGGCACGGCCACCGATCCGGTGTGCAGCACGGAACGGTCCGCCAGCCGGAAGAAGCTCAGCCCGGACTCGTCGTCCTCCCACGAGTCCCCGCCCTCCGCGCCGGGCACGTGCCGCGTCGCCGGGAAGTCGTCGGTGAACGCGGTGCCCGAGGCCGAGTACGCGGCCACGTTCCAGCCGAGGTGCCGCCGGTACTGTTCGAGCTTGGCGTACGGCGCGCGGGAGACGAGCACCAGCCGCAGGCCGGGGTCCTGCAGCGTGGCGGCGATGTCGGCGGTCGGCACGACGTCCGCGGGGCCGCTGTGGTCGGCCATCGGGTGGTGCACGGCCAGCCGCGGCCGCCCGTCGAACAGGTCCACCAGCGAAACGCGTCCCTGTGGGCCCTCGAACAGGTAATTGACCCAGGCCACGGCCCGGGGACGGTCCAGCTCCGGCACGGTCAGCTCCGTCATGACTCGTCCTCCCACGCAGTGGTCCCACAGCGGATTGTGGGCCCGCCGGGCCGGGCGGGCCCAGGGATCGGACCGGGAAGCGCAAGCTGGGAGACGCGCGGCACGGGGCCGTGGTGGAGAAGGCTTTCGCGGGTGGGCTCCGGCATTCCGCGGGTGGCACCTGTCGGTCCGCCAACCCGAAGCCTGATCGTGACTACGGACGGTGGTACCGCGTCAAGGTGGGAAAGCGTGCCTTGACCCGGCACCACCG
>NZ_MUMI01000090.1 GCF_002155975.1 Amycolatopsis kentuckyensis
GGGGACAGCCGGACGGAGCCCGGCCCCCGGCTCCGCCGCGCAGCCTGACACTGGAGTTGACCATGAGCAAGGAAAAGACGTCCGGTCTGCGCGGTGTGCTGACCACGCCGAAGATCGTGCTGCTGGTGGTGGCGGCCGCCGCGCCGCTGGCCGCGGTGGTCGGCACGGTGCCGCTCGCCTTCACCCTGGGCAATGGCGCGGGCGTCCCCGCGGTGTTCGTCTTCGCCGGGATCGTGCTGCTCTGCTTCTCGGTGGGGTACGCGGCGATGAGCCGCCGGGTGGTCAACGCGGGCGGCTTCTACACGTACTTCTCGCTGGGCATCGGCAAACCCCCGGCCGTCGCGGGCGGCCTGGTCGCGGTGCTGTCGTACAACGCCGCGTCGATCGGCCTGGCCGGGACCTTCGGCTACTTCACGAAGCTGACGGCGGACGCCTACGGGCTCGTTCTCCCGTGGGAGGTCTGGTCGGCGCTCGCGATAGCGGTCGTCGCCGTGCTCGGGTACCGGCAGATCGACGTCTCCGCCAAGGTGCTCGCCGTGCTGATGGTCGCCGAAATCGGCGTGCTCGCGATTCTCGACGTCTTCATCATCGGCCACAAGGGCGTGCAGGCGCTGCCGCTGACGGCGTTCCAGCCGTCCACCGTGTTCACCGGCGCCATCGGCGTGACGATGATGTTCGCCTTCATGTCGTTCATCGGCTTCGAATCCGCGTCGCTCTACGGTGAAGAGGCGAAGGACCCGCGCAAGACGGTCCCGCGGGCGACGTACGCGTCGGTCGTCGTGATCGCCGCCTTCTACGCGCTGACCAGCTGGGTGGCCGTCGGTGGCATCGGCGCGGGCCAGGTGCAGCAGGTGGCGGGGGAGCAGCTCGGCGGGTTGTTCCTCACGCTGGGCTCCGACTACGTCTCACCGGTGCTCGGCTCGGTGATGCAGGTCCTGTTGTGCACCAGCACGCTCGCCGCGCTCCTCGCGCTGCACAACGCCACCAACCGCTACACCTTCGTGCTGGGCCGGGAACGGGTGCTCCCCGGCTGGCTCGGCCAGGTGCACGCGAAGCACGCGTCACCGCACCGCGCCAGCATCGTCCAGAGCGTCCTGACGGTCGTCGTGGTGGGAGCGTTCGCGGTCGGCGGGCTCGACCCGTACACGAACCTCGCCACCAGCCTGCTCGGCGTGGGCACGCTCGGGATCGTCGTGCTGCAGGCGTTCGCGGCCGTCTCCGTGATCGGGTTCTTCCGCAGGCGCCCGGACGGCCACTGGTGGCGGACCAAGCTCGCCCCCGCGCTCGGCGCGCTCGGCCTCGGTGCGTCGGCGGTCCTGCTGGTGATGAACTTCCCGCTGCTAACCGGAACCGACAGTGCGGTGGTCAACGCGCTGCCGTGGCTGTTGCTCGCGGTCGCCGTCGCCGGCATCGGTTATGCCGGGTGGCTCAAGGCGAAGAGGCCGGAGCGGTACGCGGGGATCGCCGTCGCCGAGGTCCGGTCCGACCACCTCGAGCTCGTGCGCGAACCCGAGTCGGAATCCGGCGAACTGGCCGCCTGAAGCGCATTCCGGAGAAGCAACCCGTGCTCAGCCCTTTGCCTACTTCAACAATGGAGGACCGGATGTACGACTACGTGATCGTCGGCGCGGGTTCGGCGGGCTGCGTGCTCGCGGCGCGCCTTTCCGAGGATCCGGACGTCACGGTGTGCGTGATCGAGGCCGGCTCGTACGACACCGCGGAGAACATCCACGTCCCCGCCGCCTTCGGCGAGCTGTTCCGCACCCGCTACGACTGGGACTACGACACCCACGAGGAGCCGGAGCTCAACCGCCGCCGCATCTTCCACCCGCGTGGCAAGGTGCTCGGCGGCACCAGCTCCATCAACGCGATGCTCTACCTGCGCGCCAACAAGCTCGACTACGACGGCTGGGGCCAGCCGGGCTGGACCTACGACGAGATCCTGCCGTACTTCAAGCGGTCCGAGGACAACGAGCGCGGCGCCGACGAGTTCCACGGCGTGGGCGGTCCGATGTCCGTCTCGGACGGCCGTTCGAAGAACATCCAGGCGCGGGCCTTCATCGAGGCCGCGCTGCAGGCGGGGTTCGACGAGAACGCGGACTTCAACGGCAAGGCCCAGGACGGCTTCGGCTTCTTCCAGGTCACCCAGCGCAACGGCCGCCGATGCAGCACCGCCGTCGCGTACCTGCACCCCGCGCTCGGCCGCCCGAACCTGACCCTGGAGACCAACCTTCAGGTGCATCGCGTGCTGATCGAGGACGGCCGCGCGGTCGGCGTCACCGGGCACCGCGGCGACGACACGGTCACCATCCGCGCCGGGCGCGAAGTCATCCTCAGCGGCGGCGCGTACAACTCGCCGCACCTGCTGATGCACTCCGGCATCGGCCCGGCCGACCACCTGAACCTGCTGGGCATCGACGTGCAGGTGGACAACCCCGAGGTCGGCGCGAACCTGCAGGACCACCCGATCGTGCCGCTGATCTACAGCCACGACCTGCCGGTCAGCTTGCTGATCGCCGAAGAACCCCAGTACATCAAGGAGTTCGAGGAGCACGGCACCGGCCCGCTCACCTCGAACGGCCCGGAGTGCGGCGGGTACGTCCGCACGGACTCCGGCCTGCCGGCCCCGGACGTCGCGTTCTTCACCGGCCCGCTGATGTTCGCCGACAGCGGCCTCGGCCTGCCGACCGCGCACGCGATCACCTACGGCCCGGTGCTGCTGACCCAGGGCAGCCGCGGCGCGGTCACCCTCGACTCCAACGACCCGACCACCAAGCCGAAGATCCAGCACAGCTACTTCAGCGCCGACGGCGACCTGGACGTGGCCGTCGCCGGGGTCCGGATCGGCATGGAGATCGCGCGCCAGCGAGCACTTTCGCCGTACACGAAGACCCACTACCGCGCGCCGGAGTCCGATTCGGACAAGGACGTCCGCGCGTACGTCCGCGCGTACACGCACTCGATCTTCCACGGCACCGGCACCTGCTCGATCGGCAAGGTCGTCGACCCCGAACTGCGCGTCAAGGGCGTCGACGGCCTGCGCGTCGCCGACGTCTCCGTGATGCCGACCCCCGGCCGCGGCGCGCCGAACGCCACCGCGATCGCCATCGGCGAGAAGGCGGCCGACCTGGTACTCGGCCGTCCCGCACTGCCCAAGTCCCCGGCGTAGAACTGGAGAAGCACGTGACCATCTCACCTCAGACTCCATCGGTCGCCGAGGCCGCGGCCGAGCTGGAGAAACTCGACCGCCGGCACCTGTTCCGCTCGATGCAGCGCGGGGACATCCACGACCGCGTGGTGATCGTGCGCGGCGAGGGCTGCACGGTGTGGGACGCGCGCGGCAACGAGCTGCTCGACGCGGCCGGCGGCGGCGTCTGGCACTCGCCGCTCGGCCACGGCCGCAAGGAGCTGGCCGAGGTCGCCGCGAAGCAGATCACCGAGCTGGAGTACTTCACCAGCCTGCTGGAGTTCTCCAACGACAAGGCGATCCACCTCGCCGCGCGCATCGCCGGGCTGGCCCCGGAGGGGATCAACCGGGTGTTCTTCACCAGTGGCGGGTCCGAGTCGGTGGAGACCGCGATCAAGGCGGCGCGGCTGTTCCACCACCGGCGCGGCGAGCCGGACCGCACGTGGATCCTGTCGCGGCACTACTCGTTCCACGGCGCCGCCTACGGCAGCGGCACGGCGACCGGCTTCCCCCCGATGCAGGAGGGAGTCGGCCCGAACCTGCCGCACGTGGAGAAGCTGACCCCGCCCAACCCGTACCGCCCGGAGATGTTCGGCGGCCAGGACCAGACCGATTTCCTGCTCGCCGAGCTGGAGCAGACGATCGAGCGGATCGGCGCGGGCAACATCGCCGCGATGATCGGCGAGCCGGTCATGGCGGGCGGCGGCGTCCTCGAGCCGCCGGCCGACTACTGGCCGCGGGTGCGCGAAGTCCTCTCACGCAACGGGATCCTCCTGATCGCGGACGAGGTCGTCACCGCGTACGGCCGGGTCGGCTCGTGGTTCGAGTCGGAGGTCCGGGGCATGCGCCCGGACATGATCACGATGGCGAAGGGCATCGCGGGCGGCTACACCCCCCTCGGCGCCACGCTGATGACCGACGAGATCGCCGACGGCCTGCTGGAGACCGGCGGCTTCTTCCACGGCTACACCTTCCAGGGCCACCCGGTGGCCTGTGCGCTCGGTCTCGCCACCATCGACATCATCGAGCGCGAGCAGCTGGTGCCGAAGGCCCACACCATCGCGGACTGGCTGCGCACCGGCCTCGCCCCGGCCGCCGACCTGCCCGCCGTCGGCGACATCCGCGTCGTCGGCTCCCTCGCCGGCCTGGAGATGGTGACCGACCGCGAGCACAAGATCCCGCAGGAGTGGGCGCCGGTCGAGCGGGTCTGCTTCGAGATCCGCAAGCGGCACGGAGTCATCGCCCGGCCGTACGGGCACATGCTCGTCCTCGCACCACCACTGGTGATCACCGAGGACGAGGCCCGCCGCGCCACGGACGCCGTCGTCGACGTCGTCTCCCGTTTCGACACCGACGGCAGTCTCGCCGACTGAGGACCGCGCTGAGCACGTCCGAGTTCCCCTGACGGAAACCGCTGCTTCGGACTCGAAACAGGCGGCTGGACGTGCTCAGCCGGCCTTGGCGGCACGCCGTGGTCGGTGAGAATGCGAATCGGCCACCGGATGACTTCGGCGAAGTGCTCAACCTGCCCTGTTCAACGGATCGCGGGCACGGTTGCTGCTCAAGTCCTTGCCTCACAGGAGAATTCGACGGCAGCACTCCGGACGCTGCCGCCAACGGCTCAGGCGGCCTCCGATGTGGACGAACCCTCGTGATCGACGGGGTGCGGCCGCCCGGCCATCGGCAAGCGGTCGGCTGTCTCCGGCTGTGGTGCTCCCGACGTGGCGGGAAGGGCGTCGCCGGCGGCCGGGGCAGCGGTCGCCCGGGCCGTCAGGTGCCGCAGCTTCGTGAGGTGCCGTTGGACGAGCCCTGCACGCCGTGCTTCGTCCAGGGCCGCGCGCGTGACGCTGTTGGTGCGGCGGCGCCGATGCCGTCCACTGGCTTCGTCGTGGTCCATGGTGGTGTTTCCGCCTCCTTTGCCGTGGGAAACGTGTCCCTCGATCGTGTTGTTCTGCTGCTCGATCCCGGGGTCATTGCTGGGCGTGATCGTCCGATCGCGGGGAAGCACGAACGGTGGATTTGCCCTTCGGTAACAAGGTTGTCTCGAGACGAACTCGGCCCGGAATCGTTGGGCCACCTGGCTGCTTGCGCGATGAGGCATCCGGACCTGTGCGTGTCGCGGGGGAAAACGAGCCGTCACCGTCCACAGTGGGAGCACGACGGTGGAGAAAGCGAGCTGCGGTGTGGGCCCAGTCACGTGCCCGGGGACGTCGTGCGCAACCGCGCACGACGTCTTCCCTGGTGGCGCCCCCGGCAGGACTCGAACCTGCGACCTAGAGATTAGAAGGCTCTTGCTCTATCCAGCTGAGCTACGAGGGCCCGCGCCGACGGCTGCTGCCGATCGTGCCGGTCGCCCGGCACCGGCAGCTTAGTCGTCGCCACCCTCTCGATCGTTCGACACCGGCCAATCGTTTCAGGTCTCGTTCGACGTAATTCGGAATTTTGGTGGCGATGGCATCGCGGCCAGGTGCCGGTGACGCTGCGTGCTCCTTTCGTTTCGGTCGGGTTGTGACCCGCGGGCAGGCCGGGGTTCCCTGACGGGCTCGAACCTGCTATCCAGAGATCAGAAGGCTCTTGCTCTGTCCGCCGCCGCTGCTGCTCCGGCCGTGGCGGGGTGGAGATGCAGGGACGCCGTGGTCCCGAGGTTCCCCGCCGCAGGAGCGGGCCACGGCCGAGCTGGTGGATCGTTCCGGGTCGGCGGGACGCCGGGTCCGGAGTGTGCGCCGGCGGTCCGGGGCTCGGCCGGTTTTGGCGGGTGGCCTTGGGACCTGTGACTTAGAGATTTGATGGCTTTGGCTGCAGTTCAGACGGTGTTGAGCGGTCTGGGGTGTGGTTGGTTGCCTGGGTAAGCCGCGCCCGATGGTGGGCGGGCGGTGTGTCGAGCCTGCTCGGCCGCTGGATGCGGTCGGTGGGCTAGTTGGGGTGGCTGGCCGCTGGGTGCGGTCGGTTGGCACCTGCCGGGTGGCACCTGCGGAAGGTCTTGACCTCGGACGAGCGGTGGTGGCTGGCGCCGGTCGTGGGTGGGGTGCTGGGGTTCCTGGGATGAGCGCCGACCGCCGGGGGTTGTGGGGGTGTCGGGTGGTGGCCGGCCGCCGGGGTTGGTCGGCTGGGTCGTTCTGCTGCCGGTGTGTGGCCGGCTGCCTTGGTGGGGTCGGCCACACACCGGTCCGGGCCTGGCGTGCGGGGCGGCTGGAGCCCCCCGGCCGACCCGCACGCGCTACCAAGGCGCTCCGCGTGGCTCGCGACCGCCGGAGACTCGGTCAGCCCCGAGACAGCGCCTGAGCCCTGGCTAGCCCGAGGCGCCGCCGGAGGCCTCTGGTCAGGTCCGAGACAGCGCCTGAGCCTCGGCTAGCCCACCGCCGGTGCGGGCTGGCTGGGGCCCGTGGGCGCGCCCCGCCGCTGAGGCGCGCCCACGGGGTGGGGCCGCTTCGGGGGAGCGGCCCCGGTTGGGCCCGGCCGCCGCCGCGAGCCGGCTCCTTCCTCGGAGCGGGCGGCTTTGCGGGGCCCGGGTCAGGGGGTCACTCCCAGATCTGGATGCCTCGGACCAGGAACGGCGCGTTCGGGACGTACGTGCCGCCACCCGGATAGGTGACGAAATCTCCCTCCGTCGAGCATTCGTCGTCCTGGTACACCGTGACGTCGCGGGTCATCAAATTCGCGAACGACGACCCGTCGAATCCTTCGGGCAGTGGCAAGCATTCCTCGGTATTGGCCGTGCGCAGCTCGAAACGCTGGATTTCGCCGCTGTAGCCGTCGGACGGCCACACGCAGAACTCGCCCTTTCGGCAGCCCGGGTCCGTGCCCGCGTGGGCGGCTCCGACGCTGGTCAGCATGCCGATCATGGCCAGGACGACGATGTGCGGCAGGCGGGAACGAAGACGACGTGAAGACATGGTGGATTTCCCCTCCGGAATCGCGGCTCTCGGATGAGCCGCGGTGAACTGGTGATTCCAGATTGGCGGGCGGTGGGGAGTTTGTCAGCCCGCTATTTCGATTCTGTGGACAACTGCCCGGCAGAGGAAAGGTTGTCCACAGCTGTGAAAGAAGGCCTTGCAGGACGACGGAGGCGGTGCTACGCGGGTCCCGTGCTGCCGCGCACCACCAGCGAAACCGGCACCTCGACCGGCGCCGGCGCCGAATCCGGCGCCGAACCCGGCGCCGAACCCGCTGCCGAACCATCGTCCAGCAGCCCCAGCGCCAGCTCCCCGGCGATCCGCCCCTTGGCCGCGAGGTCCTGCCGGACCGTGGTCAGCGGCGGCGACGACCACGACGCCGGCGGGCTGTCGTCGAAACCGGCCACCGACAGCTCGCCCGGCACGCTGATCCCCAGCTCCCGGGCCGCGGCGAGCACCGCCAGCGCCAGCTGGTCGGACATGCACAGCACCGCCGTCGGGCGCGGTGATGTCCCGAGCAGCGCGAACGCCCCCGCCATCGCGCTCTCCGCGCTCAGCCCAGCCGCCTCCTCGACGACGACCGGGCACGAGCCCAGCTCGTCCAGATAACCGCTCAGCCGCTCGCGGACGTCGTGGAACGGCGCCGCCGCGGCCTCCGCCACGGTCAGCCTGCCGCCGCCGGGCTTGAGGTGGCTGCACGCGGCGAAGATCCCGAAGCGCCGGTGCCCCAGGTCCAGCAGGTGCCGCGCGGCCGAAGCCGCCCCCGCCCGGTCCGCGCAGCCGACCCGGGCCGTGCCGGGCAGCAGCGGCTGGTCGATCACCACGAGCGGCAGCCCCCGCGTGCGCACCGCCTCCAGCGAAGGAGCGCCGTCGGGCAGCGAATACACGATCGCGATGTCGGCCTGCGCGGTCAGCACGCGGTCGGCGGCCGGCCCGCCGAAAACGCCGCCGGGCAGGAGCAGCAGCGCGTGGCCGCGGGGGTCGATCACCCGCGCCAGCGCGTCCAGCGTCAGGTACAGCGCCGGGTCCGAAAACGCCATCGACAGCGACGTGTCCAGCAGGACCGCGATCGCGCCCGTGCGGCTGGTCGCGAGGCTCCGAGCGGTCGGGTCCGGCCCGGGGTAGCCCAGCTCGGCCGCCACCCGCAGGACCTCGTCCCGCAGCCGGGCGGACAGCTGGTCGGGCCGGTTGTAGGCGTTCGAGACCGTCGCCCGCGAGACGCCGACAGCGCCGGCGACGTCGTCGAGCGTGGGACGGCGGCGCCGGGTCATCCGCGCAGTC
The DNA here is from genome assembly GCF_002155975.1 of Amycolatopsis kentuckyensis. Classification (GTDB taxonomy): domain Bacteria; phylum Actinomycetota; class Actinomycetes; order Mycobacteriales; family Pseudonocardiaceae; genus Amycolatopsis; species Amycolatopsis kentuckyensis. The sequence continues at coordinate 8,362 of NZ_MUMI01000090.1, forward strand.
TAACCACGGCGCGGTGGACTTTCTGAAGCGCTTAAGTCACGCTGGAACCACGAAAGGGGGACCCATGCGGGACCGGATCGCGGTGTTCACCGTGTTCGCCCTCAACGGGCTCGCGCTGGGGTCGTGGGCGTCGCGGACGCCCGCGCTGACCGCGCAGGTGCACGCGTCACCCGGGGTGTTCGGCCTGGCCCTGCTCGGCGCCAGCGCCGGCATGCTTGCCGCCGCGTCGGTGTCCGGACGGCTGATCGAACGGGCCGGCGCCCGGGCGGCCGTCGCCGGGAGCACCGCGATGGCCGCCGGTTCCCTGGTGCTGGTCGGCTTCGCGCCCACCGTCCCGCTGCTGGCCGGGGCGCTGCTGGTGATCGGCGCGAGCGTCGGGATGCTCGACGTCGCGATGAACGTCGCCGGCGTCGCGGTCGAACGCCGGCTCGGCAAGCCGGTGATGTCCGTCTTCCACGCGGGGTTCAGCTTCGGCGCGCTCGCCGGTTCGCTGGCCGCGGGCCTGGCTGCCGGCCACGGCTGGTCCCCGGCGCGCCACCTCACCGTCGCCGCCGTCGTCGCGCTCCTGGTGCTGCTCCTCGTCATCCGCGCCGTCCCGGGCATCCGCCCCCGGCACACCGAAGAACCCGTGGTCACGCCGGCCCGCGCGCCGATCCGGCGGCCGGTGCTGTGGCTGCTCGCCGCGGTCGCGCTGTGCTCGGCCATCGCCGAAGGCGCGTCGTCGGACTGGTCGGCGTTGCTGATGACGGTCGAGCGCGGGGTCGGCCAGGGTGCCGCCGCCCTCGCGTTCGCGGGGTTCCAGCTGGTCATGGCCCTGACCCGGCTGGCGGGCCCGTGGGCGCAACGCCGGTTCGGCCCGACCCGCTGCCTCGCCGCGGGCGCCACCCTGGCCGCCGCCGGGCTGGTCGCCGCGGCCACCATCCCGGTCGCCGCCGCCGGTTACGCCGGGTTCGCGCTGGCCGGGGCGGGTCTCGCCGCGTCCTTCCCGATGGCGCTCAGCCTCGCCGGGGACGCCGGGAAGCGCGGTGACGGCACCGGCGGCGAGCGCGAGATCGGCTTCGTCACCGCCATCGCCTACACCGGCTTCCTCGGCGGCCCGCCGATCGTCGGCGGCATCGCGCAGGCGACGGACTACGACGTGGCGTTCGTCTTCGTCGCGCTCGTCGCGGCGTTGATCCTGCCCGCCGCGGTCGCCGCCCGGCGGTCGCGGCGGCGGGAAGAAGCGGACGCGATGATCAGCCGATAGCCGTTCCGGGCACGAAATCCGTGCCGCCACCGGCGTTTCCGCCACGGCCCGGGCGTTGACAGTCTCCTGGTGCGCGAGGCAAGCTGAACCCCGTCGGTAAACTGAAATGAATACGGCGACGTTTCAATTTCAGGTCGGCTGATCAGGGTAGGGGCCTTGATCCGGGGAGGACGTCGTGAGGGTTGTGCTGCTCGGCGGCGCGGGGGCGCTCGCCGGCCGGAGCGGGCGGTTCGGCGGGACGGGGTCGACGCTCGTGCGGGACGCCGTGCCGCGGCTCGTGCTGGTGCCGGTCGCGTTCCGGCTGGCGCTGTTCCTGCAGGCCGTCTGGTCCGGCGGTCCGCTGAGCGCGCCGGTGCTCTGGGTCGCGGTCGCCCTCTACCTGGTGCCGAACCTCCTCGAAGTGGCCTGGGTCTTCCGCCGGGCCACCGGAATCCGGCCGGTGCTGGCCGCCGATACCGCGTACACGCTCATGACGAGCTTCGCCGCGGCCCTCTTCGCGGCGCATTCCCCCGAGCTGCTGACCCTGGCCTGGCCGAACATCATGGGCACGGTCATGGTCTGGACCCTGCTGCGCGGCGCGCCCGCCGGGGCCGTCGCGATCGCCGGCGCACTCCTCCTGCGGTACGGCATGGCCGCGGTGTCGGGCACGTCGGCGCCCGCGACGTGGATCCTGCTAGCCCTGGTCGCGGCGGCGGTGACGGCGCTGGCCATCGTGCTGCTCGTCGCCGGGTCCATGCGGTTCGCGCTCGGGCTGGGCGAGCAGCGCGGCCGGGCCGCCGAGCGGGAACGGCACCGCCGCGACGTCCACGACACGGTCCTGCAGGTGATGGAGTCGCTCGCGCTGCCCGCGCCCGGGGACGCGCTCGACCCGCGCGGCAGCCTCGACCAGGTCCGCCGCACCGCTCGCGCGCACGCCCTGCGCCTGCGGCTGAGCCTCGACGGCGACGCGCCCGCCGAGCCGGGCGGGCTCGAACACCGCTTGGGCGCGCTGGCGGTCGAGATGACGGCCGACGGGCTCCGCGTGGACCTCGTCGTGCTCGCGAAGCCCACCGACGTCCCCGAAGCCGTCGTCCACGCCCTTCACGACGCAACCCGCGAAGCGCTGCGAAACACCTTGAAGCACGCGAGGACGACGAAGGCTGTCGTGTGCCTCGAAGAGCGTGAAGGCGTCATCACGGTGTCCGTTCGCGACCACGGCACCGGCTTCGACCTCGGCGCGCGCCGCGCCGGGTTCGGCATCGAGAACTCGATCCAAGCGCGGATGGCCGAGATCGACGGCGCCGCGCGCATCGACTCGGCGCCCGGCCACGGCACCCGCGTCGTGCTGACCGCGCCGCTAAAGCTGGGTTTCCCCGTCGGGTGAGTCCCGCCACTGCGCGAACGGCCGGTCCAGCGCCCACTTGCCGTCCTGCTCTTCGAGGACGCGGTATTCGCAGGTCGCCGGGTTGGACAGGGACTCGAACAGCTCGATGCTCCAGCCGAAGAGCCGCCGGCACAGCAGCCGCAGCGTGAGCCCGTGGGAGACGATCAGCACCGTCTCCGGGTGACTTTCCTCGCGCAGGCGCAGGTCCGAGAGGAACGCCGCGACGCGGTCGTCGACGTCCGCGCCCGACTCGCCGAACGGCAGCCGGTAGAAGAAGTGCCCGAACTCGTGCCGCCGCGCCTTCTGGATCTCCTGGTCGGCCGGGTCCTGCAGGTTGCCCCAGTCCTGCTCGCGCAGCCGCGGCTCCTGCACCAGCCGTTCGCACGACGCCCGGATGTCCAGCAGCCGCAACGTCTCCCGAGTGCGCAGGTACGGGCTGACGTACGCCGCGGGCCGGGTCCCGTCGAGCAGCCGCGCGATCTCCGGCGCCACCGCACGGGCTTCCCGCTCGCCCTTGGCGGTCAGCGGCAGCGCGTGGTCGGGGATCCGCGTGTAGGCCAGCTCGTCGACGTTGCCAAGCGACTCGGCGTGCCGCAGCAGGATCATCTTCACAGCGCCCATCCTGCCCGTCACACGGGCCTGACCGGGGCGGGGCATACCCTCAGGGGCGTGTCCGCCACGAAATCCGACGTCCCCACCCAGCGCCGGGCGAGTGTGCTGCCCCTGCTCGTGGTCGGCTTCCTGCTGGCCGCGGTGGTCGCGATCGGCCTGATCGCGCTCACCGGCGGGGCCGGTTACGCCATCGCCGGCCTGCCCGACCCGGGGCTGGTCACCAAGTACGGCATCACCGTCATGCGCGTGCTGTCCGAATGCGCGTCGGTGATCTGCGTCGGGTCGCTGCTGCTGGCCGCCTTCCTGGTGCCGCCGCAGAAGTCCGGGACGCTCGGCCCCGAGGGCTACGGCGCCCTGCGCGCGGCCGGGATCGCCGCCTGGGTGTGGTTCGGCGCGGCCCTGCTCTCGGTCGCCTTCACCGCCGCCGACACCGCCGGGAAGCCGTTCGGCGACGTCCTGGACCCGCAGACGCTGCTCGACCTGGTCGGCGCCATCGAACAGCCGAAGGCGTGGCTGTGGACGGCGCTGATCGCCATCCTGATCGCGCTCGGCTGCCGGCTCGCGCTGACCTGGGGCTGGACGGCGGTGCTGTTCGTACTGGCCGTCGGCGGGCTGGTCCCGGTCGCCGTCACCGGGCACTCCGCCAGCGGTGGCTCGCACGACGTCGCCACCAACAGCCTGCTGTTCCACCTGGTCGCCGCGGCGCTGTGGGTCGGCGGCCTGGTCGCCCTGCTGGCGCTGGGGTACCGGCGCGGGGGCCACCTGAGCCTGGCCGCGCAGCGGTTCTCGAAGCTGGCCCTGGTCTGCTGGATCGTGATGGCGCTCTCCGGTGCGGTCAACGCGCTGGTCCGGATCGGCTTCAACGACCTGTTCACCACCGACTACGGCCTGCTCGTGGTGGCCAAGACGGTGGCGCTGCTGCTGCTCGGGGTGTTCGGCCACCAGCAGCGCGAAAAGGGTGTCGCGAACCTCGTGGACGGCAAGGGCGGCGCCCAGCTGCTGCGCCTGGCCTCGGTCGAGATCCTGATCATGTTCGTCACCATCGGCATCGCGTCCGGGCTGGCCAGGACGCCACCGCCGGCGGACGCGATCACCCAGCCGTCCACCACCGAGCTGCTGATCGGCTACGACCTCGACGGCGCGCCGACGGTCTGGCGGCTGCTCTTCGACACCCGGTTCGACCTGGTCTACGGCACCATCGCGCTCGTCCTCGGCGGCCTGTACCTCGCCGGCGTCCAGCGGCTGCTGCGCCGCGGCGACACCTGGCCGGTCGGCCGCACGGTCGCCTGGATCGCCGGCTGCGTGGTGCTGCTGATCGCGACGTCGTCGGGGGTCGGCCGGTACGCGCCCGCGATGTTCAGCGTCCACATGGGCAACCACATGCTGCTGTCGATGGTGGCGCCGGTGCTGTTCGTGCTCGGCGGGCCGGTGACGCTCGCACTGCGCGCCCTGCCGGCCGCGGGCAAGGACTCCCCGCCCGGGCCGCGCGAGTGGCTCGTCGCCTTCGTGCACTCGCCGGTGTCGCGGTTCCTCACGCACCCGGTGGTCGCGCTGCTGCTGTTCGTCGGCTCGTTCTACGCGCTGTACTTCTCCGGCCTGTTCGACACCGCGCTGAACTACCACTGGGCGCACCTGGCGATGAACGGGCACTTCCTGCTCGCCGGGTACGTCTTCTACTGGCCGGTGATCGGCGTCGACCCGGCGCCGCGGCGGATCCCGTACCTCGGCCGGCTCGGCATGATGTTCGCCGCGATGCCGTTCCACGCCTTCTTCGGCGTGATCCTGATGAGCAAGCAGACGGTCATCGGGCAGGCCTTCTACGGGCAGCTGCACCTGCCGTGGGTCACCGACCTGCTCGCCGACCAGCGGCTCGGCGGCGGCATCGCCTGGGCCGCCGGCGAGGTCCCGGTGCTGCTGGTGCTGATCGCGCTGCTGGTGCAGTGGTCGCGGCAGGACGAGCGCGAGGCGAAGCGGCGTGACCGGCGCGAAGCGGCAACGGGTGACGAAGAGCTGAACGCCTACAACGCGATGCTGAAGAACCTCGCCGAAGGCAAGCGACCCTCGGGTTCCAGTTGAGGTTGAGCCGCCGTCCGGCTGCCGGGAAAACGGCCGTTTCGGTAGTCTCGGCGTGATCTCGGGCTGACTTTCGGTAGTCCGACGGTGACCGGCGTCGAGCCGCGATCAAGCGCGCTCTACGATCGTGGGTATGGCCGAGTTCATCTACACCATGAAGAAGGTGCGCAAGACCGTCGGGGACAAGGTCATCCTCGACGACGTCAGCACCGCGTTCTACCCCGGCGCCAAGATCGGCGTGGTGGGGCCGAACGGTGCCGGTAAGTCCACCGTTCTCAAGATCATGGCGGGGATCGAGCAGGCCAGCAACGGCGAAGCCTTCCTCCAGCCCGGCGCCTCCGTCGGCATCCTCATGCAGGAGCCGGAGCTCAACGAGGAGAAGACGGTCCGGCAGAACGTCGAGGAGGGTCTCGGCGAGGTCAAGGTCAAGCTCGACCGGTACAACGAGGTCCTCAAGCTGATGGAGACCGAGTACACCGAAGAGCTGATGGAGGAGATGGGGCAGCTCCAGGAGGAGCTGGACCACGCCGACGCCTGGGAGCTCGACTCGACCGTCGAGCAGGCCATGGACGCGCTCCGCTGCCCGCCGCCGGACGAAGGCGTCACCCACCTCTCCGGTGGTGAGCGCCGCCGGGTCGCGCTGTGCAAGCTGCTGCTGTCGGCGCCCGACCTGCTGCTGCTCGACGAGCCCACCAACCACCTGGACGCCGAAAGTGTCCTGTGGCTGGAGCAGTTCCTCTCCCGCTACGCCGGCGCCGTCCTGGCCGTCACCCACGACCGGTACTTCCTGGACAACGTGGCCCAGTGGATCATGGAGATCGACCGCGGCCGGGTCGTCGGCTACGAGGGCAACTACTCGACGTACCTGGAGAAGAAGCGCGAGCGCCTCGAGGTCCAGGGCAAGAAGGACCAGAAGCTCGCGAAGCGCCTGAAGACCGAGCTCGAGTGGGTGCGGTCCAACGCCAAGGCCCGTCAGACGAAGTCCCGGTCGCGCCTCGACCGCTACGAGGAGATGGCGGCGGAGGCGGACAAGCACCGCAAGCTCGACTTCGAAGAGATCCAGATCCCGCCGGGCCCGCGGCTCGGCAACGTCGTGGTCGAGGTCGAGAAGCTGCAGAAGGGCTTCGACGGCCGCGTGCTCATCGACGGCCTGTCGTTCGACCTGCCGCGCAACGGCATCGTCGGCGTGATCGGCCCGAACGGCGTCGGCAAGACGACGCTGTTCAAGACCATCGTCGGGCTCGAGGAGCCGGACGACGGCGTGGTCAAGATCGGCGAGACCGTCAAACTGTCCTATGTGGACCAGAACCGCGGCGGGATCGACCCGAAGAAGACCGTCTGGCAGGTCGTCTCCGACGAGCTGGACTACATCCACGTCGGCCAGACCGAAATGCCTTCGCGGGCGTACGTCAGCGCGTTCGGCTTCAAGGGCCCGGACCAGCAGAAGCCGGCGGGCGTGCTCTCCGGTGGTGAGCGCAACCGGCTCAACCTGGCGCTGACGCTCAAGCAGGGCGGGAACCTGATCCTGCTCGACGAGCCGACGAACGACCTGGACGTCGAGACGCTGGGCTCGCTCGAGAACGCGCTGGAGCAGTTCCCCGGCTGCGCCGTGGTGATTTCGCACGACCGGTGGTTCCTCGACCGGGTCGCGACGCACATCCTGGCGTGGGAAGGCACGGACGAAGACCCGGCCAAGTGGTTCTGGTTCGAGGGCAACTTCGAAGGGTACGAGAAGAACAAGGTGGAGCGGATGGGCGCCGAGGCTGCCCGCCCGCACCGTGTCACCCATCGCAAGCTGACCCGCGACTGAGGGGGCGGGTTTCCCCGTGGAAGCCAGCAAACAGCACCGGACGGGCCCGTTCTCCCGAGTGGAGAGCGGGCGCTCCGTCAATGCCGGGGGAACCCTCTCCGCAGTCGGACGGCTGATCGAGCGGGCGGACGCCCTGCACTTGCGGGCGCCCGAGCTCGCACTGGTCCTGGGCGAACGCGCGGCCGCGCTGGCCGAGGCCGCGAGCGCCGACGAGCAGTGGATCCGGGCCGAGAGCCTGGTCGTGTCCGCGCGCGTCCGGCTCGGCGAGCGGCCGGGCACGGTCGGGCGCGCGGTCGCGGCGTTGCGAGCGGCCGAGCACGCGGGCTACGGCGACATCGCGGCGCGCCTGCGCATCGACCTCGCCGTCTGCGCGCGAAGCCTGGGCGTGCCGCTGACCGGCCTCGCCGCGTTGCGGCCGGTGCTGACGGATCCGGTGGTTTCGCCGGTGCACCGCGCGGCGGCGTTGTGCCACCTGGTGGGCTGCCTCGGCCAGCTCGGCCGCAAGTCGGAGCTGGACCGCGTGCTGGTGGAGGCGGACAAGCTCGTCGTCGGCGACGATTCCCTGGGTGCGGACACCCAGCTGCTGGTCCGCGCGCTGCTGCGGGTCGGCACGGCCGCCCACCGGCGGCGCCACGGTGATCTGACGGCGGCGGCCGACGCGGCCCGCACCGGCCTTGGCTTCCTGGAGAAACTGGACAACCCGGCCGACGACGGCGGCCTGGTCCGCATCCGGCTGGTGTTGTTGCTGGTCAGCACGCTGCTCGACCGCGGCGACACGGAAATGGCGTACGAGATCGCGGAGCCGATGCTGGCCGAGCCGGTCCGCGCGGCGGGTGTCGCTCCGATGGGCTGGCTGCGGCTGGCCGTCGCGACGCGGGTCCATTTGCCGGCGGGATCCGGGGAAGCGGCGATCGAGCTGGTCCGCGAAGCGGTGGCGAGCACGGACCGCCACGGGCTGTCGGCGATCACCGCGCGGCTGTGGCTGGAGCTGGCGCAGCTGCAGGAGCGGTTCGGGCAGGCGGAGGAGGCCATCGCGTGCCTGTACCGCTCGCGGGCGGCGGAGCAGCTGCACGCCCGCGCCCGGCGGCAGGCGTGCAACGTGCTGGCGGGGGAGTTCGGCAGCGGGGAGCCGGCTTCGATCGATCTGGACGAGGTGCTGAAGGCGGTGCCGTCGCGGCCGGTCCCGGTCGTCGCGGCCGAGCCGGCGCCGGTTCCGGAGCCGGAGCCACGCGCGCCGGCGTGGTCGTTCGGGCGGGAGGAAGCGCCGTCGCGGCCCGAGTCGAGGCAGCCGGCGCCCGCGTGGTCGTTCGAGCGGCCGCGGGTGACTGCGGACGCGGCGGAGACGACGCTGATGCCGGCGGTGCGGGACGAGCCCGCGCCTGGCCGACGGCCCGAGCCGATCGAGGTGCGGTCGGGGCGGCGGGCTGGTGCTGCCGAGTCACGGTCGGGACGGCGGGCTGAAGATTTGCCTGGGGCTGTCGAGGTGCGGTCGGGACGACGGGCTGAGGAGCTGGCTGGGGCTGTCGAGGTGCGGTCGGGGCGGGATTCGGAGCGCGGGTCGCAGGAGCGGCCCGGCGTTGGTGAACCGCAGGCCGTGCGGGATCGGCCTGGGGCTGTTGAGCCGCGGTCGGAGCGGGAGCCGGGCGAGGTGAGGTCGGCGCGGGGTGCTGAGCCGCGGTTGGCCAAGCGTGGGCGGCAGCCGGAGTTCCGGTTGGAGTCCGGTGATCGACGGTTGGGGTCCCGGTCTGAGGCTGCTGAGCCGCGGTTCGCGGAACCGGAGTCCCGGCCTGCCGAGCAGCGGTCGGCCGAGCACGGGCTGGAGCCTGCCGAGTTCCGGCCTACCGAGCAGCCGGCTGAGCCTGCCGAGTCGCGGCCTACCGAGCCGCGGCCGGTGGAGCCTGACGAGCCGCGGTCGGCCGAGCGGGGGCGAGCGCCGATCGAAGCGCGGGAACCTGCCGAGACGTCGCCGTCCGCCGAAAGCGGCAAGACCAAGTTCTCCTGGGCCGCGCTGGCCGAAGCTCGGCTGCGGGAGACCGCCGCCGAGCGGGAGTCGGCGCCCACTCGGATCACGCCTGCCTTGCCGCTCGCGCCCGAGCCCGCCGCCGAGCGGGAGCCGTGGGCGTCGGAGGGACGGCGGCCAGAACCGCAGCCGTCGACGCGTCACGATGCCGAGCACGGCTCGGTGGCCGCGCGGTCGGTGCTCGACCGCCTGGGCATCTCGGCCTCCGGGGGCGCCGGGGGCCGTCGGCGCGCGGAAGATGCCGACAGCCCGCGTGCCGAGGAACCGGCCCGTCCCGAGCTCGCCCCGCCGCCGCGGCCGGAGGACGAGCCGCCGTCGGTGCCGGACTACCGCGACGAAGCCGAGCCGTGGTTGCCGCGGCTGCGGATGCCGCCGTCGCTGGAGCCGATGGAGGACTTCGGCCACTGGACGCCGGCGACGGCCCCGTTCCCGGAGAGCTACGCCCGCGCGATCGCGGAGGACGAGCCGCCGCCGGACGCCGGGCTGGCCGACCTGCTCGCCCGCGCCCTGGCCGAGCACCAGGCGGGCACGGCGAGCGCGGCCGCCCTGGTCAAGCAGCTCGGCTCCCAGGACACGGGCCGCCGCAACGGCCACGGCCGCAACGGTCACGGCGCCGAGGTCTCGGACTCCCGCGGCCACAGCTCGCGCGACTGATCGGCGCCCGGCCGCCCCGGCTCGCCCGGCCGCCCCGGCTCGCCCGGCCGCCCCGGCTCGCCTGGCCTCCGCAGCCCGCGAAGGCGCCCGGCTGACGGGGCGCCTGCGGCCCGAGCCGTTCGGAGCAGCCCCCGATTTCCACGCTACCGGCAGGCACCGACAGTTTTGCCGAGCTCGGGATGGGCCCGGTTCACCCCGACCGGCGTCCAGTCGCTGAGACACCCCGATTCGTCGCCGACCTGTCCGCGCCCGAACGCAGTGGGATCCGTCGCACTCCGGCGTCGCCGACCGGCCGACACCGTTCGCCGAGCGGTGCCGGGCCTGATCAACTGAACCGATCACGTTGGCGTCGCGTCGGGTAACGCCCGGCGTGCGCGGCTGGTCAGCGCCGCGCAGCCGGGCCGAAGACAACCCGTCAGTAGCTTGACCGATCCCGCGAATCCCATGCCCCGGAAGGGTTTTCGCGCCTCGGGGAACCTCCGGGTCTTCATGTGATCCCGGATCGCGGCGCATTAGTGTGGGGTGGCCGGCTCAACGCCGAACCGGCGCGGTGCCACCTCACGCAAACTGGAGAGTTGCCTCAAATGAGCTCGACCGGAGTCTCGTCCCTACCCGGAACCGGAGCCGACGCCGAACCCGAATTCGGCGCGTCGCGCTCCCCGGCCAGCCCGGAGCAGATCAGGGACGACCTGATCGACTCCGCCGCCGGGCTGGCGCCGGAGATCGGTGAGCTCATCCGGCTCTACTACCGGCACCTCCCGCCCGAAGAAATCGTCGGCGACGAGCCCGTCAACCTGGTCGGCGCCGTTCGCTCGCACCTGCAGCTGGCCAAGTCGCGGATGCCCGGCCGCCCGGCCGTGCGGCTGCTGAACCCGACCGTCGCCGAAGACGGGTGGGCCCGCGAGGCCACCGTCGTGCAGGTCGTCACCGACGACATGCCGTACCTGGTCGACTCGATCGCCGCGGAGTTCGCGCGCGACGGCGTGCAGGTGCAGCGGATCGTTCACCCGATCGTGGTGGTCAGCCGCGACCTCACCGGGGAACTCCTCGAGGTCCACCCCGACGCGGACCCGGCCGAGCCGCCCGCGAACTCGGCCGCCGAGTCGTGGATGTACATCGAGATCGACTTCGTCACCGACCGCAACCGGGCGCGCGAGCTCGACAACCGGCTCTCCAGCGTCCTGGGTGACGTCCGCGAGGTCGTCGAAGACGCCGAGAAGATGGCCCAGACGGCCTGCCAGCTGGCGAGCGAACTGGAGACCGACCCGCCGCGGCTGCCCGAGGGCGAGGTCGCCGAGGGCGCCCGCCTGCTGCGCTGGCTGGCCGACGGCCACTTCACCTTCCTCGGCTACCGCCGCTACGAACTGATCGACAACCCCCACCCGGACACCGACGAGCCGGCCCTGCGCGCGGTCCTCGCCTCCGGCCTCGGCGTGCTGCGCCAGGACAGCCTCGCCGCCCGCGGCCTCACCGCCGGCCCGGACACCGCCGCCACCGCCCTCGCGCCGACGCTGCTGGTGCTGACCCAGGCGAGCGCGCCCTCGACCGTGCACCGGCCGGTCTACCCGTACTACGTCGGCGTGAAGACCTTCGACGCCGAGGGCAACGTCACCGGTGAACACCGCTTCCTCGGCATGTTCACCACCACCGCGCTACACGAGAACGTCCTCGACATCCCCGTCGTCTGCAAGCGCGTGCGCGAGGTCATCCACCGCGCCGGCTTCCCGATCGAGTCGTTCTCCGGCCAGCGGATGCTCGAAATCCTGCAGAACTGGCCGCGCGCCGACCTGTTCTCCGCCGACACCGACTCCCTGTACTCGACGACGACCGGCGCGATCACCCTCTCCGACCGCCGCCGGCTGCGGCTGTTCCTGCGCCGCGACCCGTACGGGCGCTTCTATTCCTGCCTCGTCTACCTCCCGCGCGACCGCTACACGACGCGCTCGCGGCTGGCGATGCAGGAGGTCCTGCTCGAAGAGCTCGAAGGCACCCAGCTCGAATACAGCGCCCGGATCGGCGAGACCGTCCTGGCGCAGGTGCACTTCGTCGTCCACACCGACCCCGCGCGCCGGCTCGAGCCGGACACGCTCAAGATCCAGGACCGGCTGAACGACGCCGTCCGCACCTGGGACGACCGGATGGTCGAGGCGGTCCTCGACGAACGCCGGGAACGCGCCGACGGCGGCGTCGCGGTCGGGATCGTCGGCGAGGAATCGGCCACCGAGCAGGGCCAGCGCTTCGCGATGGTCTTCCCCGAGGGCTACAAGGAGGACTTCACCGCCGAAGAGGCGCTGGCCGACCTCCGGTCGCTCGACTCGCTGACCGACGAAGGCGACCTCGCGCTGTCGTTCTACGAGCCCGCCGACTCCGCGCCGGGCGAGCGGCGCTTCAAGCTCTACCTGCGCGGCGAGGGCGTCACGCTCTCGAAGGTGCTCCCGGTGCTGCAGGCCATGGGCGTCGAGGTCGTCGACGAGCGGCCGTACGAGCTGCACCGCGAAGACGGCGGCGCGTGCTGGATCTACGACTTCGGCCTGCGCGTCGACCAGAAGATGCTCGACGAGTCCGACGAGCACGCCGTCGAAGAGCTGCGCGGCCGCTTCCAGGACGCCTTCGAGGCCGCCTGGCGGGGCGACGCCGAGGTCGACGGCCTCAACGGCCTCGTCCTGCGTGCCGGGCTCACCTGGCGCCAGGTCGGCGTGCTGCGGGCCTACTCGCGGTACCTGCGCCAGGCCGGCAGCGCGTTCTCCCAGGACTACATCCAGAACACGCTGCTGAACCACACGCAGGTCGCGACCAAGCTGCTGCGGCTGTTCGAGGCCCGGTTCGCGCCCGAGCTGTCGGAGGCCGACCGCGAGGCCGCCACCGACGCGCTGGCGAGCGAGCTGAACGCGATGATCGACGAGGTCACCAGCCTCGACGAAGACCGCATCCTGCGCCGCCTGATGGCCGTCATCCGGGCCACGCTGCGGACGAACTACCACGTCACCGGCGCCGACGGGACGCCCCGCGAATACCTGTCGATCAAGCTCGACCCGGCCGGCGTGCCCGACCTGCCCGAACCGCGGCCGAAGTTCGAGATCTTCGTGTATTCGCCGCGCGTCGAGGGTGTGCACCTGCGCTTCGGCGAGGTCGCGCGCGGTGGCCTGCGCTGGTCGGACCGCCGCGAAGACTTCCGCACCGAGATCCTCGGCCTGGTCAAGGCGCAGGCGGTGAAGAACGCGGTGATCGTGCCGGTCGGCGCGAAGGGCGGCTTCGTCGTCAAGCGCCCGCCGGCCCCGAGCGGCGACGCGAGCATCGACCGCGACGCCCAGCTCAACGAGGGCATCGCCTGCTACCGCATGTTCATCTCCGGCCTGCTCGACCTGACCGACAACCGCATCGAGGGCAAGACCGTCCCCGCGCCGGGTGTCGTCCGGCACGACGCCGACGACTCCTACCTGGTCGTCGCGGCCGACAAGGGCACCGCGAAGTTCTCCGACATCGCGAACGAGATGTCGGCGAAGTACGGCTTCTGGCTGGGCGACGCCTTCGCGTCCGGTGGCTCGGTCGGCTACGACCACAAGGCCATGGGCATCACGGCGAAGGGTGCCTGGGAGAGCGTCAAGCGGCACTTCCGCGAGCTGGGCAAGGACACCCAGACCGAGGACTTCACCGTGGTCGGCATCGGCGACATGATGGGCGACGTCTTCGGCAACGGCATGCTGCTGAGCGAGCACATCCGCCTCGTCGCGGCGTTCAACCACATGCACGTCTTCCTCGACCCGAACCCCGATGCCGCGGCGACGTTCGCGGAGCGGCGCCGGCTGTTCGACCTGCCGCGCAGCTCGTGGGACGACTACGACCGGTCGCTGATCAGCGAAGGCGGCGGGATCTACCCGCGCACGGCGAAGTCGATCCCGATCAGCCCGCAGGTCCGCACGGCGCTCGGCCTCGAGGACGGCGTCACCGCGCTGGCACCGATGGACCTGATCCAGGCGATCCTGCTGGCGCCGGTCGAGCTGCTCTGGAACGGCGGCATCGGCACCTACGTCAAGGCGGAGAACGAAACGCACGCCGCCGCGGGCGACAAGGCCAACGACGCCATCCGCGTCGACGGCAAGCAGCTGCGTGTCAAGGTGTTCGGCGAAGGCGGCAACCTCGGCCTGACCCAGCTGGGCCGGATCGAGTTCGCCCGCAACGGCGGCAAGATCAACACCGACGCGCTCGACAACTCGGCCGGCGTCGACTGCTCCGACCACGAGGTCAACATCAAGATCCTGCTCGACCACCTCGTGCAGACCGGCAAGCTGGAGCGCGAACAGCGCAACGAGCTCCTGGAAGAGATGACCGACGAGGTCGGCGCGCTGGTCCTCAAGGACAACTACCGGCAGAACGCCGTCCTCGGCGTCAGCCGCGCGCACGCCGCGCCGATGCTGTCGGTGCACGCGCGCCAGGTCCAGGCGCTGGTGTCCGCCGGTGCGTTCGACCGCAAGCTCGAAGCGCTGCCGAGCAACTCGGAGTTCCGCGAGCTGGAGAAGGCGGGCAAGGGCCTCACCTCGCCGGAGCTGGCGACGCTGCTCGCGCACGTCAAGCTGGAGCTGAAGGACGAGCTGCTGGCCAGCGACCTGCCCGACTCGAAGGTCTTCGCGGCCCGGCTGCCCGAGTACTTCCCGAAGCCGCTGCGCGAGCGGTTCGGCTCGGCGATCGGCGAACACCCGCTGCGCCGCCAGATCATCACCACGCTGATCGCCAACGAGGTGGTCGACGGCGGCGGCATCTCCTTCGTCTACCGGCTGATGGAGGAGATGAACGCGACGGCGACGGACGCGGTGCGCGCGTACGCCGTGGTGACGCAGGTGTTCGACCTCCCCGCACTGTGGAAGGAGATCGACGCGCTCGACAACGTCGTGCACACCGACGTCGCCGACGAGATGGTGCTGGAGACGCGGCGGCTGCTCGACCGGGCCGCGCGCTGGTTCCTCACCAACCGGCCGCAGCCGCTGGCGCCGCTGTCGGAGATCAAGCGCTTCGGCCGGGTGCTGGGCAAGCTCGTCCCGAACATCGGCGACCTGCTGCGCGGCCGCGAGGCCGAGTCGGTGGAGAAGCACGTGAACGAGCTGATCGCCGCGAACGTGCCGGAGGGGCTGGCCCGCCGGGTGTCGCTGCTGCTGCACACCTTCGGCCTGCTCGACGTCACCGAGGTGGCCGAGCTCGCCGAGCAGCAGATCGGCGTGGACGCGGTGCACAGCCCGGCCGAGACGGCGGAGCTGTACTACGCGCTCTCGGCGCACCTGGACATCGACCAGATGCTCACCGAGATCAGCAAGCTCGAACGCGGCAACCGCTGGCACGCGCTCGCCCGGCTTTCGCTGCGCGACGACGTCTACGGCTCGCTGCGGGCGATCACGCTCGACGCGTTGCGGCACAGCGATCCCGGCTCGTCCGGGGACGCCAAGATCGCGCAGTGGGAGAAGACGAACGCCTCCCGGCTGCAGCGGGCGCGCGTCGCGCTCGACGAGATCACCAAGTCCGGCCGGCTCGACCTGGCGACGCTGTCGGTGGCGGCCCGCCAGATCCGGAGCACGGTGCGGTGACCTACGTTGCGCACGTCCGCCCGCGCTGGACGGACATGGACGTCTACGGCCACATCAACCACGCGAAGCTGGTGACGCTGCTCGAAGAGGCGCGCATCCCGCTGTTGTTCGAGAAGGCCGTCGCGGCCGGGCTCGACCAGCTGCCGAAGGGCATCGTCGTGGTGCGGCTCGAAGTGGCCTACAAGCGGCCGATCGTGGTGTCCGGGCAGCAGCTGCGGATCGACATCGACCTGACCGAGCTGCGCGCGGCCAGCTTCACGCTGGCCTACCGCGTGCGCGGCGGGCCGTCGGCGGACGACCCGGTGGCGGTCACCGCGGAGACGGTGCTGGCGCCGTACGACACGGTCGAACTGCGGCCGCGTAGGCTCAGCCCGGCCGAGTCGGAGTTTCTGAAGCAGGGGTTCGCGGATGCCTGAGTTGTTCGTGCCGGACGCGGCCGACCGGGAGACCCTCGGCGCCTTCGTCGCCCGCGCGGTCCGGCTGGACGGCCAGACGGCCGTCCGGCTGCGCCGGCGTGGCGACGGCGTGGTCGAGGCCTGGACGGCGACGCCGTTCGAGTGCCTGGCCACCCGCGCGGTGGCCGGGGACGTGACGCCCGGCGACGTCACGGTGTCCGGCAACGAGCTGCTCGCGGCGCTGACCGTGGCGGGCGGCCCCCGGATGGACCCGGGCCCGGCCCGCGACCTGCTGTGGCACGGCGAACTGCCGCCGTCGGGCCGCTGGCCGCTGGTCGACGAGCTCCCGGCGCAGGTGGTGTCCGAGCTGGCGGACCGCGGCGTGACGCTGGCCAGGGACAACGTGGGCCCGCACGGCACGCCGCCGGCGTCGCTGATGGACCAGGCGGTGCTGACCGTGAGCGGCGGATCGGTCGAGGTCAAGGTGCAGATGCGCTGCCTCTTCGCGATGTCCGGCATGGGCTTCGTGGACTCGGACGTCCCCGGTGACGTCGTCCGCGTGACGGCGACGGACTCGTGGCTGCGCTTGGACGCGCGCTACGGCGCGATCGTGCGCCGCCGGCACGCGCTGTTGCCGCTGTTGTTCTGACGAAGTCCTTACGGCGGCCACCGCTGCACGCCGGGCGGTGGCACGCTGGAGGCATGAGCCCGGACGAAGACCCGACCGCGGACTTCCTCGAAGGTGTGCGCACCGAGGAGACGCCGTGGCGGACGGACCGTCCGGCGGGCGAGCAGGCGCCGGAGCGCGCCGAAAGACCTGAGAGGTGGGGCCGCACGCGTGCGGCGGGCCGGGCGGCCGCCCAGGCGGCGCCCTACCTCCAGGCCGCGGCCCTGGTGGCGTGGCTGGCGAGCGGCGCCTTCGACGACGGCTCGGGCAACCAGAGCTAGACGAGCCAGGCGGCCGAGTCCGCGGGCAACTTCCCCTCGACCAGCGGACTGCTCGACAGCAGCACCTCACCCGGCGGCAAGGCGATCGGCGACGCCGAGGTGTTCAGCGCGCACACCAGCCCGCCCCCGCGCCGCCGGAACGCGAAACACCCGGCCGGAGCGCCGTACCACTCCAGCTCGTCGCCGCCGAACGCCGAGTGCGTCTTCCGCAGCTCGATCGCCTGCCGGTAGAGCGAAAGCGTCGAGTCCGCGTCCTCGATCTGCTTCTCCACCGTCAGCCCGGCCCACTCCGGCGGCATCGGCAGCCACGTGCGCGGGTTCCGCGAGAACCCGAACGGCGGCAGGTCGCCCTCCCACGGCAGCGGCACCCGCGAAACGTCCCGCCCGAACTCGGCGCCGCTCGTCTTCGCGCGCGGGTCGGCCATGTCCGACGGGGACAGCTCGACGTTCGCCAGCCCCAGCTCTTCGCCGTTGTACAGGTACACCGCGCCCGGCAGCGCGAGCTCGACCAGCGCCATCGCCCGCGCGCGGCGCACGCCGGCCGCGCCACCGCCGTAGCGGCTGACCTGCCGCCAGACGTCGTGGTTGCCCAGCGTCCAGGTCGCCGGGGCGCCCGTGCGGGCCGGGACGGCCAGGGAACGCTCGATGGCCGTGCGCATGGCGTCGGCGTCGAAGTGGGTCAGCACCAGCCGGAAGTTGAACGCCAGGTGCAGTTCGCCGGGCCGCAGGTAGCGCGACAGGCGTTCCTCGTCGGTCACCCAGATCTCGCCGACCGCCATCGCGTCCGGGAACTCGTCGAGCACCTTGCGGATCATCTGGTGGATTTCGTGGACGCCGTCGTGGTCCCACCGCGGGTCGTAGTAGTGGCTCGGCCCCAGCGCGTCCGCGCGCGGGTCCATGTCCGGCAGGCCGGGCGGCTTGGCCATGCCGTGGGCGACGTCGATGCGGAAGCCGTCGACGCCGCGTTCGAGCCAGAACCGCAGCGTGCGTTCCAGGTCGGCGGCGACCTCGGGGTTGGCCCAGTTGAGGTCCGGCTGCTGCGGCGCGAACAGGTGCAGGTACCACTGCCCGTCCGGCACCCGCGTCCAGGCCGGGCCGCCGAACGCGCTGACCCAGTTGTTCGGCGGGTCTTCGCCTTTCGGCCCGACGCCGTCGCGGAAGATGTAGCGCTCGCGCTCCGGGCTGCCCGGCGCGGCGGCCATCGCCGACTTGAACCAGGCGTGCTGGTTGCTGGTGTGGTTGGGGACCACGTCGACGGTGACCTTGATGCCGCGCTTGTGCGCCTCGGTCAGCAGCACGTCGAAGTCGCCGAGGGTGCCGAACATGGGGTCGACGTCCCGCGGGTCGGCGATGTCGTAGCCGTGGTCGGCCATGGGGGAGCGGTAGAAGGGCGTCAGCCACAGCGCGTCGACGCCCAGGAGCTCCAGGTAACCGAGCCGGGAGTGGATGCCTTCCAGGTCCCCGACGCCGTCACCGTCCGAGTCGGCGAACGAGCGTACGTAGACCTGGTAGAAGACGGCATCGCGCCACCAGGCTCCGTCGTTCATACGAAGCTGTTCATCATGCTGTGCGCGGCCATCTCCAGGTAGGCCCAGAGCTGCCCGCGGTAGGGCTCTTCCAGGTTCTCCTCGTCGACGGCGATCCGGATGCAGCGCAGCCAGGCATCCCGCTCCAGCGGCCCGATCTTGAACGGCGCGTGCCGCATCCGCAGCCGCGGGTGCCCGCGCTGGTCGGAGTAGGTGTGCGGGCCACCCCAGTACTGGATGAGGAACAGCCGGAACCGCTCCTCGGCGGGCCCGAGGTCCTCTTCGGGGTAGAGGGGCCGGAGGATCTCGTCGCGCGCGACTTCCTCGTAGAACCGCCCGACGATCCGGCGGAAGGTCGGTTCGCCGCCGACCGCTTCGTAGAGGTTCGCCGGTTCGCTCACTGCAGACACGCCTTCCATTTTGCCCCTGGGGTGCGGGTTCCCGACGCCCGGTCCGCTCTGTTCCGGTTCGTCGCGAACCCGCTCCCCAGCGTAACGGCGCCCGCGGCCGCTACTTCCCGGCCGCCGGGGCTGCGGGCGGGAACAGCCGGCCGAGCGGCGGGTCGAAGCCCGCCTCCTCCAGCGCCGCCAGCAGCTGGGCACGCAGCGCCCGCTGCACCGCCCACTGCTTGCCCGGCCGCACCTTCACCGTCAGGCGCAGGGAGAGACCCTCCGGTGTGACGCTTTCCACACCCAGCATCTCCGGCGGCTCGAGGACGTTGTCCTTCAGCGCCTCGCTCTCGGTGGCCGTGACCGCTGCGTCCGCGAGCACCGTCGTCGCGCGCTCGACGTCGGCCGTGTAGCCGACGGGGACGTCCACGACCGCCACCGCGAAGCCCTGGCTCGAGTTGCCGACGCGCAGGACCTCGCCGTTGCGGACGTACCAGACCGTGCCCTTGACGTCGCGCAACGTCGTGATCCGGAGCCCGACGGACTCGACCGTGCCGGACGCTTCGCCGACGTCCACGACGTCGCCGACGCCGTACTGGTCCTCGACCATCATGAAGATCCCGGACAGGAAGTCCTTGACCAGGTTCTGCGCGCCGAACCCGATCGCGACGCCGATGATGCCGGCCGACGCGATGATCGGCCCGAGGTCGATGCCGAGTTCGCCCAGCACGAGGATGAACGCCAGGCCGTAGATCAGGAACGTCGCCATCGACTTCAGCACCGAGCCGATGGTCATCGCGCGCTGGCGGCGCCGTTCGATGATGGCGGAGCCGAGCACCTCCGGGGCGCGCTCGCGCAGCGGACGCAGCATCGACGGGAGCTTGCCGCCCGACTTCGGCAGCGTCGTGACGCGGTTGATCAGCCGTCTCAGGATCAGGCGGACCAGGAACGCGATCACGATGATCATCAGGATCTTGACCGGCTTGGTGATCAGCCAGTTCGCCGAGCCCGCCAGCCACAGGTTGTGCGTGACGTCGTACACCGTGTAGCAGAACGTGCTGGGGTCCTTCACGCACGGCGGATCGGCGGTGGGAAGCAGGGAGAGCACGGGGGTTCGTTCATCCTTCCGATCGGGTCGGCCGCCCCAACGCCGAGTGGATGTTGGGTCGCGCGGATGTGACACGTCTTGTAACACACGTGCGCTGGGGGCCTGTTCTGTGGTCGACTATGCCTACGCCCCTGGAGGTGGTCGAGTGCCAGACCGACAACCCAGCCCCCGCGGCGTCTCCGGCCAAGCCACGGCCGACGAGGCGCCAGAGGTGGTTCTGCGTGCCTATCCGGGGGGTTCCGCATCCGGCGGAACCGTCCCGGCCGGGCCGGGGACCCGCCCAGGGGGAGTGACCCGCCCGCCCGGACAGCGTAGTAGAGGCCGGGATCCGGCTGCCCCGGCCTGGGGCCGGCGCCGGGTGCTCCTGCTCAACGCCACGTTCGAGCCGCTGACCGCGTTGCCGTTGCGGCGCGCCGTCGTGCTCGTGATGTGCGGCAAGGCCGAAGTGGTCCACGGTGACCCCGGCGGGATCGAGCTGCATTCGGCGAAGGTTTCGCTGCCGGTGCCCTCGGTGATCCGCCTCAGCACGTACGTGCGCGTACCGTATCGCGCGCAGGTACCGCTGACCCGGGCCGGGCTCATGCACCGCGACCGGTACCGCTGCGCCTACTGCGGAGGGCGGGCCGAGACGATCGACCACGTCGTCCCGCGCAGCCGGGGTGGCCCCCACAGCTGGACCAACTGCGTCGCCTGTTGCGCCAAGTGCAACCACCGCAAAGCGGACCGGATGCTCTCGGAGATCGGCTGGCGGCTGCGGATCGTCCCGCGGGCTCCCCACGGCCCGCACTGGCGGCTGCTCGCGCACTCCAAGGAGGCCGATCCGCTCTGGCGGCCGTATCTCGGCTCCGCCGCTTGACGCGCTGACGGCCCGGGTGGCGGAGCCTGGGTGCTGCTGTCTCGGGGGCTCTCGGACAACCCCCGGACAAGCCGGCGCCCCGGCTGCCTTGCGGCGGCCGGGGCGAGCCGGGTGCTTGCGCGATGCGCTCAGGTAGTGCGCGGCCCTGGAGTACGGGGTCAGGCAGCGAGCGTGTAGTCGCTCTGGCAGGTGACGCGGGTGCCCATGGTGACGCGTGTGCCGCGGGTGACACGAGTGCCTCGCGTGACGCGGGTGCCGCAGGTGACTCGCGTGCCGGCCGTCACACGCGTGCCCATCGTGACCCGCGTGCCACGGGTGACCCGGGTCCCTCGGGTGACCCGCGTGCCCGCCGTCACCCGGGTGCCCATGGTGACGCGCGTTCCCGCCGTCACCCGTGTACCGCGAGTGACGCGTGTACCCCGGGTAACCCTTGTGCCCGCCGTCACACGCGTTCCGGGCACGAATTCGATGTCGCTGAGTGACGAGAAGGTCTCGGTGATCGCCTGTGCGGGCGTCTGGACGCTGTTCATGGCAAGGCCTCCTGGGACCGGTGCGTTACCTGCTGGGGCTGGGGAGCGGGGCGCAAGGCCCGTACAGGTGAAAAAGCTACGAGGATTTCAAGGTCCCGACAAGACGACAGCGGCGGGTGCGGCCGCCTGTACGTTGAGTTGCAACCTTTCGGCCCGACGGTCTTCGCCCCAACGTTCCAGTGGCCGCGAGCCAAGCGGCGGACGGCACTCGGCTTACGACGAACGGTCGAGTGCGCCGCGCGCGGTGGCCGCGGAGGTCATCCGATACGCTCACCGCCGTGAACGTTGTCGAGACGATCGTGGTCTTCGCCGTGATCCCGCTGGCCATCTACGGCCTCGCCGGGCTGCTGACGCTCCGGCGCAGGTCCGGCGGTGCCCCGCGGCACCGGTCCGGCCAGGCCTGGGAGTACCCGGCCATGTGGTGGAGCGCCAACCCCGAAGGGGCGGGCACGGGACACCGGCACGCCGGTACCGAGAACAGCGCGCCCGAGGGCGCCCCGACCGCGGCGGGAGGCGCTCGTGGCAACTGGTGAGCTGACGAAGCGCGTCGACGAGTCCGAGCTGGGCTACGGCGAAGCCCTGATGGCCACCGGACGGGTGTCCGCGGCCAAGATGTACGAGCCGGAGGCGCCGTCCGGGCCGTTCAACACCCGCCAGCTGGCCCGCCTCGACGAGGCCCTGACGTTCGCTTCGCGGGAGACGGGCCTGGACTTCAGCCTGTACCTCGGGGAGCTCGGGGCGGAGAGCCGCGAGACGGCGGAGAAGCTGCACGCGACGACGGCGGACCCGGCCAACTCGGTCCTGATCGCGGTCTCGCCGGGCGAGCGCAAGATCGAGATCGTCACGGGCAAGGCGGCGCACCTGCGTCTTCCGGACCGCGGCGCCAAGCTGGCGGTGGCGAGCATGGTGGCGTCGTTCAAGGAGGGTGACCTGGTCCGCGGACTGGTCAGCGGCCTGGTGAACGCGCTGCGGATGCTGTCGGACCAGGCGGGTCCTGCGCCGCGCTGATCTTTTGGCCTTCGAAGGAGCCCTGCGCCTTGGTGTGGGGCTCTTTTCTTTGCTCGGACCAGGGTTATTCCGCCGACCCCGAACGGGTTTCTCCGCCGAGCCCGAACGGTTTCTCCGCCGACCCGAACGCCGGATTGTTCAGCGGGCGGCAGACCGTGTCAAGGCGGGAAAGCGTGCCTTGACACGGTCTGCCGCCCGCTGA
>NZ_MUMI01000900.1 GCF_002155975.1 Amycolatopsis kentuckyensis
GCGGCGGGGCCGGCCTGCGGGTGCGGGGCCGGGCGGGCGTCGTCGCCCCGGGCGTCTTCGGTGCCTTCGTCGTGGTGGGTCCCGGCGACGCCGGCCTCGCGGAGATCGGTGAGGTGCATCGGGCCGTAGCCGGCCGACGTGCTGGGTGTCCCGGCGTTGGTGTCCCAGCGGGACTCCAGGTAGGAGACGCCGAGCAGGACGTTCTCCGGGACTCCGAACTCGTTCGCCGCGGCGGTGAAGTCGCGTTGGCGCTGGGTCGTGGGGTCGGCTTGGGTTTGGGCTTGGGCTGGTGCTGCGGCCAGGCCGGTGAGGAGGGTGATGGCGGCCGTGATGGCCGCGGTTCTCAGGACGGGGTGGGACATGGGCAATGAACCCCCAGGGTGCAGGTGCCGGATCGTGAGAACCTAACCAGAAACTCACGCTGGGGGTAAGGGTTCTACTGGGGGGTCCCCGGCTCCTCGTCCGTTGATCGTTCAACACCGGAGAGCCGGCCTCAAGGGCGCCTTCGGCGTCGCTTCGCGATGAGCTTCGCTCACCCTTGACCCCGGCTCTCCGGCGCTGACTGCGGCTGGGACGAGGGGCGGGGGAGGTGT
>NZ_MUMI01000901.1 GCF_002155975.1 Amycolatopsis kentuckyensis
TCAGCAGCTGCACGTGCTCGCCGCGGAGCCGGACGAGCACGTGCAGCTGCTGACCCCGTCGTGGCAGCCGGCGCCCGCGCCGGTCGCCGGGACGACGGGCCGGGTCGCGATCCTGCCGGACTCCGGAGGTGTCGCGGCGGCGCTCACGGCACTGCTCGGTGAGGTGGCCGACGTGGCCGAGGCGGACACGGTGGTCGACCTGTCGGTCCTCGACGTGGACGACGACGTGGCGGCGGTGCACGCGGTCTCCCGCACCCTGGCCGCGGCGGCGGGGGACGGGTCACGCGCGGTGCGGGTGCTGGTGGCCACCCGCGCGGGCCAGGCGGCCGGCGATCGCTCGCCCCGCCCGGCCCAGGCCGCGGTGGCCGTGCTCCCGGTCGTCGCGAACCAGGAACACCTCAACCTCGACGCCGGCACCGTCGACCTCGACTCCACCCACGGCCCCGCCGAAGCCGCCGCCGTCCTCGCCGCGGAACTGCGGTCCCCCGGCACTCCCCTCGTCGCCTACCGCGGCGACCGGCGGCTCGTCCCCGGCTACCGCCCCGCCGCACCCGCCGCCCCACCGGTGATCCGCGAAGGCGGCAGCTACCTCATCACCGGCGGCCTCGGCGGCGTCGGACTCACCGTCGCCGAGCACCTCGCCACCCGCGGCGCCCGCCGCCTCGTGC
>NZ_MUMI01000902.1 GCF_002155975.1 Amycolatopsis kentuckyensis
ATCCGCGAGGACCTGGACGCCTTCGAGGTCAAGGCCCTGGGGTTCGACCGCTGGTCGTCGACGTCGCTGACGAACGATCTGGAGGGCGAGCGGGCGCCGATGGTCGGCGTTGGCCAGGGCTTCAAGACCATGTCCCCGGCGCTGAAGGCCGTGAAGCGGCTGCTGCTGTCCGGGGAGCGGGCCGTCGGGCAGGGAGGCCGGCCGATGCTGCGGCACGCCGGGAACCCCGTCATGACGTGGATGGTCGACAACTTGGCCGTCGCGATGGACGCCGCAGGAAACGTCAAGCGCGACAAAGCCAACGCCGCCGACAAGATCGACGGCGTGTCCGCGCTGTGCGACGCGATGTCCGAAGTCCTCGCCCGTCCGCCCAAGCGGAAGTCCGCCTACGAGGACTCCGAGTTCGAAGCGATCTGAGAAAGGGGTGGACGCATGCGCTGGTGGCCACGCCGCAAGGCCCCTGGCTCCGGGCAGGTCGTCGACCAGGACGGCGTGCCCGTACTCGCCAAGGCCGCCGAGGCCTTCGGGGACCTGACGCAGCTGGGTAACTACCTGGCAGCGAACGGGATCCGGGTGGTGGACCCGGGCGTGCCGCTGTCGAACTACTCCGACACGGCCGCGGCCGCGCGCGTGTGGGAGACCCAGCCCTCGGTGCGCAAGGTCGTCGACTACATCGCCCGGCAGCTGTGCACCATCCCGTGGCACGTCTACGAGCGGGTCTCCGACACCGACCGGCGCCGGGTCACCGACCACCCGCTCGCGCAGCTCCTCTCACAGCCCGGGCCGCACCGTTCACCGTCGCGGCTGTGGCACTCCACCCTGGTGGACTGGCTGATCTACGACCGGTGGTGCCAGCAGATCCTGCCCAGCGCAGACACCGCCTCCGGGTTCGAGCTGAGGCGCAAACCGGCCCGCCGCTTCCACGTCCTGGCCGACGACGACGACCAGCCGGCCGCGCTGTACCTGATCTCCTCGCGGGGCCCGGCGCAGGTGGTGCAACTGCCCGCGCCGTACCTGTTCGACCACGGGTACGCCACCATCGGGGCGGACGGCACCTCGCCGATGATGACGCTGCAGCAGATCCTCGCCGAGCAGCGCGAGGCCGTCGAATGGCGCCGCCAGGTGTGGAAGAACGGCGCCCGCGTACCGACCGTGATCGAACGGCCCGCGGACGCGCCCTCCTGGTCGGAGGGCGCGAAGAACCGGTTCATTGCCGCGTTCAACGCGTTCATCGGCCGGTCCGGGCATGCCG
>NZ_MUMI01000903.1 GCF_002155975.1 Amycolatopsis kentuckyensis
GTCCCTACTTCCAGACCTGGCGCGCTTCCCGTGATGCCGACCGCCTGAACACCCACCTGGAGGGCCGGGCGGCCACCGTCCTCCCCGGCTTAACCGTCACCGCTAAGGACGCCGTGTTCCACGTCAGCGACCATGAGAGCTACGCCGACCCGTACGACGCCGACATCGTCGCGCTCCTGGCCGACGCCATCGCGGGGGTGAGCGCGTGACCGCCACGGCCCTGTACGAGATCGAGACCAGCGAGGCCGACGACGGCACGACGGTCCCCGCCGAAGGCATCTGGAGTCCCGGCGAGGACGTCAAGGAGTACGGCTTCCTCGCCTACAGCGGCCTGCACATCACCGGCATCGGAGGGCCGGCCGACGATGATGCCTACCCGGCCGCCTTCGTCGCCCTCGGGCATCAGATGTGGTCCGCCGTCATCGAGGCCGCGGCCGCCTACATGGATCGTGTCCACGGCTGGCGGAGCCTCCACCTCTACCCAGGCGATGACCCGGCGGAGGTCATCCCCCGCATTCCGCGCGCCGTCCACACGCACGCTGTGATCCTCCGGCATCCGCACCCCGAGCACCCCTGCGGATGCGAATGGGAGAACACCTGGCGCCTGATCTACGCCCCCGCCACCGAGCCCGGTGACATCCCGATCACCGTCATGCGACACCCCCCCGCTAGGTCGACCGCATCAGCGATCCCCAGCCCCGACCACGGGGCCGCTGCCCGCAACCTGGGCTTTCTGACCGGCAGCACTCCACTCCTGAAGCCCTGTCCCCGGCACACGCCGGGGCAGGGCTTTTTTTGTTTCCGAGGTTCGGGAAGCGTCAACTCTGCGCTGTCTTCCACTCGATGGATCATGCAC
>NZ_MUMI01000904.1 GCF_002155975.1 Amycolatopsis kentuckyensis
GTCTGGGCGGCGGTGCTGCCATCGATGTCGTCGAGGATCTCGACGGAGACTTTCTGGGCCACTTGGGTGCTCCTCCGGGTGGATGTGCGCTCGAGAACGCGAACTGCACAATGCACCCGCGTTCCCGGGGAAGTGTATCCACAACCGGGCCGAAAGGGAATTCAACTCGCGGGGAAACGGGGCGGGTCCGTTCGGCGTAATTGCCCCCATCGGAGCTGGAAGCAGGCACCGGCGGTGGCGGGTGGGAATGGGGCGGTGTCGCCTCAATGGGTGAAGAACAACTTCGGCGGGTCCGGGTGGGGCGGGCCGGTCGGTGGCGAGGAGGCTGGGGTCTGCCGGTGTGGGTCTATTGTGGACGTCCTTTGCGGACGGTGGGGCGGGAGGCCGGGCCGTCGGGGTTGCTGTTTCCGGTTCGGTTGGTGAACTTTGTTACCGAAATGCCGGTTCGTGGTGGCCGGGAGGTCGCCGGTGCCGGACTGGCTGTGGTGGGGGACTCCGTGATCG
>NZ_MUMI01000905.1 GCF_002155975.1 Amycolatopsis kentuckyensis
GACATGGAGACACCGTTGCGTTCCCACGACCCCAGCCTCGACATCATCCGCGAGGCCATCGAGCGGCTCATCCCCGGCTCGACGCCCGCTTACCTCGGGCTGCAGCTGACCGAGAAGCACCCGGCCCGCACCGCCGTGAACACGTGGACCGGCAGCCCGGCCAGCCTGGCCGAGCGGATCCACATCGCCCTGTTCGGCCGCCCGCGCACCGAGGCCCAGGCCGCACGGCGCGCCGACGAGGCCGGGCACCGAAGCCCGCTCGCCCAGGCCGAGGACGCCAAGCGGGCCCGTGACATCGGCGCAGAGATCGCCGTACTCACCTCCGCGCACGACCAGCTGACCTCGGCGCCCTGGTACCCGGTCCGCCCCGGGGACCTGGTCCACGTCCACTACGAGGCAGGCGGCGAGATGCCGGCGTTCGGCGAGACGTACATCGTCGGCGACGCCCGCGAGCCCGGTGACACGGCGCCCGGCCTGCTCAGCATGGTGCTCCTCGCGCACACCCTGCCCGACTCGACGCCCGACGACGACGTCGCCGGGATGACCGGCTGTTTCGGGTCCGAGTCCCACGACGACCCGCTGTACGACCTCTGGTTCGAGGCCGGCCCGCAGCG
>NZ_MUMI01000906.1 GCF_002155975.1 Amycolatopsis kentuckyensis
GTGCATGCCGCTGACGGCGATCCCCATGACGAGGCTGGCGCCGACACTCCACAGGAAGCCGCGGACCTGTCCGGCGGCCCACAGGGCGGCGATCGCGGCCACCACGGCGATGACGACCGACGCGGCCACGGTGAGGGTGTTGTATTCGAGCGTGCCGTTGAGGCGCAGCCCGGCCATGCCCAGGTAGTGCATGGAGGCTATGCCCAGGCCGGTGATGGTGCCGCCGGTGATGTCGAGCTTGGAGGCGAGGCCTTCCAGGGCGGCGGTGACGGTTTCCCGGCCGACCTCGTACCAGCGCACGGGCTGCCCGGAGGGGCCGTTGTACTCGTACTGGATCGCCCCGAACCCCTCGACCTTGAAGGTACGGATCGCGCCGGGGGTGTCGGAGGCGGCGTCGTCGGTGCGCAGCTGGGCGATGGGGGTGGTGCCGTCCTCCTCGAACAGCGCGGTGATGATGGCTCCGGTGCCGGCCGCGCGGACGATGAGCGGGTAGTCGGGGACGACGTCGCCGGTGACGGTGGTCAGGACCGCGGAGGGGTTCCCGCCGTAGGTGTACTGAGGCACAGGTGAACTCCCTTCTCAGATCAGCCAGTAGGAGCCGGAGATGTCCACCCAGTTCGTGCCGTCGGTGCCCTGGTAC
>NZ_MUMI01000907.1 GCF_002155975.1 Amycolatopsis kentuckyensis
GTACTCGGAGTCGGCGGCGTCCTCGATCAGGGACTTACGGTCGCGGCCGTTGCGCGGGTCGTACAGCCGCTCGTGGGCTGTGACCCATATCCGGACGCCCTTCTCCTCGCACAGCTCGATGAAGGACACCCACTCGCCGACCTTGCGGGAGCCTCGGGAGGACTCCCACAGCATGAGGACGTCCGCGCCGAAGGCACTCTCACGTCCCGTCGGCCCGCTGCGGAGATCGGCGACCAGCTGTTCGAAGTCGTCTCGCCGCTTCCTGGCGTAGCGCGATGCGGAGAGGCCGTCGTCCACGTACGGCGTGCCGTGCAGCTTCCAGTTGTTGTCGTCGGCGGCCGCGGCGTTGTCGGTGCCCTGGTCGTCGATGGACGTGCCGCCGTTGGGGTCGGACAGGCGCCGGTACTCGCGGGCGATCAGGTCGTCTGGCATGTCCCCGAGTTCACTACATAGTCGCCGCTCTTAGCAAGGTATCTGGGAGCAGATACCTCACTGGCACCCGCAATTCGCGATGGCCCACACGAGGACGGCGCCGAGGCCGGCCAGCGCCGTGAGATACGCAATCAGGACGCGGCGACTGTGCACTATGGATCTCTTTCATCACACGCCTGCTGATCGCAGGCCACTCGACTGTGAGTTGGAGTGGTCCGCCGCCGCAGCGCCGACGGCGGACCATGTGCCGCCCACCCCGCCACGCTCTAACGGGGCCTTTCTGAGGGCGGCCTACCTCTTGCGCCAGGCTTACGGCGCGAGAGGAGTCTTGGTCACGACCGGGGCTTCCTCGGACGCCCCAGATCGCTGCGGTCGCGCAAGGCCTGATATGCCTGCCACAGCTCATCGGCCGAGGCACAGCGGCTCATGCCCTCGCACCCAGGGCAGGCGGCGCAGTGCTCCACATAGTCGCGGTATGCCTGCTGCGACCGGCTGACTGCGACGTTGAGAGCCCTACGAAGGAACGCAGGGCCGTTCACCTGTCCTGGCCCTCGGTCATCGCGTGGCGTGCGGCGGCGATGAACTGGACCACGAGCACGGGGTCACACAGCTGGCCGGCCGACTGCATCGGCACCACCCAGTACGAGCGCAGAGGGACCTCCGGGTCGAACGTGACCCCGTGCCATGGAACGCCCATGTGCGTCCCGGCACGGAGGATATCGACACCCAGCTCGGCCCACCGCCCGACCACGTGCGGCCCATAGTTCGGCGGCACCCAGGGCGCCACCAGGACGTAGTACCGGACCCCTACACGGTCCGCGATCACCGG
>NZ_MUMI01000908.1 GCF_002155975.1 Amycolatopsis kentuckyensis
GACCGGATGATCCGGCGGGCAGCTCCCTGCGACCTGTGGTGATGCCAGCGGGCTGGCGTCGCCGGGGTTCGGGCCGGATGACCTCGACCTCGACCTTGTAGGTGACGTCCCAGCCGGGCGGGGGGCGCAGCCACTCGCCGTCGCCCCCGGGCATCGACCCGGGACCGCTCGTGGTGCGGCCCTTCTCCCGCCGCCGCCCCGTCCTCGGTCCCGTCGTACCTCCCTTCGGCTTCCGGCGCCAGCTGTGTGGCTTCTTCTTCCGAGGCGGCTTCGGCGTCTTCTTCGTCCTGCCCTTCGAGCTGCCGGGCTTGGGCTTCTTGGTGAGATCGACCTTCTCTGTGTCGTCCTTCTTCGCCCCGGCCGTGTCACCGGCCTTCGGCTTCTTGGTCAGATCGAGCTTCTCGTCGGGCTTGCCCTTGCCGGTCTCCTTCGGGTCCTTCGTGGCCTTCGGGTCGGTGGCGCCGGCCTTCTCTCGCTCGCGCTTGGCCTTCCGCTTCTCCGCCCTGCGCTTGCGCCGGTCGGCCGCCTCGGCTGCCGCTTCCTTCCGGGCCGCGGCGCGGTCGGCCAGGTCGGCCTTGCGCTCATCGGCCGCAGCCTGGCGTCCGGCCTTCGCTTCGTCGTTCTTGCGCTGCTGCCGCCCGGTCGCGAGCTTCCCGAGCGTGCCCGGCGACCTCTTCGCACCGCTCGTTGAGCCCTTGCTCGATCCCGAGCCCGGGCCAGACGATCCGGTGCCTCCCCCGGCCGCGCCCTTCGAGCCCTTGCCCGATGAGCCCGTCCCCGGGGTGCGCGAACCGCCGCCAGCAGCGCCGTTCTTGGAACCCTTCGGTCCCGTGCCCGCGCCCGTACCGCGGCCGCCGGCCCCGGCGGAGCCGTTAGCCGAGCTGCCCCGGCCGCCGCTCTTCGGGGAGGGCTTCTGCTGCTGGCCGAAGCTGCCGCGTC
>NZ_MUMI01000909.1 GCF_002155975.1 Amycolatopsis kentuckyensis
CTACTCATGTCGGGGGCAGTCCTCCAAGACGCACGTCCACGAAGCGGTCGTCGACTACCTGCGAGAGCCGAAGCCTCTGACCGTGTGCTTCGTCGGCGACTGGGACCCGAGCGGCCGCTCTGTTCCCCGGTCGGTCGTCGAACGCATGGAGCGCTACGGGAACGGTCAGCTCGACCTCGCCTTCCGGCAGATCGCCGTCACCGCCGACGATGTCCGCTCCGGCCAGTTCACCAGCCACTACGTGAACACTGCAGACGTCAACTTCAGGCGGTACGAGCACGAATGCCGCGCCGAAGGAATCGACCCCATGGGCGCGGTCGAGGTCGAGGCGCTCAGCCCCGGCCTGCTGCGCCGCAGGCTCAGCGACGCGATCGAGGCCCTGATCGACGACGTCACCGCGTGGAACCAGCTCTCCCGAGCCGAGCAGACTGAGCGCGAACTCCTGCAGAACCTGCACGCACGCGTGAGCGAAGCCCTGCGCCACGAGTCCGGAGACTCGCCGACAACATGATCACCGGCACTGCGTAGCCCGCAGGAATCCGTGATGGGCAGGTCCTCG
>NZ_MUMI01000091.1 GCF_002155975.1 Amycolatopsis kentuckyensis
CGGCCGAGGTGCAGGTCGGGATCGTCACCGCGCTCGTCGGCGCGCCCGTGTTCGTGTTCCTGGTGCGGCGCCGGAAGGTCGTGGCGGTGTGAGCGCCGTCGAGATGGTCGCCGCCGCGCGTCGACACGGCGTCGTCCGGGCCAGGGCCGTCTCGGTGGTGCTGGGAATCGCCGTCTTGGCCGTCTTCGCGGTTTCCCTGGCGGTGGGCGACTTCCCGGTGCCGCTCGGCGACCTCCCCGGCCTGCTTCTCGGAGGGGAGGGCCGCGCGGCCTACGTCGTGACGGAACTCCGGCTGCCCAGAGCGATCACGGGCGTCCTCGTCGGCGTCGCCTTCGGGACGTCCGGCGCGCTCTTCCAGCGGCTCCTGCGCAATCCGCTGGCCAGCCCGGACGTCATCGGTGTGACGCAGGGCGCGAGCGCGGCGGCGGTCGTCGCGATCGTGCTGTTCGGCGCCGCCGGCCCGGTGGTTTCGGCCGCGGCGCTGGCCGGCGCGCTGCTCACCGGCGCCACCATCTACCTCCTCGCCCGCCGCGGCGGCGTCCACGGCTACCGCCTGGTCCTGGTCGGCGTCGGTGTCGGAGCGGTGCTGACGAGCGTTGTGTCGTACCTGATGACCTGGGCCGACGTCACTCTCGCCCAGCAGGCCCTGGTGTGGCTGACCGGCAACCTCAACGGCCGCAGCTGGGACCACGTCGTCCCGCTGGCGGCCGCGCTCGCCGTCCTCCTGCCGGCGGCGCTGCTGCGAAGCCGGGCCCTCGCCGGGCTGCAGCTCGGCGACGACACCGCAGCAGGCCTGGGGCTCGACGTCGAACGCAGCCGCGTGACGCTGCTGCTGCTCGCCGTCGCGCTCGCCGCCTTCGCGACGGCGGCCGCGGGGCCGGTCGCGTTCGTCGCCTTCGTGGCCAACCCGATCGCGACCCGGCTCGTCGGCGGCGCCCGCGCCGGCCTTCTTCCCTCGGCGCTGACCGGTGCGCTCGTCGTGCTGCTGGGCGACTTCGCAGCCCAGCACCTGCTCGGCGAACAGCTGCCGGTCGGGGTCGTCACCGGCGCCGTCGGCGCCCCGTACCTGCTGTGGCTCCTGGCCACCGCCAACCGCGCCGGGCGAGTGTGAGGAACGCCGTGACACTGCACACCGAGAACCTCGAACTCGGCTACGGGCCGCTGCGCGTGGTCAAGGACCTCTCCGTCCGGATCCCGCCCGGCAAGGTCACCATGATCGTCGGCACCAACGCCTGCGGGAAGTCGACGCTCCTGCGCGGCCTCGCGCGGCTGCTGACTCCCACCCAAGGCGCGGTCTACCTCGACGGCAAGGGCCTCACGACGTGGCGCAGCAAGGACGTCGCCACGGTGCTCGGCCTGCTGCCGCAGTCGCCGACTGCGCCCGAGGGCATCACCGTCGCCGATCTCGTCGGCCGCGGCCGCTACCCGCACCAGGGCGTCTTCCGCCGCTGGAGCGCCGAAGACGACGAAGCCGTGGCGCGCGCCCTGACCGCGACCGACACGGTCGAACTGGCCGCCCGCCCGGTCGACGAACTGTCCGGCGGGCAGCGCCAGCGCGTCTGGATCGCCATGGCCCTGGCGCAGCGGACGCCGTTGCTGCTGCTCGACGAGCCCACGACGTTCCTCGACATCGCCCACCAGGTCGAGGTCCTCGACCTGCTGTCCGACCTGAACGCCGAGGACGGTCGGACGATCGTCATCGTCCTGCACGACCTCAACCTCGCCGCCCGCTACGGCGACCACCTGATCGCGATGAAGGACGGCCGGATCGCCGCCGAAGGGGCGCCCGCCGACATCCTCACCGCCGAGCTCGTCGCCGACGTCTTCGGCATGCCCTGCCGGGTCATCGAAGACCCGGTCTCCGCCACGCCCCTGGTCGTCCCGATCGGCCGGCGGCGGGCCACCCCTCCGGAAGAAGGAACCCCCGATGCGTCCTAAGTGGACACGAATGACCGCCGCGCTCGCGGCCGTCACGCTCCTCGCCGCCTGCAGCCAGCCGTCGAAGCCCAGCAGCTCGGGTGTCGGCGACCAGGACGTCGCCACCGGCGGGCGGCTGTTCTCCACCGCGGACAGCGAGACGGCGAAGCTCGGCGCGGACGTCGGCCCCGGCGTCTTCCCGCGCACGGTGACCCACGCGCTGGGCAAGACGAAGCTCGACAAGAAGCCTGCGCGGGTCGTCGTGCTCGACAGCGGCGAGCTCGACGACGTCCTCGCGCTCGGCGTCACGCCGGTCGGCATGGCCACCACGGCCGGGCAGAGCGGCGTGCCGTCGTACCTCGCCGACCGCGTCAAGGGCATCCCGGCGGTCGGGGACATCA
This sequence comes from Amycolatopsis kentuckyensis, assembly GCF_002155975.1. Taxonomy (GTDB): domain Bacteria; phylum Actinomycetota; class Actinomycetes; order Mycobacteriales; family Pseudonocardiaceae; genus Amycolatopsis; species Amycolatopsis kentuckyensis. The sequence goes on from NZ_MUMI01000091.1 coordinate 2,319, forward strand.
ACAACCTCAACCTCGAGCAGATCGCGGCGCTGACCCCGGACCTGATCGTCGGCAGCAAGCTGCGCGCCAAGGACCTCTACCCGCAGCTGTCGAAGATCGCGCCGACGGTGTTCAGCATCCGGCCCGGGTTCCCGTGGAAGGAGAACCTGCTGCTGGTCGGGGCGTCACTCGGCGACGAGACCAAGGCCGTCGGGCTGCTGAACGACTACCAGAAGCGCGCGAACGAGGTAAAGGCGTCGGTCAAGGGCGCGCCGAAGATCTCGCTGCTGCGGTTCCTCTCCGGCAACATCCGGCTCTACGGCAACCTGTCGTTCATCGGCGTGATCCTCAAGGACGTCGGTCTCGCGCGGCCGGCCAACCAGAACATCGACGAGCTCGCCGCGCAGATCTCCAAGGAGCGCATCGACGAGGCCGACGCCGACTGGATCTTCTACTCCAGCTACGGCGCGGGCCCGAGCGCGGACGAGAAGGCCGTCACGAGCAGCGGGTTGTGGGCCGGGCTGGGTGCGGTCAAGGCGAAGCACGCGATCCCGGTCGCCGACGAGGTCTGGTTCCTCGGCCTCGGCCCGATCGGGGCGATGAAGGTCCTCGACGACCTCCAGAAGTACCTGGGCTGACAAGATCGGCGGGTGCCGGAGACCATCGACGAGATCGACGCGCGCCTGCTGGACGCCCTGGGGGAGGACCCCCGGGCCACGGCGGTCGCGCTGGCCGAGCGGCTGGGCCTGTCACGGAACACGGTGCAGGCCCGGCTCGCGCGGCTGGAACAGCGCGGCGTCCTGCGGTCCTTCGAACGCCGCATCGACCCGGCGCGCCTGGGCTACCCGCTGCGGGCGTTCGTCAACGCGCAGGTCGACCAGCGGCGCCTCGCCGAGATCGGCACCGCCCTCGCCACGATCCCCGAGGTGACCGAGGTGTGCGGGCTGACCGGGGCGAGCGACCTGATGGTGCAGGTGGTGGCCGTCGACGCCGACGACCTGTACCGGATCGCCGGCCACATCCTGGCCACGCCCGGGGTGGAGCGGACGAACATCTCGCTCGTCATGCGCGAGCTCGTCCCGTACCGGCTGGCACCCCTGCTGGAGCGCGTGCATTCTGCGCAGCCGGAGGCCTGAGCCCTCCGGATCCGGTGCGCATTCTGCGCACTTTCGGCGGCATCGGTTGTGCGATGCGTTCACCAGTGCTGTCCTGGTGTGCGCTTCCTGCACGAAAGGTGTCGACGATGACCCATGCCCCCGTGACCGCCCCGGCGCTCACCGCGATCGAGCAGCGGGTCCTGTGGCTCGCCACCGCGATCGTGCACCAGGCCAACCGGGTCCGGCCCAACCCGTCCGGGCTGAAGGTCGGGGGGCACCAGGCGTCGTGCGCGTCGCTGGTCTCGATCATGACGTCGCTGTGGTTCCGGCACCTGCGCCCCGAGGACCGCGTCTCGGTGAAGCCGCACGCGTCCCCGGTGCTCCACGCGATCAACTACCTGCTCGGCGAGCTGGACGAGGCCTACCTGCCGACGCTGCGCGAGTTCGGCGGCCTGCAGAGCTACCCGAGCCGCGCGAAGGACCCCGACCCCGTCGACTACTCGACCGGCTCGGTCGGCATCGGCGCCACCGCCCCGATCTGGGGCGCGCTGGCCCGCCGCTACCTGACGGCCCGGGGATCTTCGGCCGGCACCGGACGGCAGTACTCGCTGGTCGGCGACGCCGAACTCGACGAAGGCGCGATCTGGGAGGCCATCCTCGACCCGGGCGTCGCCGAGCTGGGCGAGATCGTCTGGATCGTCGACCTCAACCGCCAGTCCCTCGACCGGGTCGTCCCGAACATCGCGGCCGGCCGGCTGCAGGGCATGTTCGGCGCGGCCGGCTGGCAGGTGCTGACGCTCAAGTACGGGCGGCTGCTGGAGGAGCTGTTCACCCGGCCCGGCGGCGCCGAGCTGCGCGCCCGCATCGACGGGATGCCGAACCCCGAGTACCAGCGGCTGCTGCGGTGCGACGCCGCCCAGGTGCGCGACCGGCTGCCCGCGGGGGACGCGGCGCTGGCTTCGCTCGTGGCGTCGCTGGACGACGAGACGCTGCTGGCCGCGATCCGGAACCTCGGCGGCCACGACCTCGGCTCGCTCGACGAGGCCTTCGCGTCCATCGCGGACGATCGGCCGACGGTGATCTTCTGCTACACCGTCAAGGGCCGCGGCCTTCCGACGCAGGGGCACCCGCAGAACCACTCCTCGCTGCTGACCGTTTCGCAGATGGAAGAATTGGCTGCCTCGCTGGGTACTGATCTTGCTTCGCCGTGGGAGGGCTTCGCCGACGGGTCGCCTGAAGCCGCGTTGTGCGCTGAAGTTGCTTCGCGCCTTCGCCGTCCGGACGTTCCTTCGGCGCCTTCGCTGGACCTGCCGGTCGACATCGGGCGTACGCCGTCCGGGACCGCGACGACGCAGGCGGCGCTGGGCCGCGTGCTGCTCGACCTGACGCGCGAAGCGCCCGAAGCGGCGAAGCGCGTGGTGACGGTCAGTCCGGACGTCAGCTCGACGACCAACCTCGGCGGCTGGGTCAACAAGGTCGGCGTCTGGTCGGCCACCGAGCGCCGCGACTGGTTCGAGGACGACCCCGAGACGATCATGCACTGGCGGGAGAAGCCGACCGGCCAGCACGTCGAGCTGGGCATCGCCGAGACGAACCTGGTCGGCCTGCTGGGCGAGCTGGGGGCGACCTGGAGCCGCTGGGGCGAGCCGCTGCTGCCCATCGGCGTCATGTACGACCCGTTCGTCGAGCGCGCGCTGGAGCCGTGGTCGTTCGGCATCTACGCGGGCGGGCAGTCGATCCTGATCGGGACGCCGTCCGGCGTCACGCTCGCCCCGGAAGGCGGCGCGCACCAGTCGATCACCACGCCGTCGATCGGCATCGAGCAGCCCGGCTGCGTCAGCTACGAACCGGCGTTCGCGATCGACACCGAGTGGACGCTGCTGGCCGCGCTCGGCCGGCTCGGCAAGCCGGGCGGGACGTCGTCGTACTTCCGGCTCTCGACGCGCCCGGTCGACCAGACCCTCGCCGCGGTGCCCACCGATCCGGCCGCGCGCGAACGCCGTCGCCGTCAGGTCGTGGCGGGCGCGTACCTGCTGCGGCGGGCCGCGGAACCGGCGGTCACGCTCGCGGCGATGGGCGCGCTGGTGCCGGACACCCTGGCGGCGGCCGAGCGGCTCGCCCAGGTCGGCGTCGAGGCCGATGTCGTCTGCGTGACCAGCCCGGGCCTGCTGTTCGAGGCGGTCCAGGCGCGGTCGGGCCGGGGGCACGGCGAGACGTGGATCCTGGACCAGGTGTTCCCGGCCTCGCGGGCTCGCCCGTTGGTGACGGTCCTCGACGGCCACCCGCACACGCTGGCGTTCCTGGCCGGGATCAACCGCGTCCCGTCGGTCGCGCTCGGCGTCACCGGCTTCGGGCAGTCGGGATCGCTGGAGGACGTCTACGCCCACCACGGCATCGACACGGACGCGATCATCCGGGCCGCGCTCGACGCCGTCAGCTGAAGGTGGCGCCGGCGAGCAGGTTGTCCATCTTGGCGTCCCAGCCGGGGAAGGACCCGTACTGGACGACCAGGATCCGGCTCGTCGGCAGCCACCACATCCGGAGCTGGTTGTTCTGCGCCGAGTTCTCGCAGGTGACCTGCCAGCGGCCGTACTCGGCCTTCTTGGGCCCGATGAGCGCGAAGCCGGAGTCGAGGAGCTTGCTGCTCTTGGCCCCCGAGGCCTTGCCGGGCGGCGAAGCGGGCGTGATGCACGTCGGCAGGTCAGTGCCGGTGTACCAGCCGAAGGGCCGCTTCGTGCTCGGCGGGTTGATCGGTGCGCTGGGGTCCGCCTTGCGCAGGTCCAGGACCCGCGCTTCGCAGACCGCGGCGCCTTCGGCGATACAGCCGTCGAGGAGGCCGTCCGGGCTGTGCTCGGTGTAGGTCGCCCCCGCCGGCAGGGTCAGGTGCAGAGTGCCCACGGTCGTCTGCGGCCCGCTCGGCGCCGGCGGGTTCGCGGCCGGGGTGCTGCAGGCGGCGACGCCCAGGGTGATCGCGACAACCAGGACAAGGTGCCGGAGGGACACGCGCTCACCTCTTTCGTCGGACGCGTTTTCACGGTGGATCATCCCTGTGGGTGACGCGGTGTCGCCGACCGGGGGCTGGTGACCTGGGGTACACCTCGTGGGGGCACCACGGGCGGCCCGGGTGGGCGCGTGGGACACTGGTCCGGTTATGACTGCCCTTCCCCTCGTCTTCGACGCGCCCAAGCGCGGCCTGCCGCCGCGCCACCTCGCCGACCTCTCGCTGTCCGAGCGTGCGGCCGCCGTCGCCGAGCTGGGGGAGAAGCCCTTCCGCGCGAAGCAGCTGTCGAACCACTACTTCTCCCGCCTGACGGTGGACCCGGCGGAGATGACGGACATCCCGGCGGCTTCGCGCTCCCGCCTGGTCGCGGACCTGATGCCGACGCTGCTGACGGAGGTCCGCGCGCTGGCGGCGGACAACGGCGCGACGCGCAAGACGCTGTGGCGCGCGCACGACGGCACGCTGTTGGAGAGCGTCCTGATGCGCTACCCGGACCGCGCGACGCTGTGCATCTCGAGCCAGGCGGGCTGCGGCATGGCGTGCCCGTTCTGCGCGACGGGCCAGGGCGGTCTCGACCGCAACCTGTCGACGGCGGAGATCGTCGACCAGGTCCGCTCGGCGGCGGCAGTCATGCGCGACGGCACAATGCCGGGTGGCCCCGGGCGGCTGTCGAACATCGTCTTCATGGGGATGGGCGAGCCGCTGGCCAACTACAAGCGCGTGGTGGCGGCGGTGCGGCGGATCACTGACCCGGCGCCGGGTGGGCTGGGGATCGGCCAGCGGTCGGTGACGGTGTCGACGGTGGGGTTGGCGCCGGCGATCCGGAAGCTTGCCGACGAGAAGATGCAGGTTCGGCTGGCGGTGTCGCTGCACACGCCGGATGACGAGTTGCGGGACACGCTGGTGCCGGTGAACGAGCGGTGGTCGGTGGACGAGGTTCTTTCGGCTGCCCGGTACTACGCCGACACTTCCGGGCGTCGGGTGTCCATTGAGTACGCGCTGATCCGGGATATCAATGACCAGCCGTGGCGGGCGGAGCTTTTGGCCAAGCGGCTGCGGAAGCATCTGGGTCAGTTGGTGCACGTGAACGTGATCCCGTTGAATCCGACGCCGGGTTCGAAGTGGGATGCGTCGCCGAAGCCGGTGGAGCGGGAGTTCGTGCGGCTGGTGAACGCCGGCGGTGTCGCGTGCACGGTGCGGGACACCCGGGGCCAGGAGATCGCTGCGGCCTGTGGGCAGCTGGCCGCTGAAGGCTGAGATTTGTTCGTTTCGATGGTGGAGTGTTTGTCGTGATGTATGCGCCCAGCCTGTTGGATCCGGCTGCGGAGGAGCTTCGGCTCGCGGACGTGGTCGGTCGCGGCGCGACCGAGGTGGCGCGTGAGGCGCGAACCCTGTTGGGGGAGCGGTTCAGCTCGGTGACGTTCATGTACGTGCTGATGCGGGCGTTCGAGGTGGAGTACAACGCGGCGCGGGACGCGTCACGCTGGCACGAGTTCCACGGCGGCCCGCGGGCGCTCTCGGACGCCGACTTGGAGAAGCTGCTGGCTCCCTGGCTCGCGCGCTGATCGGGTTCAGTTGAGCCGGTAGAGGTGTCCGCCTTGGACGGCGAGCACGGCGAGCGGTCCGTTCGTGGGGCCTGCCGTTGCCTGCCAGGCGGTGGCGCCGGGTGCGGCTGCCGCAGTCTGTTTGGCAGTAAGGGGCAGGCCGGTGATGCCGCCGCCGGTGATCGTCCCGGTTTGGTCGGTGATGAGGATGCAGTCCGGGTGGGCGCCGTTGATGACGGCCCAGCCGGTGGTGATGGCGCCCGCGTCCATGACGGGAGCATCGAGTGCTCCGGCTGCGTTTGCTGACGTCGGTTGTGCGGTTGCCAGGTCGAGGTGACTGCCGATCTCGGGACCGTGGCAGCCGAGCGTGAAGTCATCGGAGAACGGGTAGGCCCGTAACGCGCGGGCCGCGGGGCCGGCGGCGCGCTGGATGTGCAGTGCCTCCAGCGCCGCAGAGGCGTCGACGCGGAGGGCGATCGCGGACAGGTTGAGCGGCGCGTAGCTGCGACGGACTTCGTCGGCCTTGCCGCCGCCGATGGCGTGCGTGACGAGGGACAGTCCCACAACCGCCACGGCGAGATATCGCCGTGGCCACTGTGGACGGTGCTAGGCGGTCAGGACGAGCATCGGGATCGTGGCCAGTGCTGCTACCAAGACGTACCGGCTGATCAGTCCGACGTTGCCGCCGGGAACACTTGTCGTGGTCCGGCCGAGTGCGAGCATCAGGGCCAGAGTGACGGCCTAGCAAGCCAAACCCACCCAGCCCGGCACCGCCGAGACGCGGTACTGCTACGACGCCGCGGACCGGCTGCTGAGCACCGAAGGTGCCACCGCGTTGTCCGGCGTCACCTACGACGCCGACGTCACCTACACCCGCGATGCCACCAACCGCATCGTGCGCCGGGATCCGCTCGACTGCGACAACAACACGGTCGTGCGGTACGGCTTCACCGCCGACGGGGACAGCCCCGACCTGACGCTCAACGGCAACGGCAGGCTCACGTCGCTGTCGCTGTCGTTGCCCGGTGGGGTGCTCTACACGAGCAAGGCCGGCTCGGACGGGGCGTTCACCCCGTCGTTCGACCACCCGTCGGTGCGCGGAGACCTCGTTCTGTCCACGGACGCAGCCGGCCACCAGGTCGGGGAGCTGCGCACGTTCGATCCCTACGGCCAGCCGCTCAAGGTCGACGGTGCGGTCGACGCTCAGAACGTGCCGGACAACTCGCCAGGCTCGATGGACTACGGGTGGCTCGGCGAACACCAGCGCGCCTACGAGCACGCCGGTGGGCTGTCGCTGGTGCAGATGGGGGCCCGGCCCTACAGCCCGCTGCTGGGCCGGTTCCTCTCGGTCGACCCCGTCGAGGGCGGCTCCGCCAACGACTACGACTACGTCCTCGGCGACCCGATCAACGCCAACGACCTCGACGGCAACGGCTTCTGGGGATCGCTGTGGAGCGGCGTGCAGGCCGTGGCGCGGGTCGTCACGCCCATCGCCGAGATCGTTTCGTGGGTTCCCGGTCCGATCGGGGCGATCGCCAGTGGCATCGCCGCAGTCGGGTATGCGGTCCAGGGCAACTGGGCGGCCGCTGCGTCCTCGGCTTTCGGCGCGGTGACCGGCGGAGTCGGTGGCAAGATCTCCAAGGCGATCAAGGCGGTCAAACGCTTCACCGGCAAGATCGACCACGTCAAGCAAGCCGGCCACATCAAGGGCACGGCCGACTACATCAACCATCTCAAGACGGGGAAGAAGGAGGTTTCGGCCTTCTTCCACGGCCGTAAGTGGGCGAACTTCCACACCAGGCTCGGCACGGCATTCGGCAAGCCCAGTAAAACTCAGCCGCATATCCGGAAACTTCGGCTGCCGTATCCTGTCGGTCGGCACTCGAACGGTAAGCGGCAGTGGAGCGTGCGTGTCAGCACGTATCCCCAGAAGGGAATGCACGGTTCGCCATGGCATTAGGGATGGAAGACCGGTCGGAGGAGTCCCTCGAGCATGCCCGCCGTGCCTATGGAGATCTCCAGAACCCGTACTACGGGTTCTTCTCCGACGCGTTGAGGGACAACCGGTGGAAGCCGGTCCTGGACGGATTCAGGGAGTTCCTCCACGTCGAGGACTGGACTGACCCGCTGGACGTCAGCGTTTCGTATACCCTGCAGCCGCACCGTCGGAGTCGGTCGGCGTGGTCGCTGTGGCTGTCGGCGGTGGGGCCGTACTCGTTGCTGACGTACAGCGATGCCGGTCGCGAATTGGCGCGCGCTGACGTGGTCACCGGTTTCGGTGAGGACAGGCCGGCGGAGGAGAAGCGGATCATCGAGCTGCTCCGGGATGCCGGGCTGACCTTGCTCAGCGCTGAAGAGGTCGAGGCGACCGTGGACTTCCACCCGCCGGACGGTCGTTTTCCGGTTTCCGCGTTCGTGATGCTCTTCGGCGAGTCGGACGTGCCTTGGTGGTACGGAAGATAGGCAGTAGTCCAAGAACGACTGACTGGCAGATGGGCTACTCGTGAAATTCCGCTCAATGCGCGCAGTGGCCGGCACCGGTGTCGCGGCGGCCCGCCCGGCATGCCTGCTGGGTGGAGTGACTACACGTTCTGCCAGTGGGCCGAATCCGGCACGTTCCCCGGCGATCAAGACGTCTTCGCCGGCACCGCTGCCGATCTGGCCGTGTTTGCTGCCGGGCTGGCGAGCTGACACGAGTTCCGTGTCGAAGGCGTTGTGGTGGGGGAGGGGTAGCTGGGTGCCTCCGAACAACAGCACCAGGAACGCGCCGATTCGAACGCCGAACAGGAACCGGTAGTCCGCCGTCATGCCCAGTGGCTGGGAGTCGTAGTACGCCGCCACGCCGTTCCGGCCCACGCTGTACGGGTGGAGGCCCTGGAAGATGGCGTCCTCGGTGAAGACGTCCGCGACGCGCTCGGGCTCGTGCGCGTTGCCCGCCGCCTTCCACGCGTCGAGCACTCCGGTGAGGATGTCCATGACGTCAAGGTCCCGCGCTCTGGCCGCCGTCGACGTGCAGGATTTCGCCGGTGACGAACGGCGCGCGCTCCAAGTAGACGACTGCGTCGACGAGGTCGCTCGGGTCGCCTGACCGGGTGAAGAGCGGCCAGGGCCTCGTGCGTCGAGCAGGGTGCATCGGGGTGCGGATGATGCCTGGTGAAACAGCGTTCACGCGGACGTTGCGCGTTGCGTATTCGACGGCCAGGGACTTCGTCTCGGTGACGTTCATGTACGTGCTGATGCGGGCGTTCGAGGTCGAGTACAACGCGGCGCGGGACGCTTCGCGGTGGCACGAGTTCCACGGCGGCCCGCGTGCGTTGTCGGATGCCGATCTGGAGAAGCTGCTCGCTCCGTGGCTTGACCGCTGACCAGACGCGGCCCGGCGCCGCTCGACAGCCCTTCAGCCCGCCGGGTGGCGGGCAACGTTTCCGGTCGCCGCAGCAGTGACTGCGCACAGCTCGGAACGCACTGGATGGCGGCCGAACGTCAGCCAGTGGGGTTGTGCTCGAAGCGGGCGATCTCGAGGAGGGACTCGACCGCCTGGTGCACCGACGCTTCCCAGAGCACCTCGCCGTAGGCGGGGGTCGCCTGCGTGGGGTCTCCGACGACACCCGGGGTGCCGAAGTCGTCCGACAGCCAGCCGAAGCTCACCGGGCGCCCGTTGAAGCCGATGTGCCGGAAGTCCGCCAAGTGCTCGGGCACCCAGCGCTCGGCACGCGAGAGGTCCACCAGGTCGGGGCGCAGGTGCAGGACGAGGGAGGTTTCCGCGGCGCCGCCGTGGATGCCGAGCCCTCGTTCGCCGAGTCCCGCGGGCGGGTCCGTGCGGGCGAGCGAAGGCATGAGGAACGTCTTGAGCCCGAAGCGTTTGCGGATTTCCCTCAGCGCCACTTGCAGGAGCGCGACGTTGCCCCCGTGCCCGTTGACGAACACGAGTGTCCCAGCCCCCATGAGCTCCACCGACCGCCCGATTTCGACGACCGTGCGGAACAGGGTCTCGGTGTCGAGCCAGACCGTGCCGGGTGCCCAGCTGTGCTCGTCCGATTTCGTGTAGGTGAGCGTCGGGAGCTGCCAGACGTCGACGCCTGCGGAGACCGCGCGCTCGACGGCGGCGTCGGCGACTGCTTCCGCGATCAGGGCGTCGGTGCTGAGCGGCAGGTGCGGCCCGTGGTGCTCGATCGCGCCCGTCGGGAGGACCACGATCGATTCCTTGCCGATCCGGTCCGCGAGCGACGGGCCCGCGAGTTCGGTGATGGCGCGGTTCATATCTTGGCCTGCGCGGGCAGGGTGACGGCGAGCTCGGGCACACCGAGGTGGCCGGGGTTGAGCAGCCCGTCCGGGTCGGTGCGTTCTTTGAGCGCGAGGAGCTCTTCGACTCCGTGGTCGACGTAGAACTGGTGCGGGCTGTGGACCCGCACGCCGAGTTCGACGAGCTTCGCGTACCCCGCGTAGACGTCCGCCGCGCCGGTGTACTCCGCGGTGAGCATCCCGATGGGGAAGCGGTGCCCGGCCTCGATGTGCAGCATGCCGCCCGGGTACACGGCCTCGACCTCGTGGATGCGGTCGATCAGCGCCTCGCCACCGACTTCGACGTGGAAGTACTCCCGGCCGGGACTGTTCTTCTTGAGCCACCAGATGGGGTGGTTGTAGGAGAGCATCGAGACCTTGACCGTCTGCTGAGCCCCTTCGCGCACGTCTTCGACCGAGCCGCCGGCCGCGGAGATGCGCGACGACGCCTCGTCGAGCGCCGCCGCGTCGAGGATCGCGCGCAGGCTCGCGCGCCCGGCGGGGATCGCGGGGTCCGCGGGCAGCCGTTCCGCCACCGCGGCCCGGTCCGCGCTCACGAGCCGGGGCAGCGGGTCGAGCGCGCGGAGCGTCCGTACCGCACCGAGCGCCTCCTCGAACGTCGGGAAGCTCGCGTAGACGGCACGCCAGCCCTGGGCCGGTTCGAGGCGGACCGTCGCGCGGGCGATCACTCCCGCGGTGCCGTAGGTGTGCACGAAGGTCCGCGCGTCTTCGCCCTCGACGTGCGTGAGAGTCGGCGTATTACCCGGGAGGGCGACGTCGAGCGCGACGACGAAGCCCTCCCAGTTCGAGCCGTGCGCGATCGACCCCGTGCCGCTCGAGCCCCCGGACAGGAAACCGCCCAGGGTGGACTGCGCGGTCGACGGGTACATCCACAGCTGCTGGCCGCTCGCGGTGCCCGCCCGTTCCAGCTGCACCATCGAGGCACCGGCTTCGGCCGTGATGACGCCGTCGCCGACCTCGACGATCGCGCGGGCGCGCGTCGTGTCGAGGACCAGCCCGCCGTGCAGCGGGATGCCCTGCCCGTAGTTGCCGGTGCCCTTGCCGCGGGCCGTGATGGGGACGCGGTGGCGGGTCGCGGCGGCCACGACCGCCGCGATCTGCTCCGCGCTCGCCGGGTAGGCCACGAGGTCGGCCAGGCCGAGCGGGAGCTGCTCGGAGAGGATGGGGCTCATCGTGGCCTCGTCGACCGAGGCGCGCTCGCGGGTCTTGAGGTCGGCGCTCACGCCGCGCTCGCCGAGCAGCTCGACGAGTTCGGCGCGCAGCGCCTCGATGCTTTCCGGGGAGGTCATGGCGCTCCTGTTCACCAGCCGAAGCCGATCTTCGGGTCGAGGAACTGGTTCGTGACGAGGTCGGCGGCGGTGAGCCCGTCCTTGACGTGCCCGCCCGACTTGCTGAAGATCGGCGCCGCCGTCTTGATGAGGTCGGAGACGCGCTGGTCGTCCATCGCGCCGACGTGCCCGTGGCCGGCGTCGGTCGCGATCTTGAGGTCCTTCATCTGGGCGACGGCGGCCTTGCCCACCGCGGCGTCGTACGTCCAGCCGTTGTTGTAGGCCTGCACCAGCTTGACGATGAGGTCGTTCGTCGCCGCCGGGTTCTTCACGAAGTCGACGTCGGCCTGCTGCATGACGGGCACGAGCTTCTTGAGGCACGGCGAGAGCGACGCCAGGTCGGCGGTGCGGACGGACATCGTCTCCGGATAGGGGGACCAGCCGGTGTCCGCGACGAGCTGGAACTTGAGCGGCTTGCCCCACGCGGCGATTTCGTTCTGGTAGACGTACGGTTCAGCGGTCGCGAAGCCCTGCTGCGCGTCCTTCCCCTTGGCCGTCACGAACTTCGCCGGAGCGCCGTCGTAGCTCCCGTCGATGATGCCGGCCGGCAGGTAGCCCGCCCCGGTCAGGTAGGACATGTAGGCGGCGCCGTTGAAGTACCGGACGACGCCGCCGTTCGCCTGGAGCTTGCCGCCGAGATCCTTGATCGTGGTGACGTCCGGGTAGGTCTTCGGGTCCCACATGATCATCATCGGCGACTTGTCGTTCTCGGCGAACACGGCGGTGGTCGGCATGTCCCCGGAGAACTGGATGGCCTCGTCGGTCGAGACGTAGCCGAGGGTGATCGACTTGTCCTGGTTCATCTGGGCCGAGACCTTCGAGAAGCCGATTGCCGGCCCGCCGGCGCGGACCTGGAGCTTGACGCCGGTCGGCCTGCCGTTGGCGTAGAGGTCGCTCGTCACGGACTTCTGACTGGCGTCGATCGCGGGGTTGGGGCCGAGCATTTGGTACAGGTGCCCGTGGTCGGCCTCGGGATTCCAGTCGGTCTGGACGACGACGGTGGCCGGGCACACGCCGGCGAGGTCGACGGCGGGTCCGGTCGGGGTGGGCGTCGGGGGCGCCGCACCGGCGTCGGCCGATCCGCTCCCGCCGCAGGCGGTGAGGGCGGCGGCGAGCGCGGCGACGGACAGGGTGACGGCGGCAGTGCGGGGTCGGGTGCGCATGGAACTCCGTTCGGGGGAGGGGGAAATCAGGTGAAGTCGAACCAGCGGCCGACCGCGAGCCGGCCGATGAGCCCGAAGGCGAGGAAGACGGCGATGCCGTAGAGCGAAGCGATGATGATCGTCGCGTACAGCTCGGGGCCCATCAGGCGGGACGCGGTGACCTGGATGAGGACGCCGAGGCCGGGCTCGCCGCGCTGGAAGAACTGGTCGCCCACGATCGCGCCGATCACGGACAGGCCCGCCGACGTGCGCAGGCCGACGAAGATCGAGGGGAGTGCGGCCGGGATCTGCAGCTTGACCAGGCGGGTCAGCCGGCCGGCGCCTTGGAGTGCGAAGAGCTCGCGTTGCGCACGGTCCGTGGAGTGCAGGCCGAAGAGCGTGTTGGAGACCATGGGGAACAGCGCGATCATGACGGTGACGATCACGCGGGAGAGGAAGGCGTAGCCGAACAGCGCCCCGATGAGTGGCACGAGCGCGAGGATCGGCACGCACTGAAGCACGACGGCGTACGGATACAGCGCCTTCTCGAGGCCCTTCGCCTGGGCCATGACGGTGGCCCACAGGATCCCGAGGACGATGGCGGCGCCGAGACCGACGAGCGAAACGACCGTCGTGCGGCCGAGTGCGGCCCACAGGTTCGCGTTGAACCCGGTCGGAGCGCCGTCGGGGCGGGTGTCGTTGATGATCGCCGTCAGCACGAGGTGCGGGTACGGCACGAGGTAAGGCGACTCGACCGTCTTGTCGTAATACGCCGCCACCGCGTACCACACCCCGATGAAGACGCCGAAGGCCACGAGGGGCTGCCACCACGACGCCGGTTTCCGGACGCGCCGCGGCTTCAGGGTGGAGCGTGCGGCGGTGGTCCGGCGGGCCGCGGTTTCCTGAAGGGTGGGCATCAGCGGTGCCCCTTCCTGAGCGCGTGCGAGACGTCGCCGACGAGCTCGGCGAACTCACGGGTGAAGCGGATGTCGGGATCCCGTGGCATCGGGAACGGCACGTCGAACCGCGCGACGATGGTGCCCGGCCGGCCGGACATGACGACGACCTTGGTCGAGAGGTAGACGGCCTCGGAGACCGAGTGCGTGACGAACAGCCCCGCGAAGCGCTGCTCGGTGAACAGCCGCAGGAGCTCGTCGTTGAGGCGTTCGCGCGTGATCTCGTCGAGCGACCCGAACGGCTCGTCGAACAGGAACAGTTCGGGGTCGAGCGTGAGGGACCGGGCGAGCGAGACGCGCATCTTCATGCCGCCCGAGAGCTGTTTCGGAAGGTGCTTCTCGAATCCGTCGAGGCCGACGAGGCCGATCGCGGCGGCTGCCTTCGCGGCCCGGTCCGCCTTGGCCGCCCGGTTGAGCTCGGCGAGGAGTTCGACGTTGCCCTGCACCGACCGCCACGGAAGGAGCGTCGCGTCCTGGAAGACGTAACCGATGCGGCTGGTGCTCACGTCGGTCGTTCCACCCGAAGCCGATTCGAGGCCGGACGCGATGCGCAGCAACGTCGACTTGCCGCAGCCGCTCGGGCCGACGATCGAGACGAATTCGCCGCGGTCCACGGTCAGGTCGACGCCGCCGAGCGCCGCCGTTCCGTCGGGGAAGACGAGGTCGACGTCGCGGAAGTCCAGCAGGGTCGAGCGAACGGCCGGCTCGGCCGCGGTCGTGGTGGACATGGCAATTCCCTTCAGGAAGCGGGGACGGACAGCGCCGGGAGTTCGCTGCTTGTCTCGGTGATCGCGACGACGCGGCCGCGGTGGATGACGATGCGGTCGGCGGGTGCGGTGGCGATCGCGTCGACGAGGTTCACGGCCCGGATGGCGAGGAAGTCGGCCGGGGAACCGACCGCCGTGCCCGCGGCCGGCAGTCCCATGACGGATCGCGCCCCGGTGCTCACGAGCCCGTAGGCCTCTTCCGGGGAGAGGTGGCCCGCCGTGACGAGGAGCGACGCGGTTTCGAGTGCGTCGCCGCGGCCCACCGGGTTGAACGGATCGCGCACGTTGTCCGCCCCGGCGCCGAGGCGGACGCCCGCGTCGAGGAGCTCGCGCAACGGCGCGAGACCGCGTGGCCTCGAAACGGGGTGCTCCCAGCCCTGGAGGTAGAGATTCGTGATGGGCAGGGTGACGATGCCGACGTCCGCGGCCTTGACGTCCGCGATGATCGCGTCCCGGCGCGCGGCTTCCAGAGTGCCGAGCCGCACGCAGTGGCCTGCCGTGCGTGGGCGGTCGTCCGGCCAGTCGCGCACCGCGCGGGCGTAGGCGTCGAGGGTGACCGGGCCGGCGAGGTTCTCGTCGGTGTGGAGGTCGGCGCCGATCCCGCGCCGCTCCGCGATCGCCAGCAGCCGCGCGAGATCGGCCGCGGGGTCGGGAGCGAGGTGCGGGGCGCCGCCGACGAGCTCGATTCCGGCGTCCAGGACCGCTTCCAGGTGGTGGTCGGGGCAGTGCGGCCCGGCGAGCGCCACGAGCTGGATGTCCATGAGGCCCGCGAGTTCCGCCCGGACCTGCACGAGGGCACGGGCTCCGCGCGTCACGTCTTCGAGGCCCGCACCGCCGTCGCCGAGGACGTCCACATGGGAACGGATCGCCGTGGTCCCCGCGGCGAGCATCGCGAGGGCCTGAGCCCGGGCGCGCTCGACGATCGACTCGACGCTCATCGCCGACGCGTGCGACCGCCACGCGTCGATCGCGGAGCCGAGGTCACCGAGCTTCGGGTTGGCGGCGTCGAAACTCCGGGCCTTGTCGAGATGCGCGTGGGGCTCCGCCGGTGCAGGAAGCAGCAGCCGGCCACCCAGATCGAGCGCCGGCCCGGCGAGGTCGGCCGTGCCCGCGGTGGTGATCGCACTGACCGCGCCCGAGGCGAACGAGACGTCCACGACGCGCCCGTCGGGCAGCTGCGCGTTGCGCACCGCGGCGAGCGGGCGGGGCAGCGGGTTCGCCATGCGCTTCTCCGGTGTCGGTGTTGCGGAACTGCGGGGATGGTGCGAATGTTGACCACATCAACATTGCCGAACGGTACGGAGCCGAGATTTCCGATGTGTAAAGTCCCGTGTTCTTTGTGTTGCCCTTGCGGTCCGGCCGGGCGGTGGCGGTCACCGTGAAGGAAGCCTCACGCGTCGTCGACGAGCAGGCCGAGCGGGTCGGCGCGCGCATCCGCGAGCTGCGCCGGTCCCGTGGTCTCACGCTCGTCCAGCTGGCCGGGCGCACGGGACTTTCGCACCCGTTCCTCAGCCAGCTGGAGCGCGGGCACACCCGGCCGAGCATGGTTTCGCTCGACCGCATCGCGAAGGCCCTCGGCACGACCCAGGTCGAGCTCATCGCCGCCGGTGCCCCGGGTTTGCCGGACACCGGCATCGGGCGAGCGGACGTACTGCGCGCCGGCGAGGGCGCCCGCAACCAGTTCCCCAACGGCGAGGTCAGGTTGCTCACGCGCGGCAGGCGGGCGTTCGACCCGATCGCGTGGACCGGGACGACCACCGAGTTCGGGGACTACTTCCGCCACCCCGAGGACGAGTTCGTCCACGTCGTGAGCGGGGCGCTCCTGCTGGACCTCGAGAAGGACGGGACGGTCCGGCTCGACGCGGGCGACTCCGTCTACTACCCGGGCGGCACGGCACACCGCTGGTGCTCGCCCGACGGAACGCGGTTCCACCTCGTCGTGGTGAAACAGAAACTCCCGGAGGACGGATGATCGACCTCGTCGTGCTCGCGAAAACCCCCGCCGCCGACGGCGTCGTGATCCTGGACCTCGCGCCCGCCGGCGGCGGCCGCCTGCCCGCGTGGCGGCCCGGAGCGCACATCGACCTCGTGCTCCCGACGGCGGACGAGCGTCAGTACTCGCTCTGCGGGCCCTTGGCCGCCGGCACCTGGCGGATCGCCGTGCGGCGCGCCGAGGCGGGGCGGGGCGGATCGGCGTATGTCCACGACGTCCTCGAGACCGGGACGGCGCTGCGGGCCCGCGGGCCGGTCGGCCACTTCGAGTTCCGGCCGGAGGTTCCCGCGCTCTTCGTCGCCGGCGGCATCGGCATCACCCCGATCCTGCCCATGATCGAGGCGGCCGAGGCGAACGGCACGCCGTGGCGGCTGGTGTACGCCGGACGCACCCGGGCGTCGATGGCGTTCGCCGACGGCCTGGAACGCCGTCACCCCGGGAAGGTCGAGCTGAAGGTGAGCGCCGAGGGCGCCCGGCTCGACCCCGGCCGGCTCCTGGAGGTTCCCGCGCCGGGAACCGTCGTCTACTGCTGCGGGCCCACGGGTCTCATGGACGCCGTCGAAGCGGCGATGCAAGCGTGGCCGCGGGGTTCCCTGCAAGTCGAGCGCTTCACGCCGAAGGTCGTCCCGGCGACGGCCGAGGCCGAATTCGAGGTGGAGCTCGCGTTGTCCGGACAGACGTTCCCGGTTCCGCCCGGCAGGTCCATTTTGGACGTCGCCGAGGAGGCTGGGGCTCTCGTGCTCTCCTCCTGCCGCGAGGGCACGTGCGGGACGTGCGAGACCGCCATCCTCGACGGTACCGCCGAGCACCGGGACTCGATCCTGAGCGAAGACGAGCAGGCGGCGAACCGCACCATGATGATCTGCGTCTCGCGTGCGCGCGGCGGCCGGCTCGTCCTGGAGCTGTGACCGTGCTGACGATCCGGGACGCGGAGCGCATTCTCGTCGATTCGTCCACAGAGGACAGCGGTGACCTCGCGCTCGACGACGGGTCCCCGCAAGAGACGGTGCTCGACGCCGCCGGATGCGTTGTCACGCCGGGGCTCGTGAACGCCCATCACCACCTGCTGCAGAGCGCGTTCCGCACCCTGCCCGGAACGCGGGGGGTGCCGATGGCCGAGTGGCTGCCCGCGATGGCCGCCGCGTGCGGGAGAGTGGGCCACGACCCGGAGGCCTACGCCGTCGCCGCCTCGGTGGGCGCGGCCGAAAGCCTCTTGTGCGGCGTCACGACCATCGCGGACCACCACCTGAACTGGCCGCACGGCGTCCCGATCGCGGACACCGTCGCCCTTGCGACGGCGACGGCCGAGGCTGTCCGGTCGCTCGGCGCCCGGCTCGTCTTCGTGCGCGGCTCGGCACGGGACGATCCGGAGTGGGCGGGCGAGTCCGCCGAGGCCATCGTGACCGCGCTCGTTCCCGGGGCCACCGGCGGGGTCTCGCCGGATGGCATGCTCCAGGTCGCGGTCGGGCCCGCCGGGGTCCATTCCGACGCGCGGGAGACGTTCGCGGCCCTCGGTGCGGTCGCGGCCCGCCACGGCCTGCGCCGCCGGACCCAGGCCAACGAGCAGGTCGACACCGCGATCGCCGTCGCGCGCTACGGGCGCAGGCCACTGGAGCTCCTCGGCGAATGGGGGTGGCTGGCACCGGACGTCACGGTGGCCCACCTGTGTGACGTCACCCCCGGAGAGATCCGCCTCCTCGCGCAGGCGGGCGTGACCGCGACGCACGCGCCGGGGTGCGACGTGCCCATGGGGTGGGGTGTCGCGCCGGTCGCCGCGCTGATCGAGGCGGGCGTCGTCGTCGGCCTGGGCACGAGCGGCGGAGGCAGCAACGACGCCGGGCACCTGCTCGCCGACGCCCGGCTCGCCCTCCAGGTATCGGCCCTCGTGGGGCCGCAGCTGCCCGCGCGCACCGTGCTCGGGATGGCCACGGCGGGTTCCGCCGCGGGGCTGGGGCGACCCGAGCTCGGGCAGCTGGGTGCCGGGTCGGCGGGTGACTTGTGCGTGTGGGACGTGTCCGGCGTCGCCGACGCGGGCGTTCACGATCCTGTGGCGGGCCTCCTGTGGGCATCGCCCGGGCGTCGGCCGAAACACGTGGTCGTCGGAGGGCGCGTCGTCGTGCGGGACTACCGGCTGGTCACGGCCGACGAGGCGGAACTCGCCGCTCGCCTGCGCGAACGACTTTCTCGCACGCCACCAACGTCATGACCTCGCAGCAGCCGGCTGCGGTGCGGCGGATCACCGACCCCGCTCCCGGTGGTCTGGGGATCGGCGGGCGGTCGGTGACGGTGTCGACCGTTGGCACCGGCGAACGCCGGGGGAGTAGCGTGCACGGTGCGGGACACGCGCGGCCAGGAGATCGCCGCGGCCTGTGGGCAGCTGGCTGCTGAGGGCTGAGTTTCGTTTCGGTTATGGAGAATTCGTCGTGATGTATGCGCCCAGCCTGCTCGACCCGGCTGCGGAATCGTTGAAGCTGTCGGACGTGTGCGGGGCTACGGACGTCGCCCGTCAGGCCCGGACGCTGCTCGGGGAGCGGTTCAGCTCGGTGACGTTCATGTACGTGCTGATGCGGGCGTACGAGGTCGAGTACAACGCGGCGCGGGACGCTTCGCGGTGGCACGAGTTCCACGGCGGGCCTCGGGCGCTTTCGGATGCTGATCTGGAGAAGCTGCTCGCTCCGTGGCTTGACCGCTGATCGATTCTTGTTCGGCGTGCCGGCGACGTGGGTGATCGATCGGGTAGCTCGCTGTCGGTCGGGCGGTTCCGGGCGCCCAAGATCGAGGCTGGACATCCGGTTGTCCACCTTCTTGACATGTTGACACGCGCGAGACACCATGCTTGACATGCAGACTTTCTAGCCGGGTCATGCGAGGACGGAAGCGATCCCGTTGACGAGAGGGCGTCGCATGCGTGCGATAGCGACATGGCTGGGTGACGTGACCCTGTCGGCGTGGGCGGTTCTGGCTCTTGCCCTCTTCCTGGCGACATGGCTGATCGGCCTCGTGGTCACGCTGCGCGGGAGCCAGCCGCAGGAGCGAGTGGCACTCTTGCGCGAGTACTCCAAGTGCAGACCATGGGGAAGTCCGGGCCGGAAGCGGAGGCCCGATGTCAACGGTCGTTCACCGAGGCCGTTGCGACGACGCACCGAGCGCTGGGATCAATGAACGACAACCGCGTCGCCGAAGGCCAGCAGGTCGACGTGCTCAGGAAAGAGTTGAACGAGCTTCGCCGCGGGCGGGGACTCGATTCTCTCGACGTGGTTCAGCGGATCGGACCCAGCCTCCGGGCGAAGATCGATGTTCGAGACGGCGACTCTCCGTCCGCGGTCAGGGACAAGCTGATTCTGGCCATCTCCAGAATTTGTGACCACCTCCCGCCTGACCTCCGGCTGGCGGCACTGACGGCGTTCGGCATACAGGAGCAAGCGGCCGGCGATTTCCTGGACCGGAGAATCAGCTGGCTGGCCGGTGCGCTTGATCGTGATCCACGGACTGCGCGTCGTCGCATCGACGCGGCCTTCGATCGGATCGCCGAAACGATCTCGAGGACGGGGCCGGCCGGCCAGGACGATGACCCCTACGCCGGCTGGTCCGTCGAGGCGCTCAAGGTCCTCGTCAGGATGGACACCGATCCACTGACTCTCATGGAAGAGCGAAGGATCATCGCGACCAGGGACGACCTCGCGGAGATCAGCCTCCAGTTCAGTGTGCCCGGAGTGGATCTGAGTGACCAGAAACTAGAGATCGTCGATATGCTCTTCGGCGGTGAAGTGGTTGCGAGGAAAAACATCACCCGCAGCTACCGGAACTATACGATCCGGCTGCCTCGCCCCTTGCGGATCGGTCAAACGCACGAGTACGCCGCCCAGATCACCTTGCCGTCGGGAACACGCGTTCGGCCGCAGTACATTTTCAGTCCATTCCACCGAGTTGATCACTTCGATGCCCGGGTCAAATTCGACAGGGAGCGCAGGCCGGCTGCGGTGTGGTCGGTCGACGGCATGCCTGCTGGGACCATCGAAGAAATCGACCCGCTGGATCACCCCGTCGAAGTTGATCGAATCGGCGAAGTGCACCTGAAGTTCGACTCCTTGAGACCGGGTCTCATGTACGGCCTGTGCTGGTCCGATACCGCGTCGGGGTAAAGGACCTCGTGTCTGACCTCAGGCGGCCGCCGCCCTCAGGGACTCGGACAGCGTGACCAGCTCGCGGGCGTCCTCGTCCAGGCTGCCGCCGGCCGGGATGGCCAGTGGCGTGGGTTCCTCCGGGACCTGCTCGCGGCGGGCGTGGGCGCGCAGCGCCTCCGTCAGGCGGTCCGGGAGCGGGCCGTCCAAACGGGCGACGTACGGGCTGATCCGGACCAGTCCGTCCCGGCACTCGATCACCCGCCGGTAGTAGCGGCGGTGGACTCCTCGCACGCTCAGCGTGTCCCAGCGGCTCAGCGGGGTGCGGCTCAGTGCGTCCTCCGGGAACGCCTCGTGCAGCTTCGTCCACAGAGGACGGAGGCGGTGGTACGTCCGCAGGTGCTGCCACCACACCCGCGCCGCCGCCAGGCGGGTGGCGACGCCCGGGTAGGACAGGCCGACGACGAGCAGGATCGCGCTCGGGAACACCAGCCAGACCGTCGCCTGGACCAGCAGCCAGGGGATCGCCGCGCCCGCCCAGTGCACCAGCACCACCGCGATCAGCGTCGCCCCGCCCAGGGCGCCGATCGCGAAGCCCACCGACGCCACCGACAGGCCGCGGGCCAGCCGTGGTGCCGCCCCGCGGGCGTAACGCCGTGCGAAGAAGCAGGCACTCGCGATGCCGTACGTGAGGTACAGGTCCGCCGCGAGGTAGAAGACCGAAACTCCGGCGCGGGGGTACTGCGCCGGCGGGACGTCCGGCATGAGCACCGTGACCGTGGCCATCACCAGGATCGCGGCGCCCAGCGGGATCGCTTCCAGCAGGGCCCGCCGCCGTGCGCGCGAGCCCGGCAGGGCCGAGAACAGGAAGAAACACGCCAGGGAAAAGACCAGCCCGCACAGGAAGATGTGCTGGAACAGCAGCGGCACGATCTGCCCGGGATCCGGCTGGTTGACGTCTCCCGCCAGCAAGCCCAGCGGGTAGGCGGCCGCGAAGCAGGCCAGGCAGGCCGTGACCATCCAGCGGGCCACGTCGCCCGGTGCGCGGGTCAGCTGGTAGCTCTTCCACAGCAGCGCCGGGAACAGGATGACGCCCTGGACCACGATCAGCGTGATCTTGCTGCTCACAGCCAGCCCAGCCGTTCGTCCAGCGCGGCGTCGATCCGCCGGGCGGCCCCCTCGTCCGATGACGGCGGCGCCACCCGGTCGAGGACCGAGGCCCACTCCAGGATGATCGTCGCCACCGTCTCGGCCTCCCGCTCGTGGTCGGTGTCGTAGGAGGTGCGCAGCAGGGCCCGCCCGACCGCCTCCGGTTCCAGGCCCGGCGCCAGCTGCGCGACCAGGTCGTGGTTCTCCGCGGTGGCGCCGTGGCCGGCCAGCATGTGGCCCAGCTCGTGCAGGATGATGTGGCGCTGGTGGGCCTTGCTCGTGTCCTGCTGGTAGACGATGTAGTCGGCCTGGGCGGTGGCGACCCAGGCACCGAACGGCCCGGGCACCGGGATGCGGTGCGGGAGCAGCCGGATCGGGCGGCCGCGCTGCCGGCCGACGCTGCGGCACAGCTCGAGGACGTCAAGGGGCGGCCGGATGCCCAGTTCGTTCAGCAGCCGCCTGCAGCGGCGCCGCAACTCGCGTTCCTTCACCAGCCGCCTTGCCATCGCCGTCGGAGCACACGGACGGTAGCCCGTTCCACCCTTACGGTAGACGACGGCACCCCGGCCGATCATCGCCCGCCCCGGGGACCCCGAAGCGGCTAACCGTTCTCCAGCACGATCTCGCACAGGGACGCGCGCAGCGGTGAACTGCCGCTCACCGGGTCGCTCGGTCCCTGGGCCAGCACGAGGTTGAGGTTGGCGCTGCCCTCGCCGGTGACCGGGTAGCCCGGCTCGCCGAGCCCGGCCGCCGGTTCCCACCAGCCGTGCTGGCCGCACACCACGCCCGGGTCGAGGTTGACGTTGAACTTCGCCCGCGCGCGGACGCTGCCCCGGGGCGTCTCCAGCCGCACCCAGTCGCCGGCGGTGATGCCGCGGGCCGCCGCCGCGTCCGGGTGCAGCTCGACCTGGGGGTCGGGGGCGGACTTGCGCAGGCTCGGGATCGCGCGGTGCTGGGTCTCGCAGAAGAACAGCGACTTGGCGCAGGTGAGGATCAGCGGATAGCGGGCCGCCAGGTCGGGCCGCGACAGTGGGCTGAGCGACGGCTCGTCGTAGGTCGGCAGGGGCGGGTACCCCTCCCGCAGCAGCGTCTCGGAGTACAGCTCGACGACGCCGGACGGCGTCCGGAAGCCGTGCCGTTCGTACTTGCGGTGGACCGTCCGCAGCGGCAGGCGGATGCCCTCCGGGGCGGCCCGCAGCCGGTCGAGATCGAGGCCGCTCGGCGCGAGCTGGTGGCGCCAGGCGGCCTCGATGTCGCCGTCGAAGAAGTGCTCGCCCAGCTTCAGCGCCAGCGCGAGGTCGAAGATGATCCGCAGGTCCGGACGCGCTTCGCCGCGCGGGGCGACCAGGGGACGGCGCACCTGGACGGTCGCCTGGGCGTCCTGGCCGATCTCGAACCCGATCCGCAACGCCTCGGCCTCCCACGCGCTCGTCGCCGGCAGCACGATGTCGGCCTGCTCGGCGGTCGGGCTCATGAACAGGTCGGTGTGCACGAAGAAGTCCAGCGCGCCGAGCGCGTCCCGGCCCCGCGCGCTGTCGCCGTGGGCCAGCACGAGGTTGGCGCCGAAGTTGACCAGCGCCCGGGCCCGGTACGGGACGCCGTCCAGCGCCGCCCGGTAGAAGTCCTCGCCGGTGACGAACTCGAACCGCGCCGGGCCGAGCGGTCGCTCGCGGACGCCGATGGTCTTGGCCCGCTGTCCGGCGGAGATCAGCGGTGTCCCGTCGACCGGATTCGCCGGCACAGGCGTGAACAGGACGTTCCCGCCGGGCACGTCGAGGCAGCCGGTGAGGGCGTACAGCTGGCTGATCGCCCGCACGGTCTGCGTTGCGTTGCTGTGCTGCTCCAGCCCGCTCCAGGTGTAGAACGCGACCGGGCGCGCTTCCCACAGCAGCCGGGCCGCGGCGGTGATCCGGTCCGCGGGCACGCCGGTGATCCGCTCGGCGACGTCCGGGGCGAACCGGGCGCACTCCTCGGCGATGAGGTCCCAGACCCGGCGGGTCGCCACCCCGGCCGGCACCGGTGTGCCGGGCGCCAGCAGCTCGCCGGTGTCGGTCCGGACCGCCCACGGCGCATTGGTCCACCGTTCGACGAAGTCGTGGTCGTACCAGCCGTTTCGGATCATCTCGCCGGTGATGGCCAGCGCGAGTGCGGCGTCCGTGCCGGGGCGGACGCGCAGCCAGTGGTCGGCCTTGCTCGCCAACCCGGCGCGGCGCGGATCCACCACGACGAGCTTCGCGCCCCGCCGCAGCGCCGCCGTGGTCGCGGTGGCGTGCGCGAGCCGGGACACCGACGGGTTGTACCCCCAGTAGAGGACGCAGCCGGCGTTCTCGAGGTCCGGCATGTAGGCGCCGGGCACCGGCTCGCCCCAGGTGTACGTGGTGGCCAGGTAGCGGCCCCAGCCGCACAGCTCCATGTAGCTGACGAGGTTCGGGCTGCCGAAGGCCCGCCGGAGCCGGGTGAGCCAGTCGACGGAATCGGACATGGCCGACGTCGACGGCGAGGCGCTGCCGAACACGACGGCTTCCGGCCCGGACTCGGCGGCGATCGCGGTCAGCCGCGCCGCGACGGTGGCCAGCGCCTCGTCCCAGCCGATGCGCTCCCAGCCGGGGTCGGCCGCGCCCTTCGGAGCGGTCCGGCGCAGGGGGTGCAGCAGCCGGCCGGGGTGCGCGACGATCTCCGGCGCGGCCTTGCCCTTGACGCAGAGGGCCTGCCCGGTGGGGTGGCCGGGCAGCGGGCGCAGGCTGAGCAGGCGCCCGTCGTCGACGGTGGCGGTGGCCCCGCACCGGGACACGCACAGCGGGCAGAACGTCGCCACTTCGGTCGCCATCGGCGCACCTCCGATGCTCCATCCGGGGGCATTCATCGTGGCACCGGCGCGCTCGGACGGCGTGCTACAAGTTGATAAAGGACATTCCGTGGGGAATTCGCGGTGTGCAACGCCGGTGGGTGATCACTATTCCCGCGTGCCATTTAATTCGGTGGCGCCGCCGGGGCGGAGCGAGTTGAGTCGGCTCCCATGGTGCAGGTGCACGGAACGTGCGATGAGCGGTTCGAAGAAGTGCGAGACGCGCTCGCGGAGTCCTTGGCCAAGGACGACGTCGGCGCTTCGGTCGCGGTCGTCCACCGCGGCGAGCTCGTGGCCGACCTGTGGGGCGGGTACGCCGATGCGGGCCGGACCGTGGCCTGGGAAGAGAACACGATCACCAACGTCTGGTCCACGGCCAAGACGATGGTCGGCTTGTGCGCCTTGGTCCTCGCCGATCGCGGTGAGCTCGACCTCGACGCGCCGCTCGTCCGGTACTGGCCGGAGTTCGGCGCCGCGGACGTGCGGGTGCGGCACGTCCTGTCGCACACCGCGGGGCTGCCCGTCTGGGACACGCCCATCACCCTCGCCGATCTGGGCGACCCGAGTGTGGTCACCCCATTGCTGGCCGCGCAGAAACCGCGGTGGACGCCCGGGGAAATCGGCTGTTATCACGCGCTCACGCAAGGATTTCTGCTCGGTGAGGTCGTCCGCCGGATCACCGGGAAGACGATCGGCAGTTTCTTCGCCGCGGAAGTCGCCGGACCGCTGGGCGCCGATTTCCACATCGGACTGCCCGACGGCGAACACCACCGCGTCGCGCCGTCCCTCGCCCCGCCCGGCGGGCTGACCGTGCCGCCGCCGACCGAGCTCTTCGACGCCGCCCCCAACCCCGAGTTCGGGCCCGAGGACACGAACACCGCGGCGTGGCGGCGCGCGGAGATCCCGTCAGGCGCCGGCTACGGCAACGCCCGGTCGGTCGCCAGGGTCCAGTCGGTCGTGTCGGCCGGCGGGACCGTCGGCGGGGTGCGGCTGCTGTCGCGGGCCGGGTGCGAGCGGGCCCTGGAGGAGCAGTACCACGGCCTCGACTACGGCCTGGGCGTCCCGATGCGGTACGGCCTCGGCTACGGCATCAGCGGCCGCAACTGCTTCTGGGGCGGCATGGGCGGTTCCCTGGTGTTCAACGACCTCGACGCCGGCCTCACGGTCGCCTACGCGATGAACCAGATGCTGGACGCCATCGTGGGCGACGGCCGGGGGATGACCATGGTCGCCGCGGCCTACGGCGGCCTGGGGTGACCGCCAGCCGATCCGGTACAGGTGCCCGTCGCGGACGGCGAGGGCGGGTCAGGCGCTGATCAGGACGGCGCCCACAGCCCGTCCGCGTCGCCGGCTTCCAGGCGGCCCCGGTACACGCCGATCTTGCGGTCGATCAGCTTCAGGTTCTCCTGCAGCTCCGCCAGCCTCGCCAGCACGTCGGCGCGGTGTTCCTCCAGCAGGGCCAAGCGCTCCCGCTCGTTGCCGCGGCCGGCGGCGACCAGGTCCGCGTAGCGGCGGATCGTCTTGATCGGCATGCCCGTCGCGCGGAGCTTGGTGCAGATCTTGATCCAGTCCAGGTCCAGCTGGCGGTACCGGCGCCGGCCGCCGCTCGTGCGGTCGACGCGGGTCACCACCAGGCCCGCTCGTTCGTAGTAGCGCAACGTGTGCGCGCTGACCCCGGTGCGGCGGGCCGCGTCCGCGATGGTCAGGCCCTCCGCGGGGATCGGGTTGACTTCGAGCACGCTCTAAATCCTAGCGTCGGAGACATGAACGTTCCGACCGCAAGCCGTCCGGGTCTCGTGCTCGCGATCTGCTGCGCCAGCATCGTCGTCGTGGTGATGGACATCTCCATCGTCACCGTCGCCCTGCCGTCGATCCGCCGTGACCTGGGCGCTTCCGTCTCCGGTCTGCAGTGGACCGTCGACGCCTACACGCTGGTGCTGGCCGCTTTCCTCGTGCTCGCCGGGTCCGCCGCCGACCGGTTCGGCCGCCGGCGCGTCTTCCGGTGCGGGCTCGCCCTCTTCGGTCTCGGCTCGCTGCTGTGCAGCCTGGCCCCCGGCATCGGCTGGCTGATCGCGGCCCGCGCGCTGCAGGCCGCCGGCGGCACCATGCTCAACCCGGTCGCGATGGCCATCGTCGCCACCACCTTCCCCGCGCCGGCCGAGCGCGCCCGGGCCATCGGCGTGTTCGGCTCGATGTCGGGCCTGGCGCTGGCGCTCGGGCCGATCCTCGGCGGCGCGCTCGTCGACAGCTTCGGCTGGCGGGCCGTCTTCTGGGTCAACGTCCCGATCATCGCCGCCGCGCTCGTCGCCACGACGCTGTTCGTGCCCGAATCGCGCGCGCCGCGGGCCCGCCGCTTCGACCCGGTGGGGCAGGTGCTCGTGCTGCTGGTGCTCGGCAGCGTCGTCTCCGCGCTCATCGAGTCGCACCGGCTGGGCTGGACGTCCCCGTGGATCCTCGGCCTGCTCACCCTCGCCGGGCTCGGCGTGCTGGGCATCCTCGCCTACGAGCCGCGCCGCGCCGATCCGCTGCTCGAGCTGCGCCTGTTCCGCAGCGTGTCGTTCAGCGCGGCGATCGTCATGGCGCTGTTCGCGCTCTGCGGGTTCGGCGCCTTCCTGTTCGTCACGACGCAGTACCTGCAGGACATCCGCGGCATGACCCCGCTGACGGCGGGCCTGTGCCTGCTGCCGGTCGGCGTGCTCGTCCTGGTCCTGTCGCCGCGGACCGGACGGTTCGTCGGCACGCGCGGGCCGCGGTGGCCGCTGGTCGTCGCCGGTGTCGCGCTCGCCGCGGGCGGCGCCGTCTCGGCGTTCCTCGGCCCGGCCACGCCGCTGCCGGCCGTGCTCGCGAGCTTCCTGCTGTTCGGCGTGTTCCTCGGCGCGGTGAACCCGCCGATCACCAACACCGCCGTCTCCGGGATGCCGGGGTCGATGGCCGGGGTGGCGGCGTCGCTGGCCTCGGCCGGACGGCAGACCGGCACGACGCTGGGCGTGGCGCTCTCGGGCGCGGGACACGGCGTGTGGTGGCTGGTCGCCGGGCTCGGGGCCGGTCTCGTCGTGCTGGCGCTGCTCAGCACCGGACGCCGGGCGGCCGCGACGGCCGGCCGGGCGGCGGCGCTGTTCGACGAGCTCAGCCTCCCGCGACCGACGGGATGATCTGCACTTCGGCGTCCTCGCGCAGCACGGTCGCGGTGCCGTCGCGGCGGCGGCACTCCTCGCCGTCGACGTAGAAGTTGACGTACCGGCGCAGCCCCGCCTGCTCGTCGCGCAGCCGCCGCTCCAGCGCCGGGTAGCGCTCGGCGAGCGCGTCGAGCAGGGCACCCAGCGTGGCCGGTTCGGCGACGTCGACGTCGAGCCGGGATTCGCCGCCGGCCTTCTCCCGCAGCGTGCCGGGCAGCAGCACGGTGATCCGCACGGTTCACACCCTCGCGGCGCGGACGCTCAGCACGTCGGGCAGGTGCGCCGCGACGAGCTGCCAGCTGTCGCCGTCGTCGCGGCTGGCGTAGACGTCGCCGGTCCGCGAGCCGAAGTACACCCCGGCCGGGTCGGCGTCGTCGGTGCACATCGCGTCCCGCATGACGCCGGCCCAGTACCCGTCGGGCAGGCCCGCCCCCAGCGCCTCCCACGACTTCCCGGCGTCCTCGCTGCGGTACACCCGGCAGTGGCCGTCCGGCGGGAACCGCATCGCGTCGGCGACCAGCGGGAACGTGTAGATCACCTCGGGCCGGTTCGGGTGGACGACGATCGGGAAGCCGAAGTCGCTGGGCAGGCCGTCGGCGATGGACTGCCAGGTCGCGCCCGCGTCGTCGCTGCGGTAGACGCCGTGGTGGACCTGCGCGAACAGGCGGTCCGGTACGGCGGGGTGCCGGGCGACCTTGTGCACGCACTGGCCGTATTCGGGGTACGGGTCGGGCACGTGGACCGCCTTGATGCCGGTGTTGCTGGCCGCCCAGGACGCGCCGCCGTCCTCGGTGCGGTAGACGCCGCCGGTGGACATCGCCACGGTGACGCGGCCGGGATCGGTGGGGTGCGGGAGCACGGTGTGGATGGCCTTGCCGCCGCCCCCGGGCGTCCAGTGCTCGCGGTGCGGGTGGTCCCACAGGCCGCGGACGAGCTCGTAGGTGCGGCCGCCGTCGGTGGAGCGGAACAGCGCGGACGGCTCGGTGCCCGCGTAGACGACGTCCGGTTCGCTCGCCGGGCCCGGCACGAGCTGCCACGCCCGGGCCAGGGATTCGCCGGTGTCCGCCGGGAACGCGATCGGCGCGTGGTCGGGTTCGGCCCAGGTGGCGCCCAGGTCGTCGCTGGTGGCCACGCTCGGCCCGAAGTGCTCGCTGGTGACCCCGGCCAGCAGCCTCGGCGTGCCGCGCCGCGTGTCGATGCCGACCGCGTACACCTCCGTCATCGGGTGGTGCGGGCCGGTGACCTCCCAGGTGGCCCGGTCGTCCGTGCTGGTCGCCAGCCACAGACCCTTGCGCGTTCCGATCGCGAGCAGGACGGACATCGGACACCCTTTCCGCGGTGATGCAGGTCACAAGTACTCTGCCGGAAAAATCTCCCCGGGGAAATGTCGAACGCCGGACCGGTGCGTTCGACGCGGGG
>NZ_MUMI01000910.1 GCF_002155975.1 Amycolatopsis kentuckyensis
GTGACGGAGGCGGTCGACGACCCCGCCTCCGGAGAGGTCGAGCGGCTGATGCGGCGGGTCCTGGAAACAGGAGAGCCGCAACACCTGGAGAACCACGCGCGGGCACCCGGCGAGACCCGCGAACACGCCTGGTCGGTCCACCTCTACCGGCTGGAGGACGAAGACGGCCGCGTTCTCGGCGTGGCCACCACCGGGCACGACATGACGGAGCAGTACTGGGCCCGCAAACGCCTCCAGCTCATCGCAGAGGCCGGCCAACGCATCGGCAGCACCCTCGACGTGACGCGGACGGCACAGGAACTGGCGGACATCGCGGTCCCGGACCTCGCCGACTTCATCAGCGTCGACCTGCTGGCCTCCCTCGACGACGGCACCTCCCCCGTCCTCGCGGCGGCGGGGGAGTACGGCCAGGTTCCACGGCTGCCCGCTGCGGGCCGCCCCCTGCCCCTCAGGCGGATCGCCCACCGGTCCGTCCACCCGGGGACGCCCGAGGCGGTCGTCGCGCTCGGTGACGTCGACGAGTACCCGGACGGCTCCCCGCCGGTGGAGAGCCTGCGGTCGGGGCGTGCCGTGCTGTTCCAGGTGA
>NZ_MUMI01000911.1 GCF_002155975.1 Amycolatopsis kentuckyensis
CGGTGGAGACGACCGCGGCGACGTCGACGGCGGCGAGTGCGGCATCGACATGCGGATCCACCCAGGCCCGGATCAGCGCTCCCGCCGCGCGGCAGCGCTGAACGAGCCCGTCGACCATCTGCTTGCCGAACCTCAGCAGCGCGGACGCCCGCCACCACGCGAGCAGCTGCTTCAACGGACGCGGAGTCTTCTTCTCCGGGCGCGTGTCCTGCGCCGCCTGCCACCCGAGGCCGTGCCGGGCCTTCTCCCCTGGCAGCCGTCCATGCTCCTGCGCGAACTTGTAGGTGATGCCCTCCAGGACGTCCTCGATCCGCTGACGGCGGGTGGAGGACCAGTCGATGAGCTCAGAGTCGACACCGGCTATCTCCATCACCGGGCGCAGGCCCGGCGTCACCTCCCGGGGCACCGTCGCCCACCCCAGCTCCTCACACACCTCGGTCGTCATCGCGAGGGTGTAGAGCGTCCCGGCGGCCACCACATTCCGGTAGAGGCGGTAGGTGTCCAGGGCGCCCCACACCGGCT
>NZ_MUMI01000912.1 GCF_002155975.1 Amycolatopsis kentuckyensis
GCCCACTGCTGATCGCCCTGGTACTCCTCCTGATCATCATCCTGATCCCGGTCCGTCTGCTCCGCCCGGGCTGGCCGCCCCCGAACTGGGCCTTGGTGGCGTGCGACGTCGGCCAAGGCGACGCCATCGTCCTGGCCACCGCCGAACCCGGCCGCGCTGTCCTCGTCGACACCGGCCCCGACCCCGTGGCGATCACCAGCTGCCTCCGGGACCTCGGCATCACCCGGATTCCGCTGGTACTGCTCACCCACCTGCACGCGGACCACATCACAGGCCTCCGCGAGGTCTTGGCCGACCACGACGTCGGCGCCGTGGGCCTCAGCCCAGTCCAACAACCCCAGTGGGCCCTGAAAGAAGTACGCGAGACAACGGCCACCGCGGGCGTACCCCTGATCGAACTCCACCCCGGCGCCAGCACGGCGTGGCCCGGCCTCACCCTGGACGTGCTGGCACCCCGGAGCCCCGCTGCCCTGGGTGCCACCGAAGAACGCGCCGACGGCACCGCCCTCAACGACGCCTCCCTGGTCATCCGAGCCCACACCAGCGCGGGCAGGGCGCTGCTCACCGGCGACATCGAACTCGCCGGTCAGTCAGACCTGTTGGACGCCAAGGGAACCGACCTGTCCGCGGACATCCTCAAAGTTCCCCACCACGGCTCCCGCTACAGCCTCCCGACCTTCCTGACCACGGTCCGACCCCGCATCGCGATGATCAGCGCGGGCAAGGACAACGACTACGGCCAC
>NZ_MUMI01000913.1 GCF_002155975.1 Amycolatopsis kentuckyensis
CGGCGCTGGGCGCCTGGGCGGGCGCCGCTTCGCCCACCGTGGGCGGCTGGGCGCCCAGCGCCCGGCGGACCTGGTGCCGGGTGATCCCGAGACGCTCGGCGATCACCCGCTGGGGGACCTTCTGGGCGGCGAGACGCCGCACCTCGCCCGCCTGGTCGACCGCGCTCACCGGTCACACTCCTCGTGGTCGTGCGCGTCAAGGTGCTCGCGGTCCATGGCGTAGTCGGAGACGTCCTGCGGGTCAGACACCGCGTGGTCGTCGTCTTCGCACCACGGGTCGCAGGGCTCCTCCTGCGGGGGCGTGGCCGGCTCGTCGTCGGCCTGGTCGTCGTCCTCGCC
Organism: Amycolatopsis kentuckyensis; assembly: GCF_002155975.1. Classification (GTDB taxonomy): domain Bacteria; phylum Actinomycetota; class Actinomycetes; order Mycobacteriales; family Pseudonocardiaceae; genus Amycolatopsis; species Amycolatopsis kentuckyensis. The sequence continues at coordinate 340 of NZ_MUMI01000913.1, forward strand.
CGGGCGGGCGAGCGGGCGAGCGGCGTTCCATGCCGCGCAGGCGATGTGCTCCCGGACGGCAGCCATCCACACACCGACCCCCGCGGGGGGCCGCTTGATCGCGTCGATGACGAACTTCACGGCCGAGTCGGCTGCCTGGATCCGCTCTCGGACGTCGGGCAGCGGAGCGGGCAACTCGGTGTCGTGCGGGGCGTAGGTCCACCGCTCGATCCGGTACTGGAAGTCGTCGGGGTTGCCGTAGGCGTCCGGCTTCCGGCTGTCGGCGATCAGCGCCTTGGCGTGGGCGACGCTGCACGCGGGCCGGAACCAGTACTCCTGCTCCTTCTGGCCGGCCTCGTGCCAGACGACGCCGTCGGCACACCGGTGGGACTCGTCGCCGACCGGGTGGGGACAGGACGCCCCGTCCGCGACCCGCTCGGTGACATGCGTGGTCTGCAGCCGGTAGGCGAGAACCCGGAACCGCGGCTCAGCCGTACAGGGAGCGCCCTCGCCTTCATGCCTGGCCCAGCAGCTCTTGTAGCGGGCGTAGTCGAAGTAGTCGCACATCTCGCAGCTGCAGCCGGGCCCGCAGTTACAGCCCCGCGACTCGCCGTCCTCGTCGTCGCCCGCGCATCCGCAGCCGTCGTACGGGTCGTAGGAGTCCTCGGGGTCGGGGTCACCGGGCAGCGGGACGGACGGCGCCCAGGCGCGCATCAGGGTGCGCAGCGCGGCATCGATCTCCTCCCGCGACGGCACCGGCACCGGCACCGGCACCGGC
>NZ_MUMI01000914.1 GCF_002155975.1 Amycolatopsis kentuckyensis
AACTGGACCCTCGCCTGAGCCTCTCGTAGGTGTGCGGGTCACAGTGGCATGACGAAGCTGGCGAGCACACGACGTACACGCGACGAAGCTCCGGTCGGCAGGGGGCCCCATCAAGTCGTTCTGCCGAACCGGAGCTTCGCCATGCCGCCAGGCCGCCACCCTGTCCCGTCAGGTCGCCCGCGCTGTCAGCCCTGTGGAACCGCCGAACATCACAGCCGGGAGGACGTACCCCCGAGCCACGGCACGACGTCGGTCGATGGCGCCTGCCCGCTCGTCACACGGGAATCCACCACGGTCAGTCTCTCGCGCGCAGAGGTAGGAGAGGCCGCAGTGCCGCGACGTCGTGAACAGCGCGACGAGCGAGACGACGGCCAGCACGGTGGCAGAGCCCGACGGCGAATCGTGGTGGTTGAGGAGCAGGAAACCGCCGACACCCGTCATCCGCGTACGAGTCTCGCCTTCGCGTCCGGCCGTCGGCCGTCAGTGGTGGCCGCCCGCAACTGTCGGCGACCTGGAGTACACCCTCACCGGCCCCGAGGGCGCCTACCGGCTCGTCACCACGATTCTCGACCTGGACCAAAGCCCCGCCGCGGAACTTGCCGCCCACCACGCCCAGCGGATGTCAGTCCCACCCGTTGCTTGTACGCTCCAACTACTCCGGTGGAAGACTTCCCCGAAAGGACCGGCCGACAGCT
>NZ_MUMI01000915.1 GCF_002155975.1 Amycolatopsis kentuckyensis
GGCGAGGACCGGGCAGGGCGTCAGGTCAGCGGGCGGTACGGGCGCACCGTTTCCAGTGGAAACGGTCAGGCGGCCTCGTCACTGGCCTCCGGTCGGCTGCCCAGGGCCACCTTCGAGGCTTTCCCGTCCTTGATCCGGTGGATCTTTCCTGCCTTTTCCAGCTTGTTCAGCACGTTCGCGAAGGTCGACTCCGTCACCCCGCAGGCGGCCAGCAGCTGGCCCCGTTCCACGTAGTCGATGTCGTCGGGGTCGATCTCGTCGCCCTCGTCGACCATGTCCACGTACATGGGGTCGGACTCGTCGCGGAGGGCGGCCAGGACCTTCTCCTCCGACGTCAGCTCCTTGTTGGACACCTTCGGGAGGTTGACGCCGGCGAACACGGTCCCGGCCTCGCCGGTCCCGCCTTCGCCGTCCTTCTCCTCGAAGCCGGGGATGGGGGTCATGGCCAGCTCCTCCATGTACGCCTCGTCGCCCCACCAGGGCACGTCGACCGGCGCCAGGATGTTCTCCGGCCGGATGTGCTCGGTGGCGTCCTCCAGCGTGTCGATGCGCATCATGCCCGCGCGCCCGCCCGGCGCGGCGACGTAGCCGAGGCCGAAGGTGCGGCGCGGGTCCGACTCCGCCATGGTCGGGTCGTACACCAGCGAGTCGTCCTCCTCCACCCACACCGGCGGGATCAGCGAGGGGTCGATCCCCTCGAAGCCGGGGGGAAGGTCGCCCAGGTTCACCTGGTCGCTGTCGGTGCGCAGGATGATCCAGGTGCCACCGGCCAGGAGGTTGGCGCGGATCGCCTGCTCCGAGCCCAACTGGTCCAGGTTCACGGTCTGGTTGATCAGGACCCAGGGCATGCCCATGGACCGGGTCAGGGAAGCGCCGTCCTTGAC
>NZ_MUMI01000916.1 GCF_002155975.1 Amycolatopsis kentuckyensis
GCCTCGCGGTACTCGTGCGCGTTCTTGTGCAGGCCGAGCGAGTGCCCCGCGTTGGGCAGGGTGTAGGTCTCCAGCTTGGCCGCGGGCGAGTAGTACGGCGCCTCGGCGGGCCGCAGCGTCTTGCCGGAGGTGCAGTCGCGCAGCGCGAGCAGGCCGCAGAACAGGATGTCCTTCTGGCCCACCGCCTGGAACACCGGCACGTTGATGCCCAGCGTGGTCGGCAGGATGATGCCGAACACCGCCACCGTGCCCATGCCTGGCACCGACACCACGTCCTTGGTGTCCTCGTCGGCCTTGATGGCCTTCGGGTCGGCGTTGGGGGCGTGGTAGAACAGCGGACCGCGCGCGCCCGGCCGGGTGGCGAACCACAGCGGGTCCGTGCCGCGCTTGCCCAGCACCGGGTCGAGCAGGGCCGGGCCGATGCCCAGCGCCGCGCCCAGGCCCAGCACCGGCAGGGCGGGCAGGTGGGTCATGCCGGTGAGGATGACGCCGTCGACGTCCTTGTACTTGGCCGCCTCCGCCGCCACGATGC
>NZ_MUMI01000092.1 GCF_002155975.1 Amycolatopsis kentuckyensis
CGGCCCGGGCGGCCGCGCTCGCGCGTGCTCGCCGGGTCGTCGACGGCCTCGAAGACGAGCGCACCGAAGCGATCGGGCTCGTCTCGACCCGGCGCGCCGAACTGGACGCGCTGCCGCTGCAGAACGGCGTCAACGGCGAGAAGCCGCGGAACATCGAGCACGGCCTGGAACTGATCGACGCGGCCGGGCTGGAAGCGTCGGCGGCCGCGCGGAAGTGGGAGGAGCTGCAGGAACGCCGGGCCGCCGCGGAAGCGACCCTGGAGTCCGCGCGCAGCTCCGCCTCGGGCTTCTCGTTGCTCGCCGAGTCGATGGCCCACCTGGTGACCGACACCGACGCGGCCGCCTACGACGGCGACGTCGACACCGCACGCGCCCAGCACGCGCGGCTCAACGCCACCTTCAACCAGGCCCAGGAAGCCGCCGACGCCGGCGACCGGCGGGTGCGCGCGGCCGCGGACCAGCTCGCGCAGTACGCGACGGAAAAGCGCTTCGAGAAGCTGAGCACGCCGGTGCGGCAGCAGGTCATCTCGGTCAAGCGCGACCAGCTCCCGGCGCACGCCGCCGAGTGGGCCGAAGCGCTGCGGCCGCGGCTGCGCTCGCTGACCGACGACCTCGCGCAGATCGACCGGCACCGCGGCGGCATCATCACCCGGCTGCAGGGCATGGTCGACGGCGCGCTCCGGACGTTGCGCTCGGCCCAGCGCGTCTCCCGGCTGCCGGACGGCCTCGGCGACTGGTCCGGGCAGGAGTTCCTCCGCATCCGCTTCACCGAGCTGGAGGACAACGCGCTCACCGAGAAGCTCGGCGAGGTCGTCGACGAGGCCGCCGTGGGCAAGACGGCGGACGGCCGGGACGTCAAGCGCGACGGGCTTTCCCTGGTCCTGCGCGGCGTCCGGGCGGCGGCGCCCAAGGGCTTCCGCGTCGACATGCTCAAGCCGGACTCGGTGCTGCGGACCGAACGCCAGCGCGTCTCGGAGATCCGCGACGTGTTTTCGGGCGGCCAGCAGCTCACCGCGGCGATCATCCTGTACTGCACCCTGGCGGCCCTGCGGGCCAACAACCGCGGCAAGGCCCGCAACCGGCACTCGGGCGTGCTGTTCCTGGACAACCCGATCGGCCGCGCGTCGGCCGGGTACCTCCTGGAGCTGCAGCGGGCGGTGGCCGAGGCGCTGGGCGTGCAGCTGATCTACACGACGGGCCTGTTCGACGCGGGCGCGCTGTCGGAGTTCCCGCTGATCGTGCGGCTGCGCAACGACGCCGACCTGCGGGCGGGCCGGAAGTACCTGTCGGTGGACTCGACGATCCGGAACTCCCTGGAGGACCTCGGCGAGCCCGACGGCGTCGCGCGGCTGTCGGCGACCCGGATGTTCACGCGGGCCGCCGATCCCGCCGATTCCGCCGAGGACGAACAAACGGCGTGACGGGAACATCTTCCCGGGTTCCGTGGTTGCCGGGCGCATGACGACACTGGGGCCGCTGGGGGCCACCCACACCGCACTGGACTCCGACACGGCCGTGGCGGTCGAGCTCGAGGAGCTCGGCTACGACACGCTCTGGCTGGCCGGCGGGCAGGGCAACAACCTGCCGCGGATCACCGAGGTCATCCGCGGGACCTCGCGGATCCGGGTGGCGAGCGGCATCCTGTCGGTCGACCGGGTGCCGTCGGCTGCCGTGGCTTCGGCCTACGCCGAGCTGCCCGCGGGCCGGTTCGTGGTCGGCCTGGGCGGCGCGCACGGCGCGCGCCCGCTGGCCACGCTCGGCGACTACCTCGACGAGATCGAGGACGTCGTGCCGCCGTCCGCGCGGATCCTGTCGGCGCTCGGGCCGCGGATGCTGGAGCTGGCGCGCGATCGCGCTTCGGGCGCGTACCCGTACCTGGTGACGACGGACTACGTCGCGTCGGCCCGCGAGATCCTGGGCCCGGACCGGCAGCTGGCGGTGCTGCTCAACGTGGTGGCGGAGACCGACGTGGCCCGGGCGCGCGAGGTCGTGCGGGGCGGCTCGCTGAAGTTCCTGGCCGGCGTTCCGGGCTACGCGGCCAACTTCCGGCGCATGGGGTTCACCGACGCGGACACCGCGGACCTGTCGGACCGGCTGGTCGACGGCCTGACCGTGTGGGGCGACTTCGACGCCGTGGTCGCGCGGCTGCGGGAGTACCGGGCCGCGGGCGCCGACCAGGTGGTCGTCCCGCTCGACGGCCTGCCGCGGGAGTGGTGGGCGGGGCTGGCGGAGGCGCTCCGGTGACGTCGGCCCGGTCCCGGGGGCTGGCGCACGCGCCCCCGGCGGCCGTTTCGCTGCAGGACGCCCTGGCCGCGGTCGCCGACCCGGTGCGCCGCGGCATCCTGCGCGAGCTCGCCGCGGTGCCCGAGTGGACGAAGGCGTGCGGCACGTTCGACCTCCCGGTGGCGAAGGCGACGCTCAGCCACCACTTCGGGGTGCTGCGCGCGGCGGGCCTGATCGAACAGCGCGACGAAGGCTCGCGGCGGCTGAACCGGTTGCGGCGTCCCGAATTCGACGCCGCCTTCCCGGGCCTGCTCGACCTGGTGCTCAGTCACCCCGGCCGGTGAAGGCCAGGGTGGTGCCCAGGCCGATCATGACGAGGCCGCCGGTGCCGCCGACCATTTCGAGGCGCTTCGGCGAGCGGGCGAACCACGTGCGGGCGGTGCCGGCGACCAGCGCCCACGCGCTGTCGGTGGCCAGCGCGATCGCGGGCAGGCACAGGCCGAGGACGAGCATCTGGGCGGGCACCGAGCCGGCGGCGGGGTCGACGAACTGCGGCAGCAGCGCGGCCAGGAACACGATCGACTTCGGGTTCGCGAAGCCGACGACGAAGCCGTCGCGCAGCACGGTCAGCACGCGCCCGGGGGTGGCGCGCACCTTCGAGGCCATCGCGTCGGTCAGCCTCCGGCGGTGGCGCACGGCCTGGATCCCCAGGTACACCAGGTAGACCGCGCCGGCGATCTTGATCGCGGTGAACACCGCCGCGGACGTCGTCACCAGCGCGCCGAGGCCGAACGCGACCGCGACGACCTGCGTGTACACGCCGACGGAGTTGCCGGCGACGGTGAGGAGCGCGTCGCGCCGCCCGGCCGTGAGCGCGCGGCTGATCGTGAACAGCACGCTCGGCCCGGGGACCACGACCATGAGGAACGTCAGCGCGGCGAAGGCCGCGAAGTGCGTACCGGAGACCATGCCCGGAGGCTATCTCCTGGTCACCGGCGCGACCAGGCGTTTTTGTCGGTGCGGGGTGGTAGGAACGGCGGGTGCCTCCGAAGATCAGCACCGACCAGCGCCGGGCCCGCCTCGCCGTCCGCCACCACCTCGCCGCGCCCGCGGCCTCGGTGGCGGACGCCGTCGCCGGGGTCGTCGCGCTGCACGCCACCGACCCGGCGACCGTCCACCTGTCCGCGTCCGCCCGGCTCGCCGCCCCGGCGGTGTCCCCGGTGGAGCGGGCGCTCTACGAAGACCGGACCTTGCTGCGGCTGCTGGGCATGCGCCGCACGGTGTTCGTGACGGACCTGGACACGGCGGCGCTCGTGCAGGCGGGCTGCTCGGCGGACATCCTCGTGAAGCAGCGGAAACTGCTCGAACAGCACCTGGGGCAGCAGGGCCACCCGGAGAACGTGCCGGAGCCGGCGGCGTGGCTGGCGGACGTCGAGGCGTCGGTCGAGGCGGCGCTGCGGGCCCGCGGTTCGGCGACGGCGCAGCAGCTGAGCGAGGACGAGCCCCGGCTCCGCCAGCAGCTGCTGATGGCGGCGGGCAAGCCGTACGAGGCGATCGGCAACGTGACGAGCCGGGTGCTGTTCCTGCTGGCGGCGGGCGGCCGGATCGCGCGTGGCCGTCCGCGCGGCAGCTGGCTGAGCAGCCAGTACGTGTGGCACCCGCTGGACGAGTGGGTCCCGGGCGGGCTGCGCCCGTGGAGCGCGGACGAGGCCCGGGTGGAGCTGGCCCGGCGCTGGCTGCGCGCGTACGGCCCGGCCCCGGTGTCCGACCTGAGGTGGTGGACGGGCTGGACGGCGGGCCAGACGAAGAAGGCCCTGGCGGTGTTGTCGCCGGCGGAGGTCGACCTCGACGGCGTGCCGGGAGTGGTCCTGGCGGACGACCTCGAGCCGGTGCCGCCACCCCCGCCCTGGGTGGCGTTCCTGCCCTCGCTGGACCCGACGCCGATGGGCTGGCAGGACCGCGACTGGTTCCTCGGCCCGCACCGAGCGGCCCTGTTCGACCGCAGCGGCAACATCGGCCCGACGGTGTGGGCAGCCGGCCGCGTGGTCGGCGGCTGGGCCCAGCGCGCCTCGGGGGAGGTGGTGTTCAGGCTGCTGGAGGACGTGGGCGGGGAGACTCGCGCGATGGTCGAGGCAGAGGCGGAGAAGTGCGCGAAGTGGTTCGGCGAGGTTCGGGCGGTGCCGCGGTTCCGCACGCCACTGGAGCGCGAGCTGACGGGCTGAGGGCGCCCGCCCACGCGAGCTGAGCGGCTGAGGGTGCCCGCACACGCGAGCTGACCGGCTGAGGGCGCCCGCGCATTCGTGAAGGAAGCCTCGTGAATCGCGCTCAGCCCGACCGGCGAACCCGGCCCGCCGGACGA
>NZ_MUMI01000093.1 GCF_002155975.1 Amycolatopsis kentuckyensis
TCGTCGATGTCGGTCGACGCCGAAGCGAAGCCGAACTTGCGCCGCGCGTTCGCGCCCGACAGTGCCGACGTCGTCGCGACGTGCTTGAGCTGCACATCCGGGCGCTCCACCAGGTGCGGCAGCAGCATCGACGACGCGTAGTTGCCCGCCCCGATGAAGCCCAGGCGCACCGGCTGCCCCGCCGGCAGCGCAGCGGCAGGCGAAGCCGCCGTCACCCCGATCCGCGCGGACGTGACCACGGGCTCCGTCCGGGCGACCGCGTCCGGGTAGCGGAACAGCACCGCCACGGCCTTCAACGCACCCTCGTTCAGCGACTGGTACGTCGAGACGGCGTCGGAGAAGTCCGAGACGTGCGTGATCAGCGGCTCGACGTCCAGCCGGTCGCGCGCGATCAGGTCCAGCACGCACTCGAGGTTGCGGCGCTCGGTCCAGCGGACCTGGCCGATCGGGTAGTCACGCCCCTCCAGCTCGTACGACGGGTCGTAGCGGCCTGGCCCGTAGGACCGCGAGAACCGGACGTCCAGTTCCTTCTCGTAGTAGGCGTTCCACGGCAGGTCGAGCTTGCACTTGCCGATGTCGATCACGCGGCCGCGGTCGCGCGACAGCTTCGCGGCCAGCTCCACCGGGTCGTTCGTGTTGCCGCCCGCGGCCAGGTACGTCTGGTCGACGCCCGCGCCGTGCGTCAGCTCGTCCACGGCCGTGTCCACGATGCCCGACGCCGGGTGCGCGCAGGTCAGCGCGCCGAGGCTCTCGGCGAGCTTGCAGCGCTCCGGGTCCGGGTCCACGCCGACGACGCGCACGCCGGACGACGTCAGCAGCTGCACGACCAGCTGGCCGATCAGGCCGAGGCCGATGACCAGGGCGACGTCGCCGATCTGCGGCTCGCCGCGGCGGACGCCCTGCATGGCGATCGAGCCGACGGTGCCGAACGCCGCGTGGCGCGGGTCGACGCCGGCGGGCACCGGCGAGTAGAGGTTCTTGGGCACCCAGTTCAGCTCGGCGTGCAGCGCGTGCTCGTTGCCCGCGCACGCCACCAGGTCGCCCACCGCCACGTCGGTGATGCCGTCGCCGACCTGCTCGACGATGCCGCACAGCGAGTAGCCCAGCGGGGTGTAGGAGTCCAGTTTGGACGTCACCTTGCGGTAGGTCGCCGAAAGGCCGTTGGTGGCCACGCTCTGCATGACCTTCGCGACCTGGTCGGGCCGGGCCTTCGCCTTGCCCACCAGGGACATGCTGGCCTCGGACACCTTCATCATCTCGGTGCCGGTCGAGATCAGCGAGTACACCGTCCGCACCAGCACACCGCCGGCCTTGCAGGCCGGCTCGGGGACCTCGAGGAGCGCCAGTTCCCCGCTCTTGTAGTTCTGGACTACCTGCTTCACTTCGCTCCCGCTCCAGACATCGCGTTCCGGTACCAATACTCGAGGGTCAAGACGTGCCAGAGGTGCTTGCCGCGGTCCTCCTGGCCGGCCGCGTCCTCGGCGACCATGCGCTGCAACGCCTCGCGCTGCAGGAAGCCCGACTGGACGAGCACGCCTTCGTTGACGACTTCGCGCACCAGCGGCGCCAGGTCACGGCTCATCCAGGCCCGCAGCGGCGCGCTGAACAGGCCCTTCGGCCGGTGCACGATCTCGCTCGGCAGGATGTTCAGCGCCGCGTTCTTCAGCGCCACCTTCCCGGCGCGGCCGACGATCTTCTTGTTGCCCGGGATCTTGAACGCCGCCCGCACGACCTCGACGTCGACGAACGGCGTCCGCACCTCGGTGGACGCCGCCATCGTCGAACGGTCGGTGTAGGTCAGGTTCAGCCCCGGCAGGAACATCCGCGAGTCGGCCAGGCACATCCGGTTGACGAAGTCGTCCAACGCCTGGTCGTCGTAGGTGTCGGCGTGCTCGGTCAGGACGTCGTCGACCAGCGGGGCGAAGTCCGGGTTCAGCAGCGAAACCAGCTCCGCGCGGTCGTACATCGTGTAGCTGCGCCGGAACGCCGTCTCCTCGGGCAGGCCCGCGAAGGACAGGAACCGCTTGGCGAACCGCACCGACCGGTACCCGCGCTTGGCCGACGCCACCGGCAACCGGTCCACAATGGACTCCACCGGCCGCCGGACCGCACTCGGCACCTTGTGGTAGCGCAGCGCGATCAGGTTCGCGAGGTGCTTGCGGTAGCCGGCGAACAGCTCGTCGGCGCCCATCCCGGACAGCATCACCTTGACGCCGGCCTCGCGCGCGGCGGAGCAGATCAGGAACGAGTTGATCGCCGCCGGGTCGCCGATCGGCTCGTCGAGGTGGTAGGTCATCTTCGGCAGCAGGTCGAGCACCTGCGGCGCGATCTCGATCTCGTGCAGGTCGACGCCGAACTGCCCGGCCACGATCCGCGCGTAGCGAAGGTCGTCCGGCATGGCCTCGAACTTCGCGTCCTCGGCCCGGAACCCGATGGTGTAGGCCGAGATCCCCGGCTGCGACCGCGCGGCCAGCGCCGTCAGGTAGCTGGAGTCGAGCCCGCCCGAAAGGAAGGTCGCCACCGGGACGTCGGAGAGCAGGTGCTTGGCCGTCGACTCGGCGATCACCTCGTGCAGGTCGACCTCGCCGTCGAAGGCCGCGCCCTCCTCGGCGACCTCGCGCAGCGACCAGAACCGGCCGCGGTCGACCTGGCCGTCCGGGCGGCAGCGCAGCCACGTACCCGGCTGCAGCTTCTCCGCGCCCTGGTAGGCGCAGCGGCTGTCCGGCACCCAGTAGTAGAGCAGCGACGCGATCAGGGCGGCGTTGTCGACCTGCAGCGACCCGCCGAGCTCACCCGCGAGGGCCTTGAGCTCCGAGGCGAAGGCGACCCCGCCGTTCCGCTGGACGAAGAACAGCGGCTTGATGCCCAGCTGGTCGCGCACCAGGAACAGCTCGCCGGTGCCCTCCTCGAACAGCGCGAAGGCGAACATCCCGCGCAGCTTGGGCAGGCAGTCCGTGCCCCAGCGCCGCCAGGCCTGCAGCAGCACCTCGGTGTCGGACGTCCCGCGGAAGCGCACGCCGGCCGCGGAAAGCTCGGCCCGCAGCTCGGGCGCGTTGTAGAGCTCGCCGTTGTAGCTCAGCGCGAGGCCGTCGAGGACCATCGGCTGGGCGCCGGTCTCGGACAGGTCGATGATCGAGAGCCGCCGGTGTCCCAAGTGGACTTGACCGGGGCCGGCCCGGTGCTCGTAGCGGCCGGAGCCGTCCGGGCCGCGGTGGGCCAGCGTCTTGGTCAGCCGGTCGGTGAGCGGCCCGCCGTCCGGCCAGAGGTAGGTGCCTGCGATGCCGCACATCTCGGGTGCGTTCCCCTCTTCGGTCGCGGCGCGGGTGGGTCAGGAGACCTCCGCGCTCTTTTCTGGCTCGAGTCCGGCATTGAGTTCGCCCTTGTGGGCCGGTTCGCCGTGATCGCGCTTGAACGGCGTCGGCCGCTTCGGGGGCTTGACCGGGGCGAATTTCTTCGTCGGCGCGTTCAGGTGGTCCGGGACGCTCACGCTGCCCGGTGGCGGCAGCGGCGAGGCCGGTGGCCGCGGGGTGGCGAGCGCGGGCGGGAGCACCGGCCGGACCGGGCTGAACCGGCGCGTCGGCTGCTCCGTCGTGGCGACGCGCTCGGCGACGCGGGCGACCAGCTCGTCCAGGCGGCCTTCGTCGCGCTCGGCCGGGGCGGGCGCCGCCGCCGGGCGGCCGCGCAGGGCCGTGTGCAGGCCGTCCCAGAGCGTGCCGTCGGACTTGTCGCGCGGGTCCGGGTCGACCAGCACGACGCCGATGATCGGGATCTCCTGGTCGGCCAGCTGCCGCGCGACGGTGTGCAGCCACAGCGTGTTCGCGTGCCCGGCCTTCACGACCAGCACGGTTTCCTTTCCGAGGTGCTCCAGGTCGGTCCACGCCGTACCCGGCGACACCGTGCCGACGCCGACGCGGCGCTCCTCCGGCTTCCCGGGCGGGTCGCCGGCGCCGACCACGGAGACGTCGCTCTTGGTCTCCTGCGCGAGCTTGCGGACGTCCTCGCCCGGCAGGTCGTCGACGACGCTCGCGGCACCGTCGGCGGCCAGCTCCGCGGCGATGTCCAGGCCGAGCGCGGCAGCGACCTTCGGCGCGCCGAGCTCCAGCAGCGACACCTCGCGCGGGTCCTTCTTGATGAGCCTGGCCAGTGTCGTGGCGACGCGCTTGCGTTCGGAGACCGCGCGCGAGCGCCGCCACAGCCGGGCCGGCCCGCGCAGCTTCGACGGCAGCTGCGCGATCACGGACGCGCCGAGGTGCGTCGAGATCTCGCGGCGCAGCACCGGCCGGTCTCGCGAGACGGCGCCGACCGCGACCAGCGCGAGCCCGAGGGCCAGGCCGAGCGCGAACCCGATGCCGGCGTTGGTCGCGGTGGTCTTGAGGAACGCCTTGGGCAGCGCACGGGCCGCGTCGACGACCTGGGTGCCCGCGGCGACCTGCGGGCTGCCGATGCCGGCCTGCTGGGCGCGCGAGGTGAAGTCCGAGATCTGCGCGGTCAGCGCGGCGCGGCGGCTGTAGAAGCTTTCGAGGGTGGGCTGGCTGGCCTGGCGGCCCTTGCCTTCCTCGTCGACGATCTGCTGCTCGAGCTTGCCCAGCTCGTCCTGGGCGTTCTTCCGCTGGTCGAGGATGGCCTGCGACTGGGCGGCCGCGGCCGCCTGGCTGCGCTTGACGTGGTCGGCGATGAACGTTTCGGCCAGCGCCTGCGCCTTCGCCACGGCCTCTTCGTTGCTCTTGGCCTTGACGGTGATCTGCAGGATGTTGTTGGTCAGCCCGAGGCCCGCGTAGTTCTTCATGAAGTCTTCGGGCGAGTCGGTGCTGCCCACCTTCTTCAGCGCGCCTGCCGCGATCGGGGCGGTCTGCAGCACGGCGACGTCGGTGCGCATCAGCGTGCCGCTGTCGGTCGGCGAGTCGTCCTGGTGGACCACGATCACCTTGGCGACCGCGGTCGGCGGCGCGGGCAGCACGACCGCGAGCGCCGCGCCCGCGATGAGCCCGAGCAGTGCCGTGGCCAGCCAGATCCGCTTGCGGCGGCGGATCGCGATGAACAGCCGCTGGAGGTCGACCAGCGGCGCGGCGGGGGTTTCGGGAGTAGTCGTCACGCCGAACCTGCCAGGGCTTTCTCGGGGGCTTCCGCCGCGGGTCCGGGTTTCTCCGGCGCACTCGGCCGGACGGGGTGGGCGAGGACGGCCCCGACGATCTCCTGGCCACCGTCGGCGCAGGCCTCGGCGAGCCGGACCAGCTGCCACGCGGTGCGCGTGCCGGCACCGAGCACGACCAGCACCCCCGAGCTCGCCGTGGCGTCCGGCACCGTCGGCCGGTCGGGCGAGAACTCGAAGACCCGCAGCGGCACGGACAGCCGGTCGGCCAGCTCGGCGAGCTGGGCGGCGGCCAGGCGGCCGGTCTCGTCGTCCTCGGCCACCAGCAGCAGGATGTCGGCGGGTCCGGTGGCCACCCGGGCCAGCACCCGCCGGTACCGGATGTCGCGGTTCACCTCGTCGGCCGACGTCGCGACCGGCGGCAGCACCCACGGCCGGTCCCCGCCGAGCAGGTGCCGCACCTTGCCGAGGAGGCCGGTGGCCGGGACGCGGTCGCCCTGCGGGGTGGTGACGTCGACACCGGCGAGGATCGGCGCGCCGAGCGCGGACGCGATCTGCGGCTCACCCCGCAGCCGCCGGTCGGTGCGGGCGGTGAACAGGTGGCCGAACACGCCGAAGAGGAAGAACAGCACCGCGCCCCCGGCGACGAACTGCGTCATCGTGGGGGCCGCCGGCGACGTCGGGCGCTGGGACGGCCCGAGCACCACGGTGTTGCCGACGCCGGTCGCGAGGTCGGCCTCGTTCAGGTCGTTGATCGCCTGCTCCAGCGACGTCTTCAGGCCTTCGAGCTGGGTGCGGACCTGGACGCTCTCGACGGTCAGGTCGCCGCCGACGTTCTTGGCCAGGTCGCTGATCCGCTCCGTGGTCAGCTTGACCTGCTGGCGCAGCGACTCGCGCTGCTCCTGGGCCAGCTGCACCGAGGCGTCGGCCGAGTTGCTCGCCAGCTGCCCGGAGTACTTGACGAACTGCTGGGCGACCTGGTCGGCCAGCTGCTGGGCGTGCTCGGCGGTGTCGGCGGAGACGGTGATCGTCACGACGTTGCTCTGCGCCACCGACGCGCTGACCTGCTTCTTCAGGTCGGCGCCGCTGGGGTGCCACGGCAGCATGGCGGCGGCGCGGTCGAGGACGACCGAGGCCGTGGCGATGTCGGCCTGGGTCAGCAGCTCGTCCGCTTGGCGCGGTCCCTGGAGGAGCACGCCCGAGGTCGTCTTGTAGCCGGGCGAGAACAGGATCGACGCCGCGGCGCCGACCAGCGCACCCAAGACGGCGAGGGCGGCCAGCAGCCGCCATCGCCGTTTCAGGACCTGCCCGACCAGGGCCAGGCGCACCGTGTCGTCAGTCAACGGCGGGGTCTCCATTCCTGAGCCGGGTACGCCGAACGGGTTCAGTTGATCGGCCGGTTACCCCAACCGTCGCAAGACCGAGAGCATTGGTTACACGTCCGGTGAGTTCTTGACCGAACGGCGATCAGGACTTCACAGCGTGCTCATACGCGGCGAGCAGAGACTTCGCGGAGTTCTCCCAGGAGAGCGGACCCGCCACCCTGGCCTGGCCGAGCTTACCCATCCGGGCCCGCTCTTCGGGGTCGTCGAGCAACTGGGCGACGAGCTTCGCGAACGCCGACTCGTCGTTCGCCGGGGCGTAGACGGCCGCGTCGCCGGCGGAGACCCGCGCCTCCCGCAGCTCGAACGAGACGATCGGCTTGCTCATCGCCATGTACTCCATGACCTTGTTCATCGTGGAGACGTCGTTGAGCGGGTTCAGTGGGTCCGGCGACAGGCAGACGTCGGCCGTCGACAGGTAGCGGACCAGGTCCTCGTCGGAGATCCGGCCGGTGAACTCGACCTGGTTGGCCAGCCCGAGCTTCGCCGAGAGCGCCACCATGTCATCGAACGCGTCGCCGGAGCCGACGAACACGGCGTGCCAGTCGGTGCGGCCGACCTCGTCGCGCAGCTTCGCGAGCGCGCGCAGGGCGTAGTCGACGCCGTCCTGCGGGCCCATCACGCCGAGGTAGGCCAGCATGAAGGGCTTGCCCTTCTTCAGCTCGGGCTCGGCCGGCACCTCGTGGAACCGCTCGACGACCGGGGCGCTGCGCACCACGAAGACGTCCTCGGGCTTCTTGCCGCCGCGGATCCGGGCGACCTGCTTGTAGCTCTCGTTCGTCGAGATCACGACGTCGGCGGCGCGGTAGGTGGCGCGTTCGAGCGCGCAGACCCCGCGGTAGAGCAGGTCCTGCCCGCGGTCGAAGCGCGAGAGGTACAGCTCGGGGCACAGGTCGTGCTGGTCGAAGATGAACCGCGCGCCCTGGCGCTTCAGCACCTTCGCGACCAGGTACAGCAGGTCCGGCGGGTTGCAGGCGTGCACGACGTCGACCGGCCCGACCTTCCGGGCCAGCCGCAGCGTGTGCCACAACGCGGTGCCGTACTCCTGCAGGTAGCCGGCGGGGCCGCCGGTCGCCGCCTTGAGCGGGTAGCGGTGGATGTGGACGCCGTCGACGACGGCTTCGGCCTCGGTGTCGCGTTTCGTGCCCTGCGGGCAGATCACGTGGACTTCCCACCCGGCGTCGCGCAGGGTGGTGGATTCCTGCCAGACCCGCCGGTCGAAGGGGACGGAGAGGTTTTCGACGAGGATGAGCGCTTTACCAGGCAAGGCCGGCATATCCCTCTTCAAGGCGACGCTCGGCGGCGTCGGGCAGGCGGACGAGGTCGACGATCGCCCGGCCGTGCGGCAGGGCCGCCAGCACGTCCGGGTCTTTGGTGCCCACGAGCAGGACGTCGGCGTGGTTCACGACTTCTTCGACGGACCCGGCGAGCAGCTGGCCGAGGTGCGGCAGCCGGCCCTCGATGTACTCGCGGTTGGCCCCCATCAGCCGCGAGAGGCTGACGTTGGCGTCGTAGATCTTCAGGTCGTAGCCCTTGCCGAGCAGCTTCTCGGCCAGCTCGACCAGCGGCGACTCGCGCAGGTCGTCGGTGCCCGGCTTGAACGACAGCCCGAACAGCCCGACCTTCCGCTTGCCGGTGCGCGCGACGAGGTCGAAGGCGCGCTGCAGGTGTTCGTCGTTCGACGCGAGCACGTGCGACAGGATCGGCACGCTGACGTCGGCGCGGTGCGCGGCGTAGACGAGCCCGCGCAGGTCCTTCGGCAGGCACGAGCCGCCGAAGGCGAACCCGGGCTTGAGGTAGGCGGGGCTGATGTTGAGCTTGGTGTCGGCGAGGAAGACGTCGATCACCTGGTGCGAGTCGAGACCCAGCGCGCGGCAGATCGAGCCGAGCTCGTTCGCGAACCCGATCTTCAGGCCGTGGAAGGAGTTGTCGGCGTACTTCGTCATTTCCGCGACCGGGATCGGCACGCGGAACACCGGGCCGGGCAGCCCCTCGTACAGCCCGGCGACGGCGTCCCCGCTCGCGGTGTCGATTTCGCCGATGACGGTCTTCGGCGGGTCGAAGAAGTCGCGGACGCTGGTGCCTTCGCGCAGGAACTCGGGGTTCACCGCGACGCCGAAGTCGACCCCGGCGGTGCGGCCCGAGGCCTTCTCCAGGATCGGGACCAGCAGGTCGAGGCAGGTGCCGGGCAGCATGGTGCTGCGGAAGACGACGGTGTGCCGCTCGCTCTTGTTCGCGAGCGCTTCCCCGATTTCCTCGGCCACGCGCTCGAGGTAGACGGTCGAGAGGCTGCCGTTCGGCGCCGACGGCGTCCCCACGCAGACCAGTGAGATCTCACTGTCGGCGACGGCTTCCGCGACATCGGTGGTGGCTCTCAGCGCGCCGCTCGCGACCACCTCCGCGGTCAGCTCGCCGATCCGCTCCTCGACCACCGGGGCGTTGCCCTGCGTGATGAGGTCGATCTTCACCGGGTTGACGTCCACGCCGACCACCCGGTGCCCTTGCCCCGCCAGGCACGCGGCGGAGACACAACCGACGTAACCGAGCCCGAAGACACTGATCTTCACGCCAAAACCTCCGCTATTCCGCGCGACCCTCAAGTTGGTCGGCGGGCGCCCCTGGATCGTTACCGCGGGCGTGGCGAACGGGGGACAGCGTGAGACTGCGGTGAGACGCAAGGGATCCGAGTGAGAATTGCGTCTCGATCCGGCGGCGAACGGTGGCCGAAGACCACGGTTCGCCGCCGGGTCGTGAATAGGTGTCAGTTGTTGTTCACGAACGTGGTGGCGAGGCTTTGGCCCTTGCTCACCGCGTTGGCGTGGTTTTCGATCGGCGAGACGGTCGAGTTCTTGAAGCAGATGTACGTGACGCCGGAGTCGGTGCCGCCGTTGGACGGGTCGGGGTTGATGCCGAGGTCCTTCGCCGTGGCGTAGGAGGCCTCACCAATGATCTGCGACGGCCCGGTGTCGCCGATGACCGTGTACTCGACCTTGCCGTTGTAGATCACGGCGCAGGAGCCGCCACCCTTGAGGCCGGAGGAGGAGTACTTCCAGATGCTGCTGGAGCTCGGCACGACGATGTAGGGCAGCTTCGCAGCGTTGAGCGGCTTGCCGTCGGACTGGTGGAACGCCGTGTCGTCCTGGAAGCAGCAGTCGGTGTTCTCGTTGCACTGCGTGGTGCGCTGGCCGTCGCAGTCGATGTCCATGTCGGCTTTCCAGAAGACCGCCCCGTTGGCGTCGCAGACGGCGACGGTTTTGCTCGAGACGTCTTCGTCGGTCTTGTACTTGCCGTTCGAGATCTGCTTGCAGCCGGTGGTCTTGGCGAGCAGCTGAGCGGCGGTGGGGGCGGCTGCCACGGTGGCCGGCGCCGCGGCCGGGGCGGGCGCCGCCGACGCGAGGGCCGACGGCATCACGGCCGCCGCCAGCGCGAGCGTCGCGAGCAGGATCAGTTTCCGCATTCCTGGTGCTCCCTTAGTTAGGAAACTTTCCTTTCGGCGGCGGGGCACCAGGATGCACCGCGGAGGCGGCGGCGTTCAAGACCCGCGGGTGCGGGAATTTCCCATCAGGTGGCCGAAGTTGACGAAAAGGCTGCTCATCGGTCCGGGTGCGCGGAAGGCGGTGTCCCGCTCGCCGGGACGAGGAGCCGGGGGCTTCCGGGGAGCGCGGCGGTTACCGGGCAGCCCGCCGGAAGAGGCGGTTCGCCCAGTGCGCCGCCCGGCGCCGCGAGCCGGCGAACAGGCCGTCGAGCCAATCCCCGTCGAGGTCGTGCGGGAGCTCGGTGCGGGCCTGCAGCCAGCCGTCGCGGCGGGCCGCGCCGCCGTCGCTCGAATACACCCGGGTGGCACCCGCCTGCCGCAGCCGCGCGAGCACGCGCCGGTCGTACGCGCCGAACGGCAGCGAGTACCGCCGCACCGGCCGGCCGCACAGGTCGCCGAGCAGTTTCGGCGCGTCCTTCAGCTCGCGGTCGGCGTGCCGGTCGTCGAGCCGCCGCCAGTCGCGCGGTTCCCAGCCGTGCGAGCCGATCTCCATGCCGGCGCGCACGAGTTCGCGCAGCCCGTCGCGGTCGAGGTAGCCGCGCTGCCCGAGCCGGCCGGCGAGCGGGAAGAACTCCGCCGTCAGCCCGCGGTCGGCCAGCCGCGGCAGCACGATCTCGACGTCGGATTCGTTGCCGTCGTCGAAGGTGAGCCGGACGTCTTCGCGGTCCGCGGCGACGTCGAGCACGCGCTCGAACTGCTCGAGGGTCAGCCAGCGCTCGTCTTCACCGGGGTCGAGCTGGCGCGCCGGCCGGCCCACCCCGTGCACGGCGAGGATCACCGTCACCACTCCCACCGCCTGCCACCGCGAGTAGTCGATTTGTTACTTCGATTAATCGCAATGGCAAACGGGTGAGTTACACATTTCGGCCGTGATTCAGCCTTTGCGGATCTCCAGCGTGCAGCACTTCGGGCCGCCGCCGGCTTTTCGCAGCTCAGAGATGTCGACGTACACGGGCTCGTACCCCCGCGCCGCGAGAAGTTCACCCAATCGGGTGGCCTCGACGGGCAGGACGACGTTGCGGCCGTCGGACACGCCGTTCAGGCCGAAGCACTCGGCGTCTTCCCGGGTCGCGAGGACCGCGTCCGGGAAAACCCGCTCCAGCACGCGGCGCGAGCCGGCGGAGAAGGCCTCGGGGTAGTAGACGATCTGCGCGCGGGTCGTGTCCGTCGCCTCGGCGAGCACGAACAGCGCGGTGTCGAGGTGGTAGTAGCGCGGGTCGACCAGCTGCAGCGAGACGACCGGGACGCCGAGGACCTCCTGCGCCTCGGCGTGCGCGGCCGGGTCGGTGCGGAAGCCGGTGCCGGCCAGCAGCAGGGAGCCGGTCCAGGCGAAGTCGCCTTCGGCTTCGTTGATCTTCTCCGGCATGGTGATGTCGCGGTAGCCGTGCTCGACGAACCAGCGGCGGAAGTGCTCGGCCTCGGCGGCGCGCTGCGGGGCGCGGAACCGCGAGCCGAGCACGCGGCCGTCGACGACGGTGCCGGAGTTGGCGGCGAAGACCATGTCGGGCAGGCCGGGCTGGGGCTCGATCTCCTCGACGGTGTGGCCGAGGCGGCGATAGGTGTCGCGCAGCTCGGTCCACTGCGCGACGGCGACGTCGGCGCTGACCGGCTGGGTCGGGTCCATCCAGGGGTTGATCACGTAGTCCACCGCGAAGTGACGCGGGGGACACATCAGGTATCGACGGGTGGTCGGTACGCGCATCGCCTGCATGGTTGCAGGGTAAGGGGCGCCTAATATCGCAATCAATCGCTGTTCGCTGCGCGTATCTGTGCTAAATGTTGCGTGTGAACACCATCGACCAGCGAATCGTTTCGTGTCTCGTGGCGAACGCGCGATCAAGCTACGCGGAGATCGGCAAGGTGGTCGGCCTGTCGGCGCCGGCGGTGAAGAGGCGGGTCGACCGGCTCCTCGAAACGGGCATCCTGCGGGGCTTCACGGCGGTGGTCGACCCGGAGGCGCTGGGCTGGGGAACGGAGGCGTTCGTCGAGGTCACGTGCCAGGGCAACATCACACCGGCCCGCATCCGGGCTCGCCTCGAACCGCTGCCGGAGGTGGTGGCGGCGTACACGGTATCGGGCGCGGCGGACGCAATCGTCCACCTGAGGGCGGCGGACATCCACCACCTGGAGACGGCATTGGAGCGCCTGCGGGGCTTGGAGATCGTGGACCGGACGGTGTCGACGGTGGTGCTCTCGCGGCTGCTGGAGCGGCCGCCCACTCCGGAGCAGTGAGGCCTCCGGCCAGCGGCGAAGCCCCGAGCTGCTCGGCGACCGGCAGCACCCCCGAGCTACTCCCCCACCGGCGACCGAGCAGCGCCCGAGTTGCTCACCCACCACGCCCCTCTGCGCGTGATGCGGGACGCCCGGACCTACTCGACGAACGCACCCCCGGCGCGCGGCACGGAGATTCCGCACATGCCCGGCTCCCCCGGGCGACGGTGCTCTCCGACCGGATCGCCGGGCCGAGCACGACCACCGAGCCCGGCGATCCGGTCGAGGTCGTCGCAGGCCTCGAGCGCCGGACCCGCGACCTCAGCCGCCCAGTGCTCGCAGGACCGCCGGGGCCTCGTCCGGGTGCAGCCGCAGCTCCGTCCGGCCGCCCGCTCCGTGGAACGTCACCGCCTGCCGATCGACCGCCTGCATCGTCAGCTCCCCCGGCTGGAACTCCACCGGCTCCGAGCGCAATGACCGCCACCGCACCGGCCCGTCCCCGACCACCAGCCAGCCGCGCCGCTCGCGTCCGGACGTCAGCTCCTCGGAACGCAGGACGCACGGGTACTCCACGCGCTCCCCCCGAGCCGACGCCGCGGCCCGGGCCCGGCGGCGGCGTCCGCCGAACAGCTCGACCGTGTCGATCGTCGTCAGCAGGTTCCCCGCCAGCACGACGATCCCCTTGACCAGCACCCCGACCAGTTCCCCCATGCCCCCAGTAATACCGGACCGTGCCACGCTGAGCCCATGACCGACCGCATCGTCAGCGAGCACTCCGGCGGCGTCGCCCTGCTGACCGTCGACGCTCCCGGCAGCCGGAACGCGCTGACCCTCGACCTCTCCGCTCAGCTCGCCGCCGCCGTCGCGGCCGCGGAACAGGACGAGTCCGTGCACGCCGTCGTCGTCACCGGCACGCCGCCCGCCTTCTGCGCCGGTGCCGACCTGTCCACCCTCAAACAGGCCGACGAGCCCGGCCTGCGTGCCATCTACGAAGGCTTCCTCGCCGTCGCGCGGTGCGAGCTGCCGACCATTGCCGCCGTCGGGGGCGCCGCCGTCGGGGCCGGGCTGAACCTCGCCCTCGCCGCGGACGTCCGGCTGGCCGGGCCGCGGGCGAAGTTCGTCGCCCGGTTCCTCGAACTCGGGCTGCACCCCGGCGGCGGGATGACCTGGATGACGCAGCGGCTCGCCGGCCCGCAGCAGGCCGCCGCCATGACGTTGTTCGGGCAGCCGCTCGACGCCGAAGCCGCCGTGCGGGCCGGGCTGGCGCTGCGCGTCGTCGACGGCGGCCATGACGAACTGCTGACCGCCGCGCGTGAGCTCGCTCACCCCGCCGTGGCCGCGCCGCGCGAAGCACTGATCGCCACCAAGCGCAGTCTGCGTGCCACCGCGCGCCTGGCCGACCACAGTGACGCGGTCGACGTCGAGATCCGGCCGCAGCTGGCCTCGCTGGCGTCACCGGAGTTCGCCGAACGGCTTTCCCTGATGCGGGACCGGATCCGTTCTCGGCCGTGACTGGATCGGACGGCCCTACCCTGCGGGAGACACGCGTCACAACGCGGCACAGCGGCTACCCGTTACCATCAGTTACAGGTATCTGACGGACCTGCGAAGGGGACATTGAAGAGCATCGATGAGGTCGCCCAACACCCGGGACACTACCAACATCGGTGTTGAGGGCGAGCTAACCTCGGGAGTAGACCTGTGAACGCAGCCGCGGCACCGGCAGGCGAACGGAAGCCGTACCGTCGGGAGAGAGGGAATCCCTGACCCATGAGCACGAGTGCGAACGGCAACGGCGCTGGTCACGGCTCGCTCGCCGCAACCAGGCCCACCGAGGTCAGCAAGCTGGACCGGGTGGTCATCCGGTTCGCGGGCGACTCCGGTGACGGCATGCAGCTGACCGGCGACCGCTTCACGTCCGAGGCCGCCGCGTTCGGCAACGACCTGTCGACGATGCCGAACTTCCCCGCCGAGATCCGCGCGCCACAGGGCACCATCCCCGGCGTCTCCAGCTTCCAGGTGCACTTCGCCGACTACGACATCCTCACCCCCGGCGACCGGCCGGACGTGCTGGTGGCGATGAACCCGGCCGCGCTGAAGGCGAACCTCGCCGACGTCCCGCACGGCGGCACGATCATCCTCAACACCGACGAGTTCATCAAGCGCAACCTGACCAAGGTCGGCTACGCGACGGACCCGCTGGACGACGACACGCTCGCGCCGTACCAGGTGCACCGGGTCGCCATGTCGACCCTGACCCAGGGCGCGCTCGCCGACACCGGCCTCGGCAAGAAGGACGCCGAGCGCTGCAAGAACATGTTCGCGCTCGGCCTGCTGTCGTGGATGTACCACCGGCCGACCGAGGGCACCGAGCGGTTCCTGCGCGAGAAGTTCGCGAAGAAGCCGGACATCGCCGAGGCGAACATCCTGGCCTTCCGCGCGGGCTGGAACTACGGCGAGACCACCGAGTCGTTCGCGACGACGTTCCAGGTCGCCCCGGCGAAGCTGAAGCAGGGCACCTACCGGCAGATCACCGGCAACACCGCGCTGGCCTACGGGATCGTGGCCGCCGGGCAGCGCTCCGGCCTGCAGATCCTGCTCGGCACGTACCCGATCACCCCGGCGTCGGACATCCTCCACGAGCTGTCCAAGCACAAGAACTTCGGCATCATCACCTTCCAGGCCGAGGACGAGATCGCCGGCATCGGCGCCGCGCTGGGCGCGTCCTACGGCGGCGCGCTCGGCGTCACCTCGACGTCCGGGCCCGGTGTCGCGCTGAAGTCCGAAGCCGTCGGCCTCGGCGTGATGGTGGAGCTGCCGCTGGTCGTCATCGACGTCCAGCGCGGCGGCCCGTCCACCGGCCTGCCGACCAAGACCGAGCAGGCCGACCTGCTGCAGGCGATGTTCGGCCGCAACGGCGAGTCGCCGGTCCCGATCATCGCGCCGCTGTCACCGGCGGACTGCTTCGACGCGGCCGTCGAGGCGACCCGGATCGCGCTGAAGTACCGCACGCCGGTGCTGCTGCTGTCGGACGGCGCGATCGCGAACGGCTCCGAGCCGTGGCTGATCCCGGACGTCGAGACGCTGCCCGACCTGAGCGTCGAGTTCGCGTCCGAGCCCAACGCCGACAACGACAGCGGCGAATTCTGGCCGTACGTCCGCGACCCGGAGACCCTCGCCCGGGCCTGGGCGATCCCCGGCACGCCGGGCCTGCAGCACCGCATCGGCGGGCTGGAGAAGGCCGACAAGACCGGCCACATCTCCTACGACCCGGCCAACCACGACAAGATGGTCCGGCTGCGGCAGGCGAAGGTCGACGGCATCGACGTCCCCGACCTCGTGGTCGACGACCCGAGCGGCGGCAAGGCCCGCGTGCTCGCGCTCGGCTGGGGCAGCTCGTTCGGCCCGATCGGCGCGGCCTGCCGTCGCGTGCGCAAGCTCGGCCTGCCGATCGCGCAGGCGCACCTGCGGCACCTCAACCCGCTGCCGGCCAACCTCGGCGACATCCTGCGCAGCTACGACAAGGTCGTGGTGCCGGAGATGAACCTGGGCCAGCTGTCGCTGCTGCTGCGGGCGAAGTACCTGGTGGACGTCCACTCGCACACCAAGGTCGCCGGCATGGCGTTCAAGGCCGAAGAGCTGCAGAACCTGTTCTCGGAGATCATCACCGGCGTTACTACGGAGGCGGCACGATGACCGCGATCGATATCGGGCTCCCGACCATCGGTGGCCTGGACCTTGTGCCCACCACCGACGAACCGCAGAAGGCCAAGGACTACAAGTCCGACCAGGAAGTCCGCTGGTGTCCCGGCTGCGGCGACTACGTCGTCCTCAACGCGGTCCAGTCGTTCCTGCCGACGCTCGGCCTCAAGCGCGAGAACATCGTCTTCATCTCGGGTATCGGCTGCTCGTCGCGCTTCCCGTACTACCTGAACACCTACGGCATGCACTCGATCCACGGCCGCGCGCCGTCGATCGCGACCGGGCTCGCGACGACGCGCCCGGACCTGTCGGTGTGGGTCGTCACCGGTGACGGCGACGCGCTGTCCATCGGCGGCAACCACCTGATCCACGCGTTGCGGCGCAACGTGAACATCAAGATCCTGCTGTTCAACAACCGGATCTACGGGCTGACCAAGGGCCAGTACTCCCCGACGTCCGGGCAGGGCATGGTCACGAAGTCGACGCCGATGGGCTCGGTGGACACACCGTTCAACCCGCTGTCGCTGGCGATCGGCGCGGAGGCGTCGTTCGTGGGCCGGGCGATGGACTCCGACCGCAAGGGCCTGACCGAGGTCCTCCAGGCGGCGGCGCAGCACCGCGGGTCGGCGCTGGTCGAGATCTACCAGAACTGCCCGATCTTCAACGACGGCGCGTTCGACGTCCTCAAGGACGCCGACGAGGCCGCCGCCCGGCTGATCCCGCTGCGCGCGGGCGAGCCGATCCGCTTCGGCCCGAACCAGGAGTTCGGCGTCAAGCGCGGCGACTGGGGCGGCCTGGACGTCGCCAAGGTCGCCGACATCGGCGAGGACGACATCGTCGTGCACGACCCGTCGATCGTGGACACGTCGTACGCGTTCGCGCTCTCGCGCCTGGGCGACCAGAACCTCAACCACGTCCCCACGGGCATCCTCCGCCAGGTCGAGCGCCCGACCTACGACGACGGCGCCCGCGCCCAGGTCGAGGCGGCCCGCGCGGCCCGCAAGCCGGACCTGCAGGGTCTGCTGCGCGGCAAGGACACCTGGACGGTCGCGTAACCCGCTGCTTCCCCGAAGGCCGCCATGCCCGGGCATGGCGGCCTTCGGCATTTCCGGGGTTGCCCTCGTTGGGACAAGTGTCCTAAGTTTTAGGCCATGCGACCTGAATCACCTTTCGTGTTCTTCGACGTCCGTACCACCGACCCCGCGGGCAGCAAGCGGTTCTTCGCCGAGTTGCTGGGCTGGGAGGCCGACAACACGCTGCTGACGACCGGCGGCGCACCCTGGGCAGGCCTCACCGAGCTGGCACCCGGCGACGACCGGGCGCCGCAGTGGCTGCCCTACGCGCCGGTGTCCGATGTGGACGCCGCCGCGGCGAAAGCCCTGGAGCTGGGCGGAACCCTGGTGCGCGAGCGCACCGAGCTGCCGTTCGGTTCGCTGGTGGTGGTCACCGATCCCGGCGGCGCGGCCCTCGTGCTGTTCCAGGCCGGGCCGAAGCTCAGCTGAGCGGCCGGAACCCGACGCGCTCGGCGTCCTCGGCCGTCCGGAACCAGACCTCGGCGACCATCTTCGGGAACTGCGCCGATTCCTCGGTGCAGTACCGCAAAGCCGTGACGCTGGCCTTCACCGCGAAGCTGTCGCTGGGTGCCCCGCCGCCCGGGCGCGGCATCGCCGAACCGGGGCCGAACGGGCCCGGCGGGACCGAGTCGCCCGCCGCCTGACGGGCCGGGGGCGGCTCCGGCGCCACGACACCGGCGGCGGCCGCCGCCTGGTTCGGCTGGACCGACGGCTCGAACAGCGAGCCGCTGTGCGCCCCGGACAGGTCCGGTTCACGGCGCTCGACCGTGCGCATCGACGGCTGGATCGGCTGCGGCGCGTCGAACCCGCCGCGCACCGCGTCCCGAGGCTGCCGCTTCGGCAGCACCTGCGTCGCTTCGGCGGGGGTCTCCGGGGGCACGTCCAGCTCGCTTTCGGTGATGTCACCGCCGAACGCGTACTGCGGCGGCTCGTCCTCTTCCGGCTCGTCCTGGCGCACCGAACCCGGGTGCTCGGTGATGAAGCGGGTGCGCTCCACCGGCTCTTCGAACGCCGACCGCTCGGACGGCTGCTCGTGGTCGAACCAGTCCGGCGTCGGCGCCTCGCCGGCCGGAGGCTGGAACAGCGAGCCCGCCGGGTCCGGGTCGAGCTTGTGCTCGAGCCGCGACAACGCCGGCGACTCGGGCTCCGGCTCGTCGTCGAACGAATCCCCGACCGGGGCCAGGTACTGCGTCGCGGTGGCGCGCTCCGGCTCGTCGTCCGGCGTCAGGAACTGGGAGGCCGCGCTCCGGTACGGGTCGTCTTCCTCGAGCTCCGGCTCGGGCGCGCGGAGGGGCTCCGGCTCCGGCGGCATCCGCAGCGGCACCTGCGCGTCCAGCTCGGCGAAGTCCTCGTCGATGTCGTCGTGGACGTCGTCGCGGTGGATCGGCGGCGCGGCGACCAGCGTGCCGGGGTAGGAGGTCTCCTGGCGGGACGGCTCCGGCTCGCGCCGCGGCTCCGGCCGGCGGAACGCCTCGGTGCCGCCGCCGACCGCGGCCGCGTTCGCGGGGGTGCGCGCGGCGTCGGCGTGGGCCTGCGCCAGCGAGCTCTCGAGGCGGCGGACGCTCTTGCGGAGCGGCAGCACCAGTACCAGCCAGGTGAGGAGGACCCCGACGAAGAACGCGGCGAGGCTCCACAGCCAGACCTGTCCGAATATGGACATCTTTTCCTGCCCCTGTTAAGTGCTTAGCGCGTGCGCGCGACCAGGTAGTCGGCGACCGACTCGCACGCGTCCCGGGCGGGTGAGGCCGGCAGCGCGGTGAGCTCGGCTCGCGCGCGCTGAGCGTAGTCGGAAAGGGTGACGCGTGCTCGATCGAGTCCGCTACTCACCCGGAGGAGCTCCAGCGCCTCCTGCACGAGCGCGTCGTCGCCGATCGGGCCGGACAGCAGCTCGACCAGCCGCGGGTCGGTGCCCGGGTCGGCCAGCGCGTACAGCATCGGCAGCGTCCGGACGCCTTCGCGCAGGTCGGTGCCCTGCGCCTTGCCGAGCTCGTCGGACGGCGACGCGATGTCGATGATGTCGTCGGAGATCTGGAAGGCGGTGCCGATGATGTCGCCGAACCGGCGCAGCGCCTCGATGTGCTCCTCGGCGGCGCCGGACATCATGCCGCCGAACCGGCCGGAGGTGGCGATGAGCGAGCCGGTCTTCTGCGCGATCACGGTGAGGTAGTGCGCGACGGCGTCGTCATCCGGGCCGGGGCCGACGGTCTCGCGCATCTGGCCGGTGACCAGCTCGCCGAAGGTCTCGGCGATGATCCGCGCGGCGTCGGTGCCGAGGTCGGCGACCAGGCGCGAGGCGTGCGCGAAGAGGAAGTCGCCGGTGAGGATGGCGATGGTGTTGTCCCAGCGGGCGTTGACGCTCTCGGCGCCGCGCCGCATGGTGGCCTCGTCCATGACGTCGTCGTGGTAGAGCGTGGCGAGGTGCACCAGCTCGACCGCGGCGGCGGCGATGATGACGTGGTCGTCCTGCTTCGGGCCGAACTGCGCGGAGAGCAGGGTGAACAGCGGACGGAAGCGTTTGCCACCCGCCTCGACCAGGTGCAACGCGGCGTCGTTGACCGCCTGGACGTCACTGCGGACGACCTCGCGCAGCAGCTTCTCGACCTCGGTCAGCCCGCCGGCGATCGACCGCAGCAGGGTTTCGTCGGCGATCTGCAGCCCGACCGACGCCCGCAGGTCGTCGAGGGCGCCGCCCGGCGCAGCGGGGAGGGATCCCGCCCCGGGGGCTGGGGAAGGCACAGACACGTCGGCTCCGCTCTACTCGTGCACCGGTCGGTTGCCCCTTGAGCGTAGTGGCTCCGCCGCGCGGTCGTTTACCCGCTGTCCTGCGGAAACGGTGATGAACATGACACCGCCCGGGTGGTTGGCGATCCTCGAAAGGGTGATCGGAGTTCCCGGGCGCAACGGACGTCTCCGGCGGGCGGATATTCAGTCGTGGAAGAGCGGCCGACCACGGCCCTCTCCGGCGGCGAGGAGGACACCGGATGCGCAGCACGATCGTCACGGCCTTGGTGGTGACGGGCCTGGCAGCTTCAGGCGCTTCGCCTGCTTCGGCGGCCCCGGAGCCGGGCGTGGCGGACATCGGCGCGGCTTCGTTCACCAAGGCGGGCTCGCAGGTCGAGGTAGCGGCCCAGGGCCACTGTTCGATCGACGGCCCGACGAGCGCAACGGCCCAGGTGATCTCGAAGCCGGGGGTCACTTTCGGCGGCGGAACGTCGTCCTGCACGAAATCTCCGGATTCGACGTCGACGACCTCGTCGGCGACGGGCAAGAACTTCGAGCTGTCGGCCCTGGTGAGCGCGGGCGGGCCCCGGGTGAAGCTGTCGAGTTTCACGGTGACGTGCGTGGGGACGCAGACGCAGACGAACGCGAACTGGACGTACAGCGGCCTGTCGGGGATCCCGAACCCCCCGAGCCCGGTGCCGGTGGGGCACGTGTCCCCGTTGCGGAAACCGGACGGAACGGTCCTGGCGAACGCGGTGTTCAACATCCAGACCCTCCCGGGCGACGGAAGCATCGCCTTGACGATGCTGCGCATCGACTTCCTCCCGCCATCGGGCATCACCGGCTCGGTGACATTGGGGCGCACAAGCTGCACCCCAACCCCGTAGACGTCACGAGGGCCGCGGCTTGGGAGAGCGCCGAGAGGACCGCCGCGGCCCTCGTGACCTCGGCTTTTCCTTCGCGGGAACCTTGGTAGGGTGCGAGGCGTCGGATACGCAGGGTGCTCGGGGTGGAGCACACTGCAAGCTAGGGGAGAGCTGATGACGACTGTTCCGGTGCGGCGCCATGCCTGAGGGACCGATTTACGACCCGGGCGGGGACTGGGAGCTGCCGGGGCCTGATGGGGTTCCGGTTGCCGGGGCTTATGCTGTCTC